>CAYNEZ010000079.1:0-14019 GCA_964396365.1 uncultured Sangeribacter sp. | reverse complement strand
AGTGCAAAGTTATAACTTTTTTTCTTACCAACCAAATTTTTCAGCAAAAAAAAAGCGTGTGAACTCAATTTTTTTTGACCCACACGCTTTTCATTTCATGCATATTTAGCCTATTTTGTTATTTCACAGATAATTATCTATTTTTACTCAACAGTCACTGATTTTGCAAGATTTCTGGGCATATCCACATTTTTGCCCTTATTGATGGCTATGTAGTAAGAAAGCAATTGGAGTGGAACACTCGTGATGATCGGAGTCAGACACTCCGGCACGGCCGGCACTTCTATCACATAGTCGGCAATATTCTTTATCTCCTCGTCTCCTTCTGTCACTATTGCAATCACGCTTCCATGGCGAGCCTTCACTTGCTGCACATTGTTGACGATCTTTTCATACAGATGATCATTGGGCGCAATGATGACGGTCGGCATCTCTGCATCGATAAGAGCGATCGGACCATGTTTCATCTCAGCTGCAGGATACCCCTCCGCATGGATATAGGAGATCTCTTTAAGTTTCAATGCCCCTTCGAGTGCCACCGGATAACTATATCCGCGACCCAAATAAAGGAAATTATGTGCATATGTGAATATCAGCGAAAGTCGCTCTATTTGCTCATTAAGCTCAAGAGTCTGCTTCACATATTCAGGCACCTTCAGGATTTCTTCGCCGATTTTGTCAAGGTCCTCTTTCGGCATTGTGCCCTTTAGTTCAGCTATGGCCATAGCAATAAGCGTAAGCACCATCACTTGACCTGTAAACGCTTTCGTAGAAGCGACCCCGATTTCCGGACCGACATGGATATATGTGCCCGAATCAGTGTTTCGTGGTATAGAGCTTCCCACTACGTTGCTGATGCCGTATACATAGGCGCCGGCCTCATGTGCCATCTGGATTGCAGCGAGAGTATCTGCAGTCTCGCCGCTCTGCGAAACGGCTATCACGACATCCCTCTCGTCGAGCACTGGATTGCTGTAGCGGAATTCGCTCGCATACTCCACCTCAACCGGAATCCTGCACATATCTTGAATAAGATATTTCCCTATAAGGGAAGCATGCCAGGATGTGCCGCAAGCTACTATGATGATTCTCTTGGCATTCAGGAACTTCTCTTTGCTGTCGAGCACTCCGCTTACAATTATGTTCTTTCCTTCATTTACGACGCGACCCCTTATGCAATCGCGAAGCGTATTGGGCTGCTCGAAGATTTCCTTAAGCATAAAATGCGGATACCCGCCCTTCTCGAGCTGAGATATTGAAAATTCAAGCGTCTTTACGTCTACACGGGTCTCCTCGTTGTTTAGATTGATGAGCTTGAGTGGCTCAGTCTTCGACACGATGGCTATCTCATTGTCTTTGACATAGACTACGTCTTTGGTGTATTCCACAATCGGAGTGGCATCGGAGGCAAGAAACATCTCCCCCTCCCCTATGCCGATCACGAGCGGGCTGCTCTTGCGGGCTGCTATAATCGTATCGGGGCTGTTTTTTTCTATGACGGCTATCGCATAAGCACCCACTACCTGCCGCAACGCCTCCTTGACTGCATCAAGGAGCGAGCATTCATTATGGGTCCTGATATACTCTATAAGTTGCACAAGCACCTCGGTATCAGTCTCCGACTGAAATTTACACCCGTTTTGAATCAATGCATCCTTAAGAACCTTGTAGTTTTCAATAGTGCCGTTGTGTACGAGTGCGATCTCCTCGTCTTCACTGAAATGAGGGTGTGCGTTGCGGTCAGACGGCTCGCCATGAGTTGCCCAGCGTGTATGGGCTATTCCGGTGCCTCCTGACGTGTCTTTATCCTTGCAATATTCCTCCAGATTTGAAACTTTTCCACGCGACTTATATACATTAAGCTTCCCTGACGGACTCACCAATGCAACTCCGGCACTGTCATATCCTCTATATTCAAGTCTGTGCAAGCCCTTGATCAGAATATCATATGCGTTTCTGTCGCCTACATATCCTACTATTCCACACATATTCGTAAGGTTTTTATGTTACTGTTGTTGATTACGTATTCACTCTCTATATAGTGATGGAATATCTCTTTCCTGATAACGTTTGAAACAGGCATTTTATTATTTTCCATCTCTCGATAATTCATTATTTATGTTCGGGTTGGCATGCATTATCGTTCATATGGGCCACAAGATAGTCCCAAGCTGCATCATGCTCATTGGGAATCTCTCCGTCAAGTATCGCATCCTTCACAATTTGCTTGAGTCTCGAGATCTCTTGCGAAGGCGGAATCCCCAACCTATCCATTATCTCGTTGCCATTGATTGGATTTTTCCATTTCCGATAGTCATCCGCAGCCAAAATCTCCTTCATGCGCTCCCTTAGAGCCATAAATCCGTCAAGGGCAGATTTCACTTTGACAGGATTTCGCGAAGTAAGGTCTGACTCCGCCAAGATCATAAGATCTTCCACATCCTCACCGGCATCTGTCAGAAGGCGCCTTACACCGGAATCGCTGACACCTTCTTCCCCCACCTGCTGTGGTCTCATATGGAGTCCGACCAACTTCTGGACGTATTTCATTTTCTCATTGAGAGGCATCTTCATCGACTGGAAAATCCGGGGCACCATTCTCTCCCCGATGAAATTATGGTTGTGGAAAGTCCAGCCAAGGTTATTATCCCACTTCTTGGTCACAGGTTTCGCTATGTCATGCAGCAAGGCAGCCCAGCGAAGCCACTCATTGTCTGAACGCTCAGCCACATTGTCTACCACCTTCAGCGTATGCAGGAAATTATCCTTATGGGCACGTCCTCCTACAGTATCCACACCTTTCAGGGCATACACTTCCGGCATAATCCGCTCAAGCAGTCCGGCTTCGTCAAGAAGCATGAATCCAATTGAAGGGCGACGTGAACGTATGATTTTTCCAAGTTCGTCATTGATCCTCTCTTTTGTGATAATCTCAATTCTTCCGGCATTTCGCTTTATCCCATCGAAAGTCTCCGGCAGAATATCAAACTCAAGCTGGGTGGCGAATCTGATTGCTCTCATCATCCTCAAAGGATCATCGCTGAACGTCACATCCGGGTCCAACGGAGTCCTGATGATTTTTCGCTCAAGATCCACAATTCCATCAAAGGGATCAACAAGTTCTCCAAATCTTGCTCCGTTCAGGCATATGGCCATAGCATTGATTGTGAAGTCCCTTCGCTTTTGATCGTCGTCGAGAGTGCCGTCTTCCACTATTGGATTGCGCGAATCTCGTGTGTAGCTCTCTTTCCGTGCCCCGACAAACTCCAGTTCCAAATCCTTATGCCGTATCTGGGCTGTCCCATAGTTGGCATACACCGTGAGACGTCCTTTTTTTTTCCCCAATCGTTCAGCCACAGCCTTGGCAAGCGATATCCCGCTCCCCACTGTGACGAAGTCAAGATCGGAAGAGGGACGCTCGAGAAAGATATCCCTGACGAATCCCCCTACAACATACACTTCGAGCCCAAGCTCATCGGCAGTCTCGCCGATAATGCGGAATATTGGATTGTTCAGTTTATCTTTAAGGTTTCTTAGCGTCATTGCTGTCTGTATTCATGTTTTTATTGTGCTGCTGACGTTTCTGCCGGCGCTGGCTTCCACTCTTCTTTTGACCGTTTTCATGAGTCGGTTGCTGGGTCTTGGGCTGCTCAGGCTGCTCTTTTTTTACGACGCCCTTTTGGTTTTGACCTCCGGAGTTTCCTTTATGCTTTTGTTTCTTCTTCTTAGTCTTGTCGAAACGCGTCAGTGCATCCTGATCCGTGAGATCAATATACTCTCTTCTTGCCTCCAGATCCTCCATATCCTCGGCAAGACGCTCAGGTTTTATGCCTTGCTTGTTGAGCGCGATTATCTCAAACGCTCTCGCAGCCGGGATCACTGTAAGGTTTGCCCCCATGCGTTTGTCTGTGCTGTAGGTAAGGGTCCTTGTCAGGATATCAGTCTTGAAGAGGAAGAAATCTGCATCCTTTGTCTGGAGCACAATGTCCTTCTGCGGAAGTTGCTTCGAGGCCTCCGCATATGCATCGATCTCAAAGTTGAGACAGCATTTCAGTTTTGCACATTGTCCAGCCAGTTTCTGAGGATTCATCGAGAGATCTTGCATTCTCGCCGCTCCGGTGCCGACACTTACAAAGTGAGTCATCCAGCTGGAGCAGCAAAGCGGACGTCCACAGGGACCTATACCTCCGATTCTGCCTGTCTCCTGGCGCGCTCCGATTTGCTTCATCTCTATCCTCACCTTGAATTCCTCGGCAAGAATACGAATCAGTTTTCTGAAGTCTACCCTCTCATCTGCAATATAATAGAAGATTGCTTTGCCGCCGTCACCTTGATATTCCACGTCGCCGATCTTCATATTGAGACCAAGTTCTTCGGCTATCGCACGCGAACGTATCATCGTGCTGTGCTCCTTGCTTCTCGCCTCGTTAAAACGCTCGATATCTGACGGGCGAGCTTTTCTGAACACCTTCTTAAGCTCTTCTAAGTTGTCCGGATCCAGCTTTGCCTTGACCATTTGCATCCTGACAAGAGGGCCGATCATGGTCACCTGTCCTATGTCATGGCCATTAGCAGCCTCGACCGCAACCGTATCTCCTATCTCAAGACTGAGCTTTGAGGAATTTAAGTAGAAGCCGGCCCTGGTATTTTTGAATTGCACCTGCACGGCAGGGAAATCGGCAGCTGTAGAGATGTCGCCGAGCCAGTTGTTGGCATAAAGCTTGCCTCTAGGCTCGCGACGCCATCCCATTACCTTATGGGCACCGCAACCACCACACCCCTCACCTTCAGCAGTGGAGCAACCATCGCCTCCGCATCCCGAGTCACAACCGGCACACTCCGTGCAGTCTGGAATCGGTTTCACATCTGAATTGACAGTGGTTTCAGGAACAGGAATGCTTTCTGCAATCGGTTTTATTTCCATTTCATCCATAGGCTCCACTCCTTATTATTTGGCATAAGCCACGGCGCGGGTCTCGCGGATAACGGTAATCTTCACCTGTCCCGGATAAGTCAATTCATCCTGAATCTTCTTTGCTATATTGGCCGACAGGCTTTCGATTTCCTGATCTGAAATCTTGTCCGCACCCACTATCACGCGGAGTTCACGCCCTGCCTGGATAGCGTAGGTCTTGATAACGCCCGGATATGAAAGAGCAAGTTGCTCAAGATCGTTGAGACGCTTGATATAAGCCTCCACTATCTCTCTGCGCGCACCCGGACGGGCACCCGAAATAGCATCGCACACTTGCACTATGGGCGACAACAATGAAGTCATCTCCACTTCGTCATGGTGGGCTCCAATTGCATTGCAGATATCAGGTTTCTCCTTGAATTTTTCAGCAAGCTTCATGCCAAAAATAGCGTGCGGGATCTCGGGATCGTCATCAGGCACCTTGCCAATGTCGTGGAGAAGACCTGCGCGACGTGCCTTTTTCGGATTCAAGCCAAGTTCGGCTGCCATGATGGCACACAGGTTGGCAGTCTCGCGTGCATGCTGCAGGAGGTTTTGTCCGTAAGATGAACGGTATTTCATTTTTCCTACCATCCTTATCAGCTCAGGATGTAAGCCATGTATGCCGAGGTCAATGCAGGTACGCTTTCCTGTCTCATTGATTTCCTCTTCGATTTGCTTCCTGACTTTTGCCACTACCTCTTCAATGCGGGCAGGATGGATACGCCCGTCAAGCACAAGCTGATGCAACGCAAGGCGTGCTATCTCTCGGCGCACTGGGTCGAATCCTGAAAGCACAATTGCTTCCGGAGTGTCATCAACAATGATTTCAATGCCGGTAGCAGCCTCAAGAGCCCGGATATTGCGTCCTTCTCGGCCGATGATGCGCCCCTTGATCTCATCATTCTCTATGTGGAATACAGTCACTGAGTTTTCTACGGCAGCTTCAGTAGCCACACGCTGTATTGACTGTATCACGATCTTCTTGGCCTCCTTGTTGGCTGTCAATTTGGCCTCATCCATAATGTCATTGATATATCCTTGCGCCGCAGTCCTTGCCTCATCCTTGAGGCTTTCAATCAGGCGCTCGCGGGCCTCGTCGGCAGAAAGGCCCGAGATATGCTCAAGCTGCTCCTGGGCCTGACGGTAGAGATGCTCCACTTCGCCACGACGAGCTTCAAGCGTACGCTCCAGATTCTCGGCATTATTGATGCGGGTGTCAAGGCTCTGCTTCTGTGAGTCAAGTTCTTTCTTGCGTCGGTTAAGTTCGTTCTGCTGCTGGTTGAGCTGCATCTCACGCTGTTTGGCACGTGCTTCAGAAGCCTGGGCCTTCTGTATCTTTGAATTGGCATTACGTTCTGCATCGGCAAGTATCTTCACTTCCTGCTCTTTTGCTTCGATGATTTTCTTGTCTTTGATCACCTCAGCATCCTTTCTTGCTTCTTCCAGAATCATATGTGCCCTGCTGCTGGCGTTCTTTCTGCTCATCGCAGTGGCCACGGCATATCCTGCTGCTGCAGCTGCCACGGCTATGATGATCCATATTGCTGTTGTCATGTCTGTATTTAAATAAAAATGTTTCTATAAGTGTTAATAATAAGTGTTCTTTCCTGATGTCACATGCGTATACGCAAAAAGGCTTCCTCCGCTCTTGCGCGGGGAAGGAATCTGCATGGCATCCTGATGTAAAATCATGAATAAGAGTGGGGCATCCTGCCGGTCAGTACTCGCCGAATTCAGATCTGTTGCTCTCCGGTTCTTCCCGATCTTCATCGCCGCAGAGCCGCGAGATGTCTCTCAGCAGCTCCTCGGCTTCGGCAGCCTCTGCCTCTCGCTGGGCCTTCATTGCGAAGTAGCTTGATGCATAATGATATGCCATCATAGCCATACATTCCGTTAAGTTCTTCTTGGAATGTGTATCCCTCAGCTCCTTGAGGTAAGTCTTCATCTCAGTCTCAGTGGCCCTTACGGCATCTTGCCCCGAAAACGGGACCACCACTGAAAATCTTGTGCCGAAGATATTGACTTCTATATTGATTTTTGTCTCTTTTGATTTCATCAGCTGATGTCTGCGTCTTCCTTGAGGAGAGAGACGCAACGGTCTATTTTTGCGATCAACCTCTGCAGGCGACGTCGTGCCGAGATGAGGTTCGACGGATTGTCGGCAAGTCGGTGGGAAACAGTCAGGAAATCTACTTCCATTTGGGATTCCCTCAGCTTCTCACGGCATTCTTCAAGCTCTTGCTTCAATGCCTCCGCCTCCTCTGCCATAGCTTTTTGCGAGGCAAGAGCGGCGTCTCGCTGCTGGGCAAGTTGCTCTATTTTCGCTCTAAGTTCTGCGATGACTCGGTGTAGTGATCGGGCCATGTTTCGGTAAATCTTTACAAAATTAATAAACTTTTCCCAAATATCCAAATAAAATCACCAATTGATGCCGTTCAGGCGCGATGATTGCTTGTCGTATTTGAGATCTTTAAGCAGCGATGACTTGACTGCCACATTGAAATTGAAACTTTTATATACTCCCACCGGGATTATTGAGCACGACATGGTGAAGCAGTGCATGTCGCGAGAGATGTTGCAGTTCATGTAGGCTATCTTCTTCGCCTGGAAGTCGTAGCTGCACGACATTGAGAAGTTCCAGTTCTTAGTGGGTCGGATATTGCCGGAGATGGAGAGATTCTGTGTGAATCTTCCGTTATAGTCCATCTTCCTGTAGTTGAAGTCGCCGAGGCCATAGTTGATAGAATAATTGAGCGAAAGACTCCAAGGGCACTCCCAGGGAGCATATCCATCAGCATCATTCTGCTTTTCATCCTGCTGCCCTCCCCTCTTGCGGCGCGTAGGGGCAGAGTCCGCCAAAGAGCGATCTTCATCGTCGTCATAATCTTCATCGTCATCAAGATTATTCTTGTTTCCCTTCTTGTCCTTGGTGTCTTTCTTTCGCTTGAAGGTGGCGTTGCTGAATGTATAGCTAAACGATGTGCCGGTCGAAGTAAGTTTCACCCATCCTTTGTGTGCCTGCCAGCGGGTCTTGTTGACTCTCACTGGCTGTCCGTTGGAGTTCAACGCATATGTATAAGGATCCCAAGTTGCACTCAGGTTCAGGTTGAAGCTCTTCGTCAGTCGGAGAAGTATGGAGGTGTTGAGATTGCTCCAGTTCATGGAGTCTGCCGCAAAGTTATAGCTTTGGCTCAGCGATAGGTTTTCGATAAGCGATATCTTCTTGACTCCCGTTGAGTCCTGGTCGCTCTTCACTTTCATCTCAAGGTTGTTTGATAACGAAAGCGACACAGAACTTGACATTCCGGCGCTGGGACTGCCGAAAACTCCATGCTGGAAGTAGCTGTATCTTTTGGTGATGTTCTGGCCCGCATTGTCCATATAGGAATATTGGCCGTAGATGCCCCACATTGGGTCGCTGAAGTCAGGCGTATAATTGTAAGATAGGCTTGGAGTCAACACATGGCGGATCATCTGCACCTTGTCGCCCAAGAATTTCATAGGCTTGAAGAAGCCATAGAGCTTCGTGTCAGCTGAAAGAGATGCGCTGAAATCAAACAGGTTGTAGAAGCCATAGCATGTATCCTTCACTTCAGCCGAAGCGTTCGGATCCCACTCTCTTTTTATCTTTGACGTATACATTCGGTCGGTCATAGAGATCGACGGCGACACATTTATGTATTTCAATACTGAGAATGTGGCAGAGACAGGGACAGAATGTCTGAATCCATTCCTCCAGTCTTTTATCAGGCTCTTCTGGAAGAATACGTTCTGCTTGGCGGTCAGTGAATTCTGAAACTGTCCGCTATAGCTCATTTTGATTTTTTCATACCATTTCTCAGCTCCTGCAGCACGCTTTCTCTTGAATGGTGCCACCTGGCTCAATGTGACGTTCAGGTTAGGAAACGAAACAGCAAGCGTCGAGTCTTGCGTTCTCTGGCTGATATTGGTAGAGGCACTCGCCGCCCATTTCGTCCCAGGGAAACGGTAGGTCATATTGACCGTACTTGATTTCGTGTTTTCTGTAAAGGAGTTGGAGTAATATGAATTGAGGTCATTGCGTGTATAGCCGGAGGTCGAGAAGTTGACCGAAGCTGAAAACGACATGTTGGGATTCGACTTCGTATCCATCGAATGGCTCCACACCACCTGGAAGTTGTTCTGCTTCGAATAGTCAGGAAGTCCCTTATCTCCCATGACCGTTGTCAGGTATGAAATGTCAAACGATCCGCTAAATTTATAGCGTTTTCTGTAGGATGAGCGTCCGGAGACTCCCCACGACCCTTTGGTATATAGTTCACCCGTGACTGCAAGGTCCACATAGTCGCTGAAGGCGAAGTAATATCCCCCATTGCGTGCATAAAAGCCTCTGTTATAGTCATCGCCAAACGATGGGAATATGATACCCGATGAGTATTCCTTGCTGAAAGGGAAATAGCCGAATGGAAGCGCTATGGGCAATGGCACATCGGCTACCACCATATAGGCAGCACTTGACACTACGTCTTTGCCCGGACGCATTTTTCCCCTTGTAAGCTTTATATAGAAGTGTGGATGTTCATGCTCATCGCATGTGGTATACATTGCATCCTCGGCAAAGAAACTTCCGTCGGCCATCTTCTTTGATCGTCCTCCGGTCAGGTATCCTTCACCCTGCTCCGTGATAATGTCTGTGATGAAACCTCTCTGGTTCTTGAAGTTGTACGACATCGTCTTTGATTCATACGTGTCTCCTCCGTCTTGGAACACAGGCTTCCCCTGCAATTCTCCCACACTGTCAAGCCTTCCATTTGCATAGACTGTCGTGGAGTCCATCACCATCTTGATCTCGTCGGCATTGAGTTTGAAACTCCCATATTCCACCTCTCCGTCGCCAAAGAGATATGCCAGTTTATTGCCTAATAATATTACAGAGTCCTTGGCAGAAAAAGTCACGCTATTGTCTATATCCACTTTCTCGCGATTGATTCGGGTCATAGCCTTGCGGTCGTCGTCGATGCTGTCGGTCTCTTCAATTTCTATATCTTCTTCCGTATCATCATCGCCGATGGAGTCTGCAGTTATTGCTACCCTGTCGTTGAAATCGAGATCAAGGCTGTCAGTCAATTCCCTACTGTGCGCTATGCTGTCGGCTGAAACACTATCTTTCAGTTCTTGCAACTCCCTCTCAGTCATTGGCCTTATACCTATCAAGGTATCACCTTCCGGAAGATTTGAAGCGATGATTTCGGGCAACTGCGGCTCATCCCCGCCGGCACGATCCGACAGGGACATACGTGCGCTTCCCGCATTGTTTCTGCCAGCCGGTTGAGCCAACATCAGCGCAAGAAACGACAAAGCTATCAGTATTAAGAAAAATCGTCGCATAATACGCGACAAAATTACAAAAAAAACTTGACATTCCCACGATGTTTTAACATAAAATAAGCTTTTCCTTAAAAGCACCGTCAGGTCAGCTACCCGACAATAATGCAAAAACCCCAGGCTTGATAAGCCTGGGGTAAAAAATCATTTTTTCTAAGTAGCTCGCAAAATTAATGATATGATAAATGCGAGATAATCTTGAGGCAGATCATTCGACGTTGGTCATCAGAATGCTCCTATAGCCAGGTTGGTAAGCCAGATCCAAAGAGGACAGAACCCGATGAAGAGGATCACTGACAATGTCAGGGATGACGTACCGGTGGCGACGTATGTATTATATTCGTCGGCAATGATGATTCCTGAGAAGGCTGGTGGAAGCGCTGCTGCCACTACAAGCATCTTAAGGTTGAGAGGATCCATCTTGAATACGAGACCGAGGATCAATACTACTGCCGGCATCATGATCATCTTCATGATGGAGCCAAGCACAGCCTGCCAGTTGATCTGGATCTTGATGGCTGAAAGTGTGATACCTGCTGAGAACACTGCCATTGATGCATTTGCCTTTGCAATAAGATCGAAGGAAGGACTCAGTTCCTTAGGCCAAGGAATTCCGGCTACTACCCAAATCACTGCCAAGATAGGAGCCCAGGCTACAGGCTGCTCAAGAGCGTGGAGCACTGGTTTCCAAGCACTCTCCTTTTTCGTTGTTGATCCTGGATTCTGCTTCTCCAAGGATGCATTCATCAATGAAAGACCTACTGGAATACCGATGGCGTTTACCACGATACCTACAATTGCTACCACGAGGGCAACGGATGGAGATGTTCCGAAGATAGGCTCCAGCACCGCAAAACCAAGGAATCCGATTGTCGGAGATCCACTGATCAAGGCTGAAACTGCTGCATCAGCACCTGTATTTTTCTTAAAACAGTATTTGAATACAAAATATACAATCATGAAACAGGCCATGATACCTATCGTAGACACAATTGTCAACTTGATATCTTTCACAAGATCCGCGCGGGATGCCTGAACGATTGATACAAAGAGGGCTGCTGGCAATGCGAAGTCAAGCACGACTTTGTTGAATTTCTTGGAGTCTTCTCCAGTGAACGCCCCTTTCTTACCGGCAATATAGCCTGCAAGCATCACCACGATAATCGGGACAATGGCGTATAGAATAACGTGCGATATATCCATAGTAGAATTAATTTATAAGGTTCATAATAATTATTTTAATAAAATATCGGCTACCTTTTCGGGCATTTACCCCTAAAGGCAGCCGACTCATATTGTTTTTATTAATCAAATTGAAAATTCTAAATGATAACTGAATCTAATTCTCAATTTATAATTCTCAATTATTTAGACAGTGTAATCAATCAGCGGAGTTGGGTTAAGATATCCAATATGTCCACTCTCCTTGCCGGCATTATCAGCAAGCTGTACATCGATCAAGCAAGGTTTGCCTGAAGCAATTGCTTCTTCAAGTGCCTTCTTGAGGTCGGATGGATTGTCAACACGATAATTGTTGGCTCCGAATGCCTCACCGATCAGGTTATACTTGGCATTGATATCAAGAGTAGTTGGAGCCGGGGCATCACCACCTGAAGGGTTAACACCAATACCATTGTAGATACCACCATTATTGAAGATCACTACAGTTACTGGGAGCTTGTAACGGCAGATGGTTGCAAAGTCCATTCCTGAGAAGCCGAATGCTGAGTCGCCTTCTACAGCTACCACTTTCTTACCGGTGGCAACTGCTGCGCCGATTGCTGAACCCATGCCCATACCCATGATCGACCATGTTGCACAGTCTACACGATGACGTGGCAAGAACATATCAACTGAGTCACGGGTATCATCAAGTGTATTGGCACCCTCATTGATAAGGATCACATCAGGATTTGACTCCAATACAGGTTTCACTGCAGACAGTGCTGACCAGTGATTCATTGGCATAAGCTTGGAAGCGTCGCTCAGGCGGGTAGAAAACTTGGCGTTCTTTTCTTTTGACTCTGCCTGCAAAGATGAGAGCCACTGCGGGTCGGCCTGCATTGTCTTCCCCTTCATTGCAGCAAGAATCATATCGAGAGATTCACCCATATCGCCTACTACAGGAGCTGCGATAGGAACGTTGCGGTCGATTTCTTCAGGCTCTACGTCGAGCTGGATAAATTTCATCTCAGGATTCCACTTGCCGCGGCCGAATGAAAGCATCCAGTTGATACGTGCACCGATCACCATCACTACATCAGCCTTTTCCATAATAGTGGAGCGGCAGCTCAATGCGCTCAGCTCGCCATTATCAGGCATAAGGCCTTTTGCCATTGACATTGAAAGATAAGGTATCTTGTAAGTCTCGATGAGAGTCTTGATCTTATCATCCACCTGTGCATAAGCAGCACCCTTACCAAGAAGGATAGCAGGACGCTTAGCAGAGGTAAGGATTTCTACAGCGCGGTCTACTGCTGTCTGTGTAGGAGCTACTGGAGAAGCGATGTCAACTGGAGTATAGAAAAGTTTTTCAGCTTCAGATGCGTCCATGATTTCTCCAAGTGCCGGAGTAGTCATATCAATATATACGCCACCGGGACGGCCACTGACTGCTGCGCGGTATGCACGTGCCACTGCTGATGGAATATCCTTAGCATGTGAGCAACGGAACGCTGCCTTCACAAGAGGACGAGCCGTGTTGAGCTGATCAAGCTGCTCGTATGTACCCATATTCATATCTACCATCTGAGGATCAGATGCGCCGGAGATCTGTATCATTGGATAGCAGTTAACAGTTGCATTGGCAGTTGCTGTCAAGCCATTCATAAAGCCAAGAGAAGAGACTGTAAGCAGAACTCCAGGTTGCTTTGTAAGGTAACCATGAGTAGCGGCTGCCATACCTGCCTGCTGCTCAAAACGGAAACCATAATAGTTCATGCCGATCTTCTGCATCGCATATGCTGCTTCTGTGACCGGGATGCCGACAAGGCCATAGACGTCCATAAGTCCAAGACGTTTTAAGCTTTCTGCCAATATATACATACCGGTCACTTGCTCAGGAAATTTAGGAGCAGTAGTAGCTGCCGGCTTTGTTGCTGTATTTTCCATAATATTTAGATTTTTGATTATATAGTGGTTTAGTTTTAATGTCTTGTATTATATTTTCCTGATTCATCATGTCTCATCCAGATAAATCATGACAATTAATTATTGATCGTTGATCGTTAATTTTAAAGATTCAGGTCCTTAAGGAATCCCCTTAAAGACCTGATCAATAAGTGATTTCAATTATTTTGCCGGAGCGGCTGCCGGTTTGGGCATAGGAGCTGTTGTTCCGTTTGCCTTCATCGCTGCCTGCTGCTCTGCAGTGTAACCGAGCGAGTCAAGAATTTCCTCAGTGTTGCCACCAAGTGTAGGACAAGGTCCATAAGTAGGCTGGTAGTTGCTCATAGTGAATGGAACACCGACTGTCACGAATTCACCGATTTCACCACCCTGGTTGATTTTCACGAGTGTGTTGCCATCATAGAGGCTTTCATCTGTCATGATTTCCTTAGTAGACAATACCGGACCTACAGGTACACCATATTTAGAAAGGATCTCAGTTACCTCATATTTGGTCTTGTCGGCCGTCCATTCGCCGATTCTCTTGTAGATTTCCTGTTTGTGACGGTCACGAGCATCTGCTGTGTTGA
>CAYNEZ010000078.1:0-14060 GCA_964396365.1 uncultured Sangeribacter sp. | reverse complement strand
ATGTACTGCTTACGATGAAGTTGAATATCCATTGGAATGCAACTGCAATAGCCACTGCTTGTGAGCGGATGGTATTCGGGAAGATTTCTGAGATAAGTACCCAGCAGATGGGTCCCCAAGAGAACATGAAGGATGCAGAGTAGACCATGATGCTAACTACCGGGAAGAGAGCTGGAAGCTCTATGAGGTTGGCAAGAGCCACGCCAAGTGCACCTATTGCCATGCCTATTGATCCCCAGATGAGAAGGGGCTTACGGCCAAGTTTCTCAACGGTGAATACAGCCACGAGGGTAAATGCAATGTTGACGATACCCATGATTACTGTCTGCACCATCGGGTTGCCCATATTCATAGATTCGAATATTCGTGGAGCATAGTACAGCACTGCGTTGATACCAACTGCCTGCTGGAATACGGAAAGCATTACACCGATGAAGACTACCATAATACCAAAAGAGAATAGTTTCTCGCTCTGCACGGTGACTGTCTCCTTGATATTCTGAAGGATTTCCTGTGCTTTGGCGCTTCCGTTGATCTTGGTAAGCACCTTGAGCGCTTGAGCGTCTTTCCCGACCATAGCAAGATAACGGGGTGATTCTGGTACGAGACATACGAGGAATGTGAAAATACCTGCTACATATGCTTCAGAACCAAACATATAGCGCCAGCCGGTTTGGATGGTCCAAATGTCAGAACTTGAATGTACTTGATATACAGTTTCTCCGATTTTTTCAATGATAGGTTGTGTATGCTCGCCGAGAATAAGAAAATTGACGAAATATACTACAAGCTGACCGAAGATGATTGCAAACTGGTTCCAGGAAACAAGTGTACCACGCATATTAGAAGGAGCAACCTCCGCGATATACATTGGGCAGATGGCAGATGCCAGTCCTACGCCAATACCTCCGATAATACGGTAGACGTTGAAAGTAATGAGAAGGTGGAAGCAAGGCTTGCCATACTCATGGATAAGGAATTCCGGATAATAAGATCCAAGTGCTGAAATGAAGAAGAATACGCCTGCTACGAAGAGTGCCATCTTACGTCCAAGCCGGGTGGCGATCAGTCCGGAGATAGCCGAGCCGATGATACACCCCAATAGAGCACTTGAGGATGTGATGCCGTGGATGGTGTCTGTGTAGACGAAGTCTTTTGCGCCGAGAAAGAAGGCCTGAAGTCCTTTTTCTGCTCCGGATATTACCGCAGTGTCATATCCGAAGAGCAGTCCGCCAAGTACCGCTACGAGCACGATCCCGAAGAGGTAGGCTTTGCTGCCTTGATTGTTGTTGTTCATGGTTGTTATTGTTATTAGTTTTTGAAATCGAAAATACTATGCAAAATTAATAAAAAAAAATGAGAGTATGGCATAGAGCTTTTTAATTATAAGTCCATTATTTGTGTTTTTTAAGTTAATTGATAAATTTTACCCCCATTTCCGAAAAATTTAGTAATTTTGCATAAGCAGAAGTTGTTTCGACTTATTTTTTTATTAAGATTTCGTCAGGTTTCCGAGCAGATTTTTCTTCATGAAGAAGGAGCGATGCGGGCATCGTGACTGATGAATGAAGGGAAATATGCCGGAAAGATGGCGGAAGATTAATAAAAAGAATCTGTATTTTCATAATTTTTAGTTAATTTTGTATTCGTAAATAAGTCGAAACAACTTCAATAGTTGGAACATTAACAATACAAATATAACCAATGACTATCATGAAACTCAAATCATTGCTATTGGTGGTGTCAATGGCGGTTGTAAGCATTCTTCCTGCTTCTGCTGCTGTCACCAAAGAGTCTAAGGCCGTTCGTGATATAATAACGAAGGTCAATAATCACTGGCAATCGTCTCATTCGCCTGAGACTAACGCTTTTTGGGACAACGCCGCCTATCATACCGGCAATATGGAGGCATATTTCCTTACTGGCAATCCTGATTGGAAGGAATATTCAGAGAAATGGGCAGAGTATAACGACTGGAAAGGAGCAAAAGGCACCGATCGCTCCCAGTGGAAATATAATAAGTATGGCGAGGGTGACGATTATGTCCTCTTCGGCGACTGGCAGGTGTGCTTCCAGACCTATGCCGACCTTTATAATATGCTTCCCGACGACAAACGTATCCGTCGCGCAAAGGAAGTTATGGAATATCAGATGTCCACTCCTCACAAAGATTATTGGTGGTGGGCAGACGGCCTTTATATGGTGATGCCTGTCATGACCAAACTCCACAAGATCACAGGCAACAAGAAGTATCTCGACAAACTATATGAATACATTCAGGTAAGCGACAGCATTATGTATGATCCGGAGGAGAATCTCTACTATCGCGATGCAAAATATGTATATCCCAAGCATACGAGCACTAATGGCAAAAAGGATTTCTGGGCGCGTGGCGATGGATGGGTACTTGCCGGACTCGCAAAAGTGCTGAAAGATGTTCCCGCCGATTGGGAACACCGTAAGTTTTTCGAGGATAAATATAAAGGGATGGCAGAGGCTGTGGTAGCTTGCCAGCAGTCTGACGGCTATTGGAGTAGATCTATGTATGACGAGGAGCATGCTCCCGGTCCTGAAACCAGTGGCACTGCGTTCTTTACCTATGGACTCCTATGGGGTATCAATAATGGATATCTCACCGATCCGAAATATCTTGATGCTGCAAAAAAAGGATGGAATTATCTGTCGAAGACTGCCCTTCAGAAAGATGGCTCTATTGGTTATGTGCAGCCTATAGGAGAGAAAGCTATTCCGGGTCAGGTAGTCGACCGAAACTCTACCAGCAATTTTGGCACCGGTGCTTTCCTTTTGGCAGCAAGCGAATATGTGAGAATGCTTGAAAAGGAATCCAACGAAGATCGTGCCTACTGGGCTAAGATGGCTTACGACATGGCAGCTCCCATTTTGAGCAAGATGGCAAAAGGTGAGTTGCAGAAGGATATGATCGTTGAGGTAAGTCCCAATTGGGATGGTCGCAATAAGAAGGTGACCTATATGGAGGCTTTTGGACGCCTTATGGCAGGTATTGCTCCATGGCTTGCTCTTCCTGACGACGACACAGAGGAAGGAAAGATGCGTAAGCAGCTCCGTGAATGGGCTCTGAAGAGTTATGCAAATGCTGTGGATCCCAACAGTCCTGACTGTCTATTATGGGGTGGGGAAGGACAGGTGATGGTGGATGCTGCTTATATCGCAGAGTCTTTCCTACGCGCCTACGATGCGCTTTGGGAGCCCCTCGACCAGACTACAAAAGACCGCTACATAAAGAATTTCACTGGTATACGTAAAATAGATCCCCCATATACCAATTGGCTTCTCTTCTCAGCTCTCATCGAGAGTTTCCTTGCGAAATCAGGAGCTGACTGCGATGAATATAGGGTAAACTCTGCCGTTCGTAAAGTAGAGGAGTGGTATGCAGGAGATGGTTGGTATGCCGATGGCCCGGATTTTGCTTTCGACTACTACAGCAGCTATGTGTTCCATCCTATGTATCTTGAGACACTTAAAGCGATGCAAGATGCCGGAAAGTGGAATCGCATTGATTATGGCAAATATTACGAACGCGCCCTTAAGCGTGCTCAGAAATATAGTATTGTGCTTGAACGCTTCATTTCTCCTGAAGGAACTTTCCCCGTATTCGGACGTTCAATTCCATATCGTATGGCTACCATGCAGCCACTTGCTCTGATGGCACTCTATGAAAAACTTCCTGAAGGTCTTAGCAATGGTCAGGTTCGTTCGGCACTTACCAAAGTCATGCATAATATGTATGACGGAAAGGAAAACTTCAATGAAGGTGGTTATCTGACTATCGGGTTTGCTGGGCGCCAACCCAATATCGCTGACTGGTACACCAACAATGGCTCATTGTATATGACCTCCCTATCGCTTCTTCCTCTCGGCCTTCCCGCAACGCATCCTTTCTGGAGCGACGCTCCACAGCCTTGGACTAACCAGAAAGCCTGGGGTGGACAGCCTTTCCCGAAAGACCACATCTGGAAAGACACCATCACTACCAGAGATCGCTATTGAAACTACGAATATCTGACAATTCACGATCACTCCAATGCGGTATTATATCCATGGAGTGATCGTGAATCATTAATCTTTAGTCTTTAATCGTTGATAGTCACTTTCTTTTCCAAAGAGGTAGGATGGAGTGTAGCCTCCTAAGTCAATGATAACTTTCTCGAAGACGATGCCGGGATCAAGAGGCGATAACTCAAGCATTGTCTCTCCATTCTTGTTGATTTTCAGCGGGATCTTCTTTTCCACAGCTCTTTGTGCTACCGTTGGATAAAAGACGCTGTAAATATTTTCCGGATTCTCGTTGAGGTTGGCATTGAAGTTTATTTCAATCGGTTCTCCTCCTTCGAATCCTACCGTATATCTGTGACCTTCCTTGCGTTCGAAAGCAAGAGTTGATTTGGTTACGACATGTACCGTGACACTGTCTGTTCCCTCGGGAATTGTGACTGCATATTTTAGTGATGCTCCTTCAGGACTTTCTGTATACGGACGCACGGCAACTCCACTGAGAGTCCTTCCTACATAGGGGAGAACCTCCCACTTTGCTCCGCTTTTGGCATCAATTGCTTTATTAAAGTGCTCTGCTTCAATTACAATGGCATTATCAGTAGGCATGAAGGTATATCCACCGGCTGTTGCTATCGGAGAGTCCAATGTAAAGGTTTCCGGCAGGATCTCAGCAGGGAATGCATCGTTCCAACTTGTGTAGCCAATATGTTTTTGGGTCATCATTCCATCCCATTTGCCGCCTGCGATATCCTTGTTGTAGCTTTTCATCAGCTCAGCATCACGCTCGAAGCATCTCTTCACTTCGGCTGCCCATTCATTTGCTTCCGGAAGCCCTTTCTCGTAAGCGGAGTGGTTCATTGCCTGAGCGTAATACATCTGGTAGAGGTTGCTCATCAATTGCAAAGGGAAAAGTATCAATTCATTATATGCATCGCGTTGCTCCGGCTTGAGTGTAAGGTATTGGCGTAGAGCCTCAGCCTCAAGGCGCATGTATTCGTCAGCCACTTGCTTCCATTCTCCTGAATGAAGGTTGTAGGTGTTGCGGTCGAGCATTTCCGGAGTCACGCGCCCATTATATTTGCAAAGAAGATTGAAGATTCTTGTGGCTTCTTTAGCTTGGTCTGGTCCAAGTTGCTGTTCAAAAAATTGGAGTGTGTGCCCGAGAAGATTTTCAGCTGTGAATTCCTTCGGATTCCATGCCATATCAAGGAAAAGAGTTATGGGATATTCCATTGGCTTAAGATCCCCTACATTTAAAATCCAAAGCTTATCAACTCCATAATCATATGTAAGTTCAAGTTGTTCCCACATATTCTGTATTGGTGTGCAGTTCAATAGTTTGCTATTGCGCGGAGCTCCTACGTAATCAACGTGGTAATACATTCCCCATCCGCCCGGATGCTTGCGCTCTTCAGCATTTGGAAGGCGACGTACATTTCCCCAGTTGTCGTCGCAGAGAAGATATATCACATCATCAGGAGCGCGGAGACCTGCATCGTAATAGTCAAGCACCTCTTTATATAAGGCCCATACTTGAGGGATTTCCTTTGCCTTCTTGCCTGTCTCTTTGGAAATTATCTTTCGTTGATTGTCAATTACTTTTTTTAGGAGCGCGACATCGGCTTCTGCACTCATGGCTTCGTCGCCATCTCCACGCATGCCGATAGTGACAACATCTTCTGTGTCTTTCATCCTTTTGATGCCTTCATAGAAGAACTCGTCGATTGTGGATTGGTTAGTTGCATAGTTCCATGCTCCATACTCATTGCGGTGACGTGCCCACTCTTGATGGTTGCGGGCCATTGGCTCGTGGTGGGATGTACCCATTATTATGCCCATTTCGTCTGCAGTGTGAATATTTTCAGGGTCATCGGCATAGAATGCCCATCCCCACATTGCGGGCCACATAAAGTTGCCTCTTAGTCTCAGCAAGAGTTCAAAGACACGCGCATAAAACCGATGGTCGCCATAGTCTGTTCCATATGTATTTTTGACCCATCCTGTAAGGCACGGTGCTTCATCGTTAAGGAATATGCCTCTATATTTAACGGCCGGCTCTCCTGCTGTGTAGTTTCCGTCGGCTATATATAGTTCGGAGCGCTTTATTGGTGCCACATCGGCCCAGTCATACCATGGTGATACTCCTATTTGCTCCGATAACTCATAAATGCCGTATATAGTACCTCGCCTGTCGCTTCCTGCGATGACCAGAGCTTTGTCGATACCGGGAAATGGATTTTCGACAGTTGTCATTATATATTTTTCATATTTCCCCTTCAAATCTTTTTCGTTAAGCTTCTTATTCTTGAAAAGATCCTTTATAAGAGTGCTTTCCGCCGAGCCTGCAATGATTGCGTTGGTCGGCATGCCGTTGTCAGATGTTATTTTTTCAGTTTTAATCAAATTGGCAGCAGTTCCGCATACTTTTTTGAAATCCCCACATAAATTTTCTGCCGCTATTGCAATTCCCGGCAAGTCATTCCCCGACATAATGATAGCAGTAGGGGTTGGTGTGCTGTTAACTGAAGTGATTAGCGGAAAGTAGCCAGCTTTATGGGTTTCGCTTGTGATCCCATGGTGGTCAAGGGCGGTTATCCGAGACGGCACAAGAAGTATAATACTCCCAATGATTGTGATGACAATAGATTTGATGCGGTTCATGATATTTAATTTAGTTGTATTAATCTCCCCAAAATGTAGCATGCATTACGCAAAACGCAACCTGCAGTATGCTCAACCCATCCTGTCTGCAAAATTATAAAAAAAACTGATACTTTATGTATTTTTGTGTCGTAATCTCTTTATTTTAGGTCAAGCTACCCTCAAATTTTCCTATTTTACAGATTAAAATTTGTAAAATGTTACGAATTTTAATGTGATTTGTGTGATATTTCGACAATTTTATATATATTTGCAGACGTAAACATCATCAGAAACTATCAATCCTCCTTCGGAGAGGTTGTATGTAACATAAATTCATGAGAAACTCTATCATATCAATAATATTTGTCTTATTGTTGACTTTGCCGTGTCTCAATTCATTTGGAGCAATCACTCGTACGGGTCGGCTTTTTGATAATCCTGCTGTGATGGCAAGTGATTACACCGGTTTTTGTCAAGATAAAGACGGATACCTTTGGATCGGATCCAATCGCGGCCTCATTCGATTTGACGGCAACAGCTACGACACTTATCGCCATGATGATGCAGTGGAAGGCTCCCTTTCGGATAGCCGCATTCTTCATGTGATGTGTGACACAAAGGGACGAGTATGGGTAGCTACAGCCAATGGCCTTAACCTTTATCTTCCTGAAAGTGACTCTTTCACTGTCATACCGCTTCCTTCGCAAGGTCTTTTCGGGTATATAATCGGATTGTCGGAGCAGGAAGACGGTACAGTGACATTCGTGGCGTCGGGTATCGGTTTGTATATTGTCGACGATTCTTCCGGATCTCCGGTGGCTGTGATGTATTCTGCCGGACAAATTCAGAAGACATATAATTCTATTGCGTGTTGCCGTAATGGAAAAATATATTTTGGTTCGCACGATGGTTCCGTATATTGTATGGCACCAAACGGTCAAATTTCTTCCATAAAGGTTTCTGATGGATCATATATAGGGGCTCTCGCTGTGGAAGAAGATGATAATGTGCTTGTCAGCACTCTGAATGATGTATACCGTATTGACAGCCGTTCTGGAAATCTTTCTCATTTGAATCTTGATGGAAAGTTGTTTATTAACAATCTTTCAAACTCATTTGATGGTCGTGTCTACATTGCTACATCAGGGGAGGGCTTGTGGGAAGTCGCGACAAAATCTGATTCTGTGAAAAAAAGCATGGATTTATATTGTGCTTTCCTGAATCTCGATAATGCCAAGATAGGATCGGTCTATACTTCACCTGATGGAAATCTGTGGCTTGGATGCAATTATAAAGGTATAGTCCTGATGCCGGGGCGTCATATCCCGTTCAGGTATAGAAAATATTCCGACTCGTTCCCTGATTTTGGAGGAGGGTCCGGAGCCTTGACTGAATGGAACGGACATTCTCTGGTAGCACTCGACAAAGGACGTATTGTATTGTATGGATCAGGTGGCAAGGTGTTGATGTCTTCCTCCATCCCGGGAGCTGATAATATTACCGACATCCAGCTGATTGATGGCGACAAGGCCCTGATAAGCGTGGCAGACAATGGTATTTGGGAAATATCTATTCCTTCCGGTGCGGTAAGGAGGTTTCTTGACATCCCCGGAAAATACCCGCGGATTGTTACTGCTCCCGGTAATGATGGTGAGCTTTTTATAGGGGTTAATGGCCTTGGATTGATGCGCTACGACATTAAGACTGGCGACAAGAAGTGGATTCCTTATGATCCGGATGGAAATCAGCTGACAAATCCATATATCAACAGCCTTAACCGTACTCCTGATGGCAAAGTCTGGATCGGACTTTACAGTGGTATTGCTTGCTATGATCTAAAGGCAGATAAGTTGCTTGAGATTGATCAGGATCCGTTCCTGAGTGGTGCCACATTTGAGGTGGTCCCTTGTATGACTGACAATTCTGTATGGGTAGGCACGAGTCATGGCCTTATTCATTTTGATCCAGAAAAGGGAGTGCTAAAAAAATATACCACAGCGGATGGATTGAGTGATAATGATATTCGTGCTATTTCTCGCGATAACAATGGTGGAAAATGGATTGGGACAATGCGTGGACTCTCATATGTGACTCCTGACAATTCCAAGATCTTATCTTATTATGGTGGTAATGGTCTTGTGGAGACTTCCTTCAATCACATACAGTATTGTCCATCCAGAAAAGGAATATATCTTGGCAGCGATCTTGGAATCACGGCTTTCATGCCCGACTCTGTTTCTGCTCCCGGATTTGATCATGAGGTGAAGATTTCGGCGATTTATCTTAATGGAAAGCGGCTTTTGCCTAATATGAAAAACGGCCGACGTCCTGTTATTTCAGGAAGTCCAATGGCTCCTGAGGCCCTTAATCTTCCGTACAGGGATAATGCATTAACTTTGCGTGTATCTACTATGGATTTCCGGGATGCCTCAAATGTCCGCTACAAATGGAGATTTAATAAGAAAGATGATTGGATTGAGACAGCTCCCGGGGATAATATGCTTTATCTTCCCTATCTTGACCCCGGGAAATATGATCTTGAGATATGTGCGGTTGAAAACAACGTTGTCTCTCCTTCTATGTCTGTCAGTATCAATGTCTCTCTTCCGTGGTATTGGACCGGACTGGCAAAGTTGATCTATCTTGTTCTTTTGCTCTCTCTGATTGTTTTGGGATATATGGTCATGAAGAAACGCCGTACAGAGAAGATCAACGAAGACAAAATCAAGTTCTTCATGGATGTTTCTCATGATATCCGCTCTCCGATGACCCTCATAATGAGTCCTCTTGAGTCATTGATGAAGGAGCAGCATGATCCTGATGTGCATGCCAAGCTCAATGTGATGCATCGTAATGTGCAGCGTGTAATGAGCCTTATGAATCAGCTGCTCGATATCCGTAAACTTGATAAGGGCAAAATGCCTCTAAGCTGCAGGAAGACAGATGTCGTCTCTTTCATTAGGGAACTGGTTGATTTGTTTGAGCCGCAGGCTGCCGACAAGAAGCAGTCTCTCACCTTTACAGATATTAGCAATCCGGGGGAAGTTTGGCTTGACCGCGACAATTTCGATAAGATATTGGTCAACCTTATATCCAATGCTATCAAGTACACTCCTGAAGGGGGGACTATTGATGTGTCGGTGGATGTGTCTGATGAGGAAAAACTGGGACATTGTCTAAAAGTTTCTGTCATCGATACAGGAATAGGACTTGATCCGAAGACAAAGTCGATGCTGTTTGAGCCTTTCTATAGGATGAGTGAGAGTCATGCTCCGGCCACAATGGGGTTTGGTATCGGTCTTGATCTTTGCCGCAGGCTTGTGGAGCTTCATCATGGTAAGATTAGCGCAGACAACCGCGAAGATGGCGTTAAAGGAAGTGTATTCACTGTTATAATTCCTTTGGATAAGTCTTCATATGCAGATGGTGAACTTTTGGAAGGCTTGACAGAATCATGCGAGACTGCACGTCATTTGTTGTTGACAGGAACTTCATCGGTAGGAGAATTGCCCGCAAGACAAAAGCCTTTGACTGCTGGTGGAAAGATTTTGGTGGTTGATGACGATGTGGAATTGCGTAGATACATATCTTCTGTCCTTAGCAAATATTATAAGGTGAGAGATGCAGCGGATGGCAAGGAGGCTCTGAAAGTGATAGGGGATTGGCATCCTGACATAGTGGTCAGTGATGTGGTTATGCCTGAAATGGATGGTCTTACATTGCTTAAGCGTTTGAAGACTAACAGTGATACAAATCATATTCCCGTGGTGCTCCTTAGCTCAAAGACAGCTCTCTCCGACAGAATGGCAGGATGGGATAAAGGTGCCGACGGGTATCTTGGAAAACCCTTTAATTCTGATGAGCTTGAGGCTCTTGTGGACACTCTGATAGAAAACCGTCAGAGGTTAAGGGGAAAATTCTCTGGAGCTCAAGACACGGAAGGCAAAATCGATTCTCCCGACATTAAGGGCAACGACGAGGTGCTTATGGATCGCATCATGAAGGAAATCAATGCTAATATTGATGATCCTACCTTCAATGTTGAGAAACTCTCTGCAGAGGTTGGCGTGAGCCGCGCTCACCTTCATCGCAAGATGAAAGATATTATCGGAATGACTCCGAGTGATTATATCCGAAATATTCGCTTGAAAAGAGCTTGCGAACTGTTGCGCCGTCCTGATATTGAAGTCACACAGGTGGCTTATAAGATCGGTTTCACTTCGCAGCCTCATTTTTCATCGCATTTTAAGCGATATACCGGTTTTTCGCCCTCCGAATACCGCGCAAAATGCCTTGCAGGAGGTGACCCGGATGTCTCTATCAACTGATAATTTCATGCCATTTTTTATTGTAACTTCCGGCCTTATAGGTCGGAAGTTACAATTTTTTATCCATCCGATGCATTTTTGAATGTGTAGTAATCATTCAGGAATATATGTGTTACATAGACGTATGAGGGTTATGTGGATTTTTAGTAATTTTGCAATCGTAAAAGACGAAGATGATTGATCGAAAAAATAGGTTAATTATTATTTAGGTTGAGGCTTGACCGCTACCTTGCAAATGACGATATTTAGTAAAGATTGATTATAGGTTTAGTTATTAGGTAAAGTTTGTTGGCTGGGGTGCGTGATGCATACCAGCCACATTCATTTTCCCGCATACTCGAATCATCGTATGAGACCTTTATGTCATCATATTTCCCGGTCTCATACATTATATATAGGCTGTTTAAAGCTCAGAAATAGGGTGAAAATTTGTCATATTTTTAAAATATTGTGTATTAATAGTATATAAAAATATGTTACGAATTCTAATCTATTTGAGACGTATTTCGTTCGAAAAGTTACAAATAGTGACGGTTATGAAAACCGGGTCGCGCGTAAGATTTGGAGAATTGATTAATTTTGCATTCGATAACAACAAAACAACAAAATGAAGAAACTGACCCACATCGCAATCGCCTTAGGCTGTTTGGCCCTCCTTCCGGGATGTTCCTCGAAGAAGGCCGGGATCGCTCCGCAGAGTTCGGTGGCGATCTTCGACTCATTCAGCTATGAAGGCGACGACAATTTCTACAAGGCCAATCCTCTTCCTGATGAAAGCTCATACTACAATCCTGTGCTTGCCGGATGGTATTCTGATCCTTCGCTCTGTACGAATGGCAAAGGCGACTATTTCCTCGTGACATCCACATTCACCTTCTTCCCGGGTGTGCCTATTTTCCATAGTCGCGACCTCGTCAACTGGGAGCAGGTAGGGCATGTGCTGACTCGCGAGTCGCAGCTTGTCAATATGGAGAAGCAGCATGTGAGTGGGGGTATATTTGCTCCTGACATCGCATACAATCCTGCCAATGAGACCTACTACATGGTGACAACTAATGTAGGTGCCGGCAACTTCTTCGTCAAGACTAAGGATCCCTACGGGGAGTGGAGCGATCCTATTATGCTTCCTGAAGTGGCAGGTATCGACCCGGCGTTCTTCTTCGATGAAGATGGTAAGGCCTACATCGTCAACAATGATGATGCTCCCGACGGAAAACCGGAATATGACGGACACCGCACTGTACGTGTAGTAGAGTTTGATACTGCTACCGACAAGTGTATCGGTGAGCGTCGTATTGTCGTCAACAAGGGATGCCGTCCTGAAGAAAAACCTATCTGGTGTGAAGGCCCGCATATATATAAGGAGGGCGACAATTATTATTTGATGACTGCTGAGGGTGGCACAAGCACATGGCACAGCGAAGTCATTTATAAGGGTCCAACTCCTTTCGGACCGTTCACTCCCTGGGATGCCAATCCAATTCTTACCCAACGGACTCTTGATCCTTCCAGAGAAAATCCGATCACATGCGCTGGCCATGCAGACATGGTGAAGACCCCTGAAGGCGATTGGTGGGGTGTATTTCTCGCTTGTCGTCCGGTGGATGGAGATAAGGAAAACCTTGGCCGCGAGACTTTCCTCCTTCCCGTAAAATGGACATCTGATGGATGGCCGCGTTTTGTGGAAAATGATGAGGTGGTGCCTCTGTTGGGAAGCAAAGCAGGCGTGAAGAGAGGCGAGAAACTTACTTTTGGAAATTATAGCCGTAAAGATGAATTCAATGATTCGACTCTTGACAATGAATGGATGACCCTTCGCGGTCCGGCAGCAGAGTATTATTCACTTACACAGAATCCCGGACACCTTACAGTCAAATGTGCAGATGTAAAATCAAGTGAAAAGGCTGTTCTCCCATATGTTTGTCGGCGTCTAAACCACCACAATTTCTGCGCATGCACTCATATGACCTTCATTCCCGAAAACGACTCACAGCTCGCCGGGATGCTTCTCCTGAAGGATGAGACTCATCAATATCTGCTCGCCCGCACCAAAAGAGGGGATGCACACAAGATAGAGGTGAGGAAGATTGCAGAGGATGGATGCCACACCATTGCCGAGATCCCCGTTGATTCAGCTTTGCAGGAAGTTGATTTCAAGATAATGGGAAAAGGATTGAAATACGGTTTCCATTATTCTACGGATGGCGGGAAAAAATGGGAGTTGCTTGCCGACGATGTGGATGCAGGGTTCACTTCTACGGCCGAGGCAGGTGGCTTCACAGGAACAGTTGTCGGGCTCTATGCCTCCAACGCCGAATCCCTCGACTAATCTGGCCTCTAAAAACTAAAAACTGAAAACTGAAAACTGAAAACTATACTTTCCATTATACTTTAATATTTAATAGCAATGAAAAATGTAAAGAAACAATTTCATTACATTGCGTTACTCATGATTATGCTTGCATCGGGCACTTTAGGATCCTATGCAGAAATAGTCAAGGGTAATGTGACCGATGAGACGGGCGAGCCCCTTATCGGTGCGACAGTAATGGTTGTCGGCATTCCCGGTGGCACGGCCACGGATATCGACGGCAACTATTCACTCAATGTGCCTGACATCAAGAAAAATGAACTCAGGTTCTCTTATGTCGGCATGGATCAGCAAGTCATTAAGGTCAATGGCCGTACTGTGATCAACGTGGTGCTGAAATCTGGAGACACTTCTCTTGATGAAGTCGTTGTCGTTGGTTATGGTCAGCAGAAGAAGGCTTCTGTGGTCGGTGCAATTGCGCAGACTTCGGGTGCCACTCTTGCAAAGGCCGGTGGTGTATCAAGTGTCGGTGCAGCCTTGACCGGTAACCTTCCTGGTGTGACTACAATGTCTTCAACCGGTAAGCCAGGTGAGGAAGATCCTCAGATCGTGATCCGTGGCCAGACTTCTTGGAACGGTTCTGATCCTCTTATCCTTGTCGATGGTATCGAACGCCCCATGAGTACAGTCGATATCAACTCTGTTGAGTCTATCTCTGTACTTAAGGATGCATCTGCTACTGC
>CAYNEZ010000077.1:0-14191 GCA_964396365.1 uncultured Sangeribacter sp. | reverse complement strand
AGTACGCAGAGGATTAGCGCAGTTCCCTGCGCTAAAGAATTGGAACTTAAGAAAAATTGAGCTTACGAAACTTAAGTTATAAACTAATGAAAAAGCAATTCATCATTTATATCTTATCATTTTTCATTCTTCAGGCATTTCCTGCCGGAGCCGTAAAGACGATCAATGCCAACCCTGTCAACTTGGCAGCTGCGATCGTTGAGAAAGTCGACAGCGTCAAGGTGCAACGTGAATTCGACTATTACGGCTACAAGTTTCACTCAACCGAGGACGGTTTCAAAGTCATGAAGTCTCCTAACGGCTATGAGATAAGATACTCCTTCCAGGACCCCAAGGCCTTGGACAACCACCCCGTAGTCATAGTCAAGACCACAGAAGCATCGGAAGAACTGAACAAACGCATGAAGGAAATGCAATTCAAAAAAGATGGCCATGGCTATAGCCGAGTTGCAAGACGAGATGATAATCATATAGTCCAATGCACACCCGGACCCTCAAATACTCTCCTTTTCCACTGCATCAAACGGTAGCGCTTTTGGCGAAGGGGGGAAATGCGCCTTTGCGCAAGGGTCATCTTTAAGAGTCAAGAACCAAGAGTCAAGAACCAAGGTGCTTCGTACACGAGTGAAGAGCCCCCTTACTCAAAACAAACAACTAAAAATTATTGTTATCTCAACAAGAGAGTGACACCTTATCATATACACCCTATACAGATTCTTCCCGACATGAAGACTTCTCTTTTAAGTGACATCCAGAGGTATCTTTCATCTATGCCTGTTGACAAAGCATGGATCTTCGGTTCGTTTGCACGGGGTGAAGAAACAGATAATAGTGATTTGGATATCCTGGTGCAGTTCACGGAAGGTGTCAAGATAGGTTTAAAGTATTTTCATTACATCAACGACCTTGAGACCCTCTCCAATCGGAAGATAGACCTTGTGGAACTCTCCACATTAGATCCATATGTCCTCCCATACGTGAATCAAGACAAAGTCCTTATCTATGAGAGAACCGCTTAGAGATCACCTGCGCCTGCTCCATATATTGGAGGCTTGCGATAGGATAAGATCCTACTTCCCCGATAATGAAATTCCTTTGCTCCATCCCAAATCAATAGAATTCTTCGGATTGGTAAAGAATCTTGAAATCATTGGAGAAGCAGCCTATATGTTATCCCCCGAGTTTAAGTCAAGCCATACAGCGACCGCTTGGAATGACATAGTCAGAATGAGGCATCTTCTTGTGCACGGCTATTACCATATTAGTCCAGAAATTGTAAAAGAAATATCAGAAACTGAAATTCCCTTATTAGAAAATCAAGTAAGGTCATATCTATCCGAATTTAAGTAATAAAGGCGTAAACTGTCTGATGTTCATTGTTGCGGCTGGTGATAGTTGCACATATCAACAAAAATGCTTATCTTTGCGTTTGAATAGGAAAAACAATTAATTATGGAATATACTCTCGTTCTTCAATCACAAGAAGACTATAATATAATCAAAAAACTGCTCAAGGCCTTTGACGGAGCATCCATCCGGCCCCAAAACGAAAGTTATTCAATCTACGATGCCTTGGAAGAAGCACGTAACGGTCAAGTCGTAGGACCTTTCCATACGACTGAAGAACTTATGGCAAGTCTCCTAAACTGATGTATGTCGTAGCCTACACCACTGGTTTCAAGAAAGCCCTTAAGCGCTGTCTTAAACGAGGTTTAAAACTTGAGCTGTTTGATGAGGTGGTAGATGAACTTAGAAAATCTGGCACACTCCCTCAAAAATACAAACCGCACAAACTCAGTTCTAAGTTCGACAACTGCTGGGAATGCCATATTGGTCCTGATTGGCTTCTTCTATGGGAGCAGAACGACACAGAATTGACACTATTGCTAATCAATACCGGCTCACACTCAGACATATTCGGCTGATATTAGCAAAAGTATGTAAGCGTCCAAAAATGACGTATTTGATGGAATAGGGGAAACGACAAACTTCGCGGAACATGATGAAGCTTTGCTTCAAAGGGTCAAGAGTTAAGAGTCAAGAACCAAGTATTTAGTCGGTAAAAACGATGATAAATTCAACCTCATCATTCTTAATTAATCATTTATCATTAGACAAGGGATGATGGACAGATCCGAGCTTAAAGATGTCATACTGGAGCTGTTTGAACAGCAGCGGGAACTCAACGCCATGCTTGCCGAGAAGGAGAGGCTGTCCGCTGAGAAAGACCTCCGGATCGCATCACTGTCAGGGAAGGTTGACACCCTGATAGCCTCCCAGAACCAGGTGAGGCTTGATCTTGACTCCTGGCTGGCCAAGGAACGCCAGTGGAACAAGGAACGTCAGGATCTCCTCCAGACAATCTCAGACCTGAAGGATCTGATTCGCAATCTTTCATAACATCTTGCCACGTGACAAGCAAGGGAAGTCACGAAGCTGGGATACCTGAAGGACTTTTTTCCATCGTCTTGTCAAGCGACGCACTGACTACGAGTCCCTGCTTCCGGGGTTTATTGCACTCTAGATTAAGTTAAAAATCAAAGATTTTATTAACATAAAATCTTAAGGAATCCAAAATCATTGGGTCCCGCTAACTTACGTCCTACGGCAATACGACATTGTACAGGTACAAGTTTTAATAAAATTTATGAGAAACTGCCCAAAAGGCAGTTTCCCCTAACTTATACGTCTTTTTTTGACGCTTACCGACCTCTGGACAGTCTCAGGTAATTTACAAAGACACAATTGTCATCAATAAAGTTGTCAATGAGTTATTACAACCATGATCAAATGGACGAAAATAAAATCATGGGTAAAAGAAAATTGCCCAAAACGATATGAACTTGTAGCTTTTACTTACCATACAGTGATAAATTGGTTTCTAAAAATTGTAAGTTTTTTTAGTTCAAATCAAAAACCAATAGTATTGGCTTTAGTTTGGTTACTCTTTATATTGTTTTTTACTTATACTATTCTTATAGTTGAAGCAGTAAAGGTTTCTGGAAACTTTTACAAACTGTTTTACACATCCCAAAGTGAATACATAGCTTTGTTTGTAAATGCAGGTATAATTATAATGTTGCTATTTGATAATCATGCGGTAAATAAGGAACTTCAAGGCTTTCGATATTATATTCCATACTTAGGACTTATCTTATGTATAGCATTAATGGCACATTGTAGGTCAAATGTGGACAATCAGTTGAGAGAGTATAAATATCCAATATCGTATGAAAAACTATCTTTCATTATTTATTGTTGTTTTATAGGAATAGTATATATTTTAAAGTGTCATTCCCTCTGGGATTCGACAAAAGTAAGAAAGGAGCCCAAATAGTATGTCTCAGACATTAATCATAGGTATGATTTTCCTTGCCATCTGTACCTTATATGGCTTGGCAAGCAATTCCTATAAGAAAAAAGATGTTATTATAGGAGTGAAAGCTGGCGATGCGTCCGATGAGTGTTCTTTACCTATAGCTCAAGCTCATTCAAAATCAGTAAGATTACCGAATGGGAGATACATAAATACCAAAGATTTTATAAGAATTCGAATCAATGGAAATTGCATGAAGCCAAGAGAAATATTAAATGGTGAGGAATGGTTGGTTGAGAAATGGGATAATAATACTAAAAGTTTAAATTGTAACCTTCACCCGAGGGACATAATGCTACTCTATATTGAAGACAAACATAGTTATATAATTAGGGAATTGGTTTCCATTAAAGAAGACAATCGATTAAAGACAAAACGTTATAATGATGATGGAAGCGATAGGTTTTCAAAAAACGATCATCGGTTAGAACAAGTCCAAGGTATAGTCCGATATGCTATTTAGGTTTATAAGTCTAAATAAGAAACTGTATTTAGATATAATTCATCTATCAACGTATGATTACGACTTATTCCATAGATATCCTATACCCTCGGATTCAAGACAGCAAATCAAAGGAGTACTTCGATGAGGTCTTAAGCTGTTTTTATTCTGGCAACTATAGATCTGCTGTAGTCATGCTATATTCTGTTGCAATATGTGATCTTGTCTTCAAATTGCATAGGTTAAAAGATATCTATAATGATAAAGTAGCTATTGAAATCCTTGAAAAAATAGAGACGACCCAGACTTCCAATCCCAAATCACCCGATTGGGAAAATATTCTTCGTGACGAACTGCTTAAAAACAAGAGAATTTTAACTTCATCTTCTTATACACATCTTGACAATTTACAAAAAGAAAGACATCTATGTGCTCATCCTGTACTGAAGAATTCAATAGAACTATTTCGACCTAATAGGACAGCTGTTGAAGCGCACATTGTCAATATACTTGCAGAAATATTAACAATTCCCCCCTTTTTAGAAAAAGAATTATTGGTAGAAATTCTTAAGGATATGGATAGACAAAGAAGATATCTTATTAAAAAAGATGTCATCGAAGACTATCTAAAAAGTAGATATCTCGATAAAATAAAGTCTCAAGAAATCGAATGTCGACTATTTACGCCGCTATGGAAATTTGTTTTCTACCTCTCAAACGATGAGTGCAATAAAAATCGTAAGAAAAACTTACTTTTCTTACGATTGTTGTTGAACCGCAACCACGATCTCATCATGAGTCAGATTAAGGTTAATTCGGAAAAGTTATCACGGCAAGTAGATATTGACGATATCGGAATTCTTGAAAATTTTGTCAAGTTGATGAATTCCTATCCCGAAATTTTTCTTCTTCTTGAAAATTCTTTCAAAATTAGTGTACAAGCAAAGATAAGCAGTAATGCTTTTATAAATAACATAGCGTTCTTCCTAAAGGGGGAGTTTAAATCCTATTATCCAATTTTGAAATCAAATATTGAAGCAGACGATGATATAAATTATATTATATCCTATACAGAATTGAAACTTAATTATGAAGCAGCATTGAGTCTTCCTATAGCGATCTTTTCCCGCAGTGAGTCATTTGAAGATGCTAGGAATAACTTTAATCATCTAATAAAACCGCGTTTAGAGGATTTCTCCGTAGATAATTTTAAGGAGATTCTGGATGCGATAGAAAACAATGGTCAAATTCGGCATTGCTATAGTATTCAAGCCTCATACCAAAGTATAAAAGATATAATTTTAGAGAATAAACCAGACTTCGACTTCTCTCCATATACATTCCTCGTAAGCGTCCAAAAATGACGTATTTGATGGAATAGGGGAAACGACAAACTTCGCGGAACATGACGATGAAGCTTTGCTTCAAAGGGTCAAGAGTCATACGCTTTAGCGTAAGGGTCAAGAGTTAAGAGTCAAGAACCAAGTATTTAGTCGGTAAAAACGATGACAATCTCATCATTCATAATTAATCATTCATCATTAGATCAAGTGCTTCCAAGACTCCTTCGATGTAGTTAATAATCTTTTGTTTAAGCACAAATTATAATAAAATTTTTGGGGAACTGCCAAAAGGCAGTTTCCCTTAACCTATAAGTCTTTTTTGGACGCTTATTGTCTTTAAGGAAGTTAAATACGCCATTGGACAGATACCTTCCAATCAGCCACACTATAACATAACAGCTTACGAATGGAAACCTTACGACTTAAGAACTACAGAAAGTTTGAAGATACCGGGGATATTTCTCTCAAGCCTCTGACACTTTTGATTGGAGCTAACAGTTCCGGAAAAAGTTCATTCCTGAAATTTTTCCCGCTTATAAAGCAGACCGTACGCCGCAGGCCAAATGGTGTGTTTTTATGGTATTCCGATGATGTTGATTTTAAGGATTTCAATAACACCGTAAGAAAAGGCGCTGAGCAGATTGAGATTGACTTTAGCATTAAGGAATCATGGGGTTATCATCAAGGAAATGTAAAAGTTGGGATTACGGTAGCAAAGCGGGACGACAAGAAAGACTACCTTAAGCAATTTGATTTGGAAGTTAATAATATATCAATTCAGATCAAATTCCCTATTGATAAGAGTGAGCAACTATATATTATTGTCAATGGGAAGGAATATAAATTTGATAGGACAAAGATTGTTTATATACATCCCATCATTCCAAATATCTTTTTTGACAATGGTGAAGATCGCCCGGTAATAGAAACTTCCCAGAAGGTTGTTGATTATCTGGACTCTGTACTCAAAACCAATTCAATAGAAGGATTATGGACAATACGAAATGCATTTTTCAGCCGTGAAGAAATTATAGATGTCCTGAGAAGAGAGGGATTACTAAACAAGAAACGAAATGTAAATGAAAATTTTCAGAAGATACTAGACTATATAATTTTATTTAACATCAATAGGTATCTTGAAAGTATAGCAATATATCTTGAATCTTCAGCCTCCAATATAACATACATACAGCCTCTGCGAGCAATGGCAGAAAGATATTACCGTATTCAGAATATTGCAGTGGATGAGATAGATTCTCATGGAGACAACCTTGCTATGTATCTTTATTCTCTTGGAAGCACCGAGCAGGAATCATTCAGCAACTGGCTTAATGAATTGTTCAAGTTTAAGATAGACATTCAGCCGAATGGCGGACATGTGGAAATTAAGATTGAAGAATCCAGTGACAACGACTATAAGAATCTCGTTGATGTAGGATTTGGATACAGTCAGCTGCTTCCAATCTTGGCAAGCATTTGGAATGCACTCAATCATATAGGGTCGCGACCCCGGTATTCAACAAGAACAATGCTGAGAAATTCTCCCGATCGATTCATTGTAATAGAGCAACCGGAACTTCATCTGCATCCGAGGTTTATAGCTATGTTTGCTAAAATGATATTGCAGATAATATGCACCAACAGAACCAAGCGATTGAAATTTATAATAGAGACTCATAGTGAGACACTTATAAATTATATCGGAAAGTATCTTGCAAAAAATGTAGAAGAAGCTGGCATATCGGAAGAAGATATATCTATTGTGTTGTTTAATGCCCGCAAAGAGGGTTTCAGAACCGACATAATCCAGACTGGATATGACTCGGAAGGATATCTCAAGAAGTGGCCATATGGCTTTTTCTCAGGAGAGAAAGCCATCAATGACAAAGATAGCGAGGACGATAGGTAAGAGGAAAATGTTTATTGAAATTGCCGACGACATAATCAGTATAGTTCAGGATCCCCACCACAGAGACTATGATGAGGTCCTGTGGTTTCTTCAAGAAGTGGGTATCTGTATGATGCGTAGAAAGCATTATATATGGATTCCGGCTTTAAGAAAAAATCCTGGGATAAAGGAAACACTAAGAAAAGTCCTGCCTAAAATACACGGTCTTTTCATACAGGCAGATGACTCCGATATACAAGTGCTAAAAAAGAGCATCAAATGGAGGATGGTCGTAACTAAAACAATCCCGCCTCAGCCGGAAAGTAAAGTATTGTATTTTGATCCAATTCACAATCATAACTTCGAAATTTTTGAAGAGACACATTTAATATGTGAAAATTTATATGACTGTGATTTTTATGGCCTGATATTGCAAGCGTACTGTAACTACTTGAAAATTCCAAATATTATTCATAAATATCTTCCGAGGAATGGAGGAGGTGCTACTACCGCATTCGTTGTCAGGAATGAAATAAAAAAACGCAACCACCTATGTTTGGTCATAACTGATAGTGACCGGAAATACAGAAAAGATCCTCTTCCAGATCCTAAAAAAGACAGTAATTTGTTTGGCGATACTTTCAAAAAAATTGAAGATGAACTACTTAAAAATCCTTACGACTATCTTCACCACCATACATTAAGGTATTCCCGGGAAGCCGAGAATCTTATACCACACAAAATTCTTCTTAACGATAAGATGAAAAACTTTAAAGAAGCGCAAAACTTTATCAAAAAATGCGATACATCTTTCTTCGACTTCAAAGAAGGACTAAATTACAGTGATCTGAACAGTGAGGCAGAATTCCTCTACTGGGAGCCAATTTTAGTATCCCTGGGAATTGATTATAGAAAGAGGAAGCTATACAAAGAGAAAGCAAAAAAAACAAAGAAAAAATATTATACGCTTGTTGAGGGTGAACCTCCTCTTATATCAGGATTTGGAAAAAATATACTCTCAACAGTACTCGAGAATTATCGAAAGGATTTGATGAAGCAGGACATCAACCAACTGACTAAAGACCAAAGAAACGACTGGAATGAAATAGGAGAACTGCTCTTTAGTTGGTCTCTTGCAAGAGATTACAGATAAATAATTTCTATTCAAAGAACATTCCTCATCATATACAAGCGGTTGGCAAGTCCGGAGGACCTCTATATCCACACATTCCACACATATTAGCCTCCGGCGTGCCATCGCTTTTTAATTCACAAATCCTCTTAAGACTTAAGACTAAAGACTTATATAAAATGAAAGGCATAGTATTAGCCGGCGGGTCTGGCACCAGATTATATCCCATTACTAAAGGCGTGAGCAAACAATTACTTCCAATTTTCGATAAGCCGATGGTCTACTATCCCATCTCCACCCTCATGCTTGCAGGAATCCGCGATATACTCGTGATTTCTACACCACAAGACCTTCCAGGCTTCAAACGACTTCTCGGTGATGGTTCCGACTATGGCATCTGTCTCTCATACGCAGAGCAGCCATCTCCCGACGGTCTTGCCCAAGCTTTTATCATCGGTAAAGACTTCATCGGCGATGACTCCGTCTGCCTCGTCCTCGGTGACAACATCTTCCATGGCGCAGGATTCTCTGAAGTCCTCAAAGAAGCAGTAAAGACAGCAGAACAAGAGCAAAAAGCCACAGTCTTTGGCTATTGGGTCAACGACCCCGAACGCTACGGAGTTGCCGAATTCGACAAGGAGGGGAACTGCCTTTCCATTGAGGAAAAACCGGAGCATCCAAAGAGCAACTACGCCGTTGTAGGTCTATATTTCTATCCAAATAAAGTAGTAGAGGTAGCCCACAATATCAAGCCGTCTGCGCGAGGCGAATTAGAGATCACAACCGTCAATCAAGAATTCTTGAAAGACAGCGAATTAAAAGTCCAGACCCTCCCACGAGGCTTTGCCTGGCTCGACACTGGCACCCATGATTCTCTTGCAGAAGCATCTATCTACGTGGAGGTACTAGAGAAACGTCAAGGCCTCAAGATCGCCTGTCTTGAAGGAATAGCCTATCGTCAAGGGTGGATCAGCAAAGAAAAAATGCAGGATATCGCAAAGCCAATGCTCAAAAACCAGTACGGGCAATACCTCATCAAAGTAATCGAGGAAGTAGAAAGGACTGGAGATAAAAATGTAGATTGACTGTTACCTCGAAGAATTTATCCCCTGATTAGATAATTACAGATTTAAATTGGAGAATTTGACTTATATCTCTAAAGACATTGAGGAAATCAGAAGAGCAGGAAGTCAGAACTTAGACTAACAATCAATTTGAATGAATCTTTAAAAAATAAGACAGTAAAAGGCACTGTCTGGAGTTCACTCGAACGCTTCTCTGTGCAAGGTATTCAGTTTGTCGTCATGATAATCATGGCAAGGATACTGACTCCGGAAGACTATGGTCTAGTCGGAATGCTCGCTATTTTTATTGCAGTTTCCCAATCACTAATTGACAGTGGATTCTCACAAGCACTGATTCGAAAGCAAGACCGATCTGAAATTGACAATTCCACGGTATTCTATTTCAATATCGGTGTCGGTATAGCCCTATATTTAATCCTTTTCTTTTGTTCCCCACTCATAGCAAAATTCTATAATGAGCCTCAGCTTGTTCCTATAACTCGAGTTATAGGGTTGAGTCTTGTCTTCAATTCCCTTGCTGTAGTTCAAAGGGCACTTCTTACCATACATCTCGACTTCAAGACGCAGGCGAAAGCTTCATTTGTAGGAGCTATTATTTCCGGGGCTATTGGAATTACAATGGCATATACAGGCTTCGGAGTCTGGGCAATAGTGTGGCAACAGATATCGAACCTTGCAATAGTCACTATCCTTCTTTGGATTCTATCACATTGGAAACCCATATGGGCGTATTCATGGAAATCATTCAAGGAGCTCTTTAATTTCGGATCAAAGCTCCTCGCGTCCGGGCTTCTTGACACTATATTCAAGAATCTATATCTGATAGTCATCGGTAAATTCTTCAAGGCCTCCGACCTCGGCTATTATACAAGAGCACACCAATTCACAGATTTCGCCTCCTCCAATATAACAGGTATTTTTCAGAGGGTTACATATCCAGTACTCTGTACAATACAAAATGATGATGCAAGACTGAGTGATGTTTACAGAAGACTTCTTAAAACATCTGCGTTCATCATATTTCCTCTCATGATGGGACTTGCAGCGGTCGCAAGGCCAATGGTCATCAGCTTTCTTACCGAAAAGTGGTTATTCTCTGCAATTCTAATTCAGGTGCTATGTTTCGCTCAAATGTGGTATCCAGTCCATGCAATTAATTTAAATCTCTTGCAAGTAAAAGGAAGGAGTGACTTATTTCTCAAGCTTGAAATAATCAAGAAAATTGTCACGGTGATAATACTCTGCATTACCCTGCCACTCGGACTGATACCAATGTGTATAGGCATGATTGTCTCTTCAATTATAGGATTGATTATTAATACATATTATACAGGCAAGCTTATACATCTTGGTTTCTTTAAGCAGATGAAAGACCTTCTCCCTACTCTACTACTTAGCTTAGCGACTGGAGCAGTCGTTTACTTGACAGTCAGCTACATCCCAATGGAATCTTGGCTAGCATTATCTGTTGGTGTAGTCGAAGGTATACTGCTATATACCGGAGTGGCAAAACTCCTTAGATTCTCGGAGTTCTCAGAACTTCTCTCAATTATCCGAAGAAAATAAAATCATCACTACATATGGAAAGTAACGAAAAACAGATAACCGTTACCTCTCCACTGCTTCCTAAACTTGAAGAGTTTAACATACTCTTAAAGGAAATATGGGACAGCAAGTGGATTACCAACAACGGATCCTTTCATCGCCAACTTGAAAAGGAACTTGCAGCCTATCTGAAAGTTCCCTACATAAGTCTTTTCACAAACGGTACCCTCCCGCTTATAACGGCACTTCAAGCACTTAGAATTACTGGAGAGGTCATAACCACTCCTTATAGTTTCGTTGCTACCACCCATTCATTATGGTGGAACGGTATAAAACCAGTCTTTGTAGATGTTGATCCATCGAACTGCGGAATTGACCCGAGCAAGATAGAGGCGGCAATCACTCCTAAGACTACAGCCATAATGCCCGTGCATTGTTACGGCAAACCATGTGATACCAAGGCGATCCAAGAGATAGCAGACAAATATGGCTTGAAGGTAATATACGATGCTGCCCATGCATTCGGAGTTGAAGTAAACGGAGAATCTATACTGAATGCCGGCGACATGTCAACCCTCTCATTCCATGCCACCAAGGTCTACAATACGATAGAAGGAGGCGCAATGGTAATGAAAGACGAGCAGACAAAGAAGCGGATCGACTACCTCAAGAATTTCGGATTTGCCGGAGAGACAACAGTGGTTGCCCCCGGAATCAACTCCAAGATGGACGAGGTAAGGGCTGCATATGGACTCCTCAATCTAAAGCAGGTTGACACTGCAATCCAAGCACGCAAAAAAGTAGCAACGGCATATCGAGAGGCATTGAAGGAAGTGGATGGCATCACGTATTTCGACGACATGCCAGGAGTTCGCCACAATTACAGCTATTTCCCGATCTTTATAGATGCAGAGAAATTCGGAAAGACTCGTGATGAGCTGTACTTCGAGATGAAAAAAGCCAATGTTCTCGGACGCCGTTACTTCTATCCTCTAATCTCCGAGTTCTCTACATATCGAGGACTTCCATCAGCCACAAGAGAAAATTTGCCGGAAGCCTATAAGCTGGCAGACACGGTTCTTTGTCTGCCAATGCATCATGAACTGGATGAAAGGGACATAGAGAGGATCCTCGAATTTTTTAAGAAAAAGTAATCGCATGCAATTTAAAGATATGTCAAGAATTTCAAACGTAGCCAACAGCATTGCACCGTCAATGATCCGCAAGCTGTTCAATATGGCAAAGACAATGGATGGAGTAGTTGATTTCACTCTTGGAGATCCAGACATTCAACCTCATATGAACATAAAGGAAGCTGCTTGTAATGCTATAATGGAGGGAAAGACACGCTACTCCCAAAATGCAGGACTCCTTGAACTCAGGGAAACAATAAGCAGGAGATACAAAGAAAAGGAATCGATCGATTACTCACCCGTTTCAGAGATTGCTGTGACTGTGGGGGCAATGGAAGCCCTTTACCTTACACTTCTGTCTTTGGTTAATCCCGGTGACGAGGTAATCATACCGGCTCCCTATTATGTGAATTACAAGCAGATGGTCGAGATGTGTGGAGGTATCCCAGTCATTGTGGATCCGTCCGACAGGGGAACTCTTCTTGTCAACGGAGAAGACATAGAAAAGGTCATTACCGGACGTACCAAGATAATCCTTCTGAATTCCCCAGCAAATCCAAGCGGAAGGATCCTTTCGGATCGAACAATCAAGAAAATTGCAAAACTGGCGATAGAAAAGAATCTGCTTGTGATCTCTGATGAAGTATACAGGAAACTCATATATGATGGCAAGCCATACCTAAGCATAGCCACATTGCCGGGAATGAAGGACAATGTCATAGTAATCAACAGTCTCTCAAAAGAATTCTGCATGACAGGCTATCGAATCGGATACGTCATCGGGCCTGAGGATGTGATATCGGCAGTAGTCAAACTTCAGGAGAATGTCGCTGCATGCGCTCCCTTACCATCCCAGTATGCTGCCATTGAGGCTTTGGGCACGGATGAAGACTATTCCGAACACATGATAGAGACCTTCACAAGGAGAAGGGACACCCTTTACAAGGAACTGAAGGAAGCCGAAGGCATAAGGGTGATAAAACCGGAAGCAACATTCTATGCGATGGTCAACATTTCGGGGCTGGGTTACGAATCGTCTGTTCAGTTTGCCTATGACCTCCTTGAGAATGCGCATGTGGCTGTTGTTCCCGGAGTCGCTTACGGAAACATCTGCAAGGATTTTATAAGGATAGCCTTTACTCTCGACGAGTCAAAGATAATTGAGGGGGCCAAAAGAATAGTGAGATTTACAAAGGAAATAAAGAAATGAAAAAAATACTGATGTTAGGAGGTTCCCTTTACCAGACCTTCGCCATAAAGGAAGCTGTCAAGATGGGACACCACGTCATCACGTGTGACTATCTGCCAGAAAACCCAGGTCATAAATATGCCCATGAGTATTACAATGTGAGTACCACAGACAAGGATGCGGTTTTGGAGCTTGCAAAAAGACTCGAGGTAGACGGCGTGGTAGCATATGCATCAGATCCGGCAGCCCCGGTGGCTGCATATGTAAGTGAAAAACTTGGTTTGCCCACCTCTCCGTATAAGTCAGTGGAGATTCTCTCCAACAAGGATCTATTCAGGCAATACCTGCAGGAACACGGATTCAACTCCCCGCTGGCAATGGGATTCTCATCTTATGAAGAAGCCCTAAATGCCAAGGACAGGTTCAAGTTGCCTGTGATGGTAAAGCCTGTGGATTCTTCCGGGAGCAAGGGAATAAACAAACTGACATCATGGGATCAACTGGAAGAGGATGTAAAAGATGCGCTCAGTTATTCAAGGTCAAAAAGAATAATCATTGAGGAATTCATTGACAAGCAAGGCTGGCAAATTTCGGGGGATGCATTCAGTGTCGACGGTAAGCTTGTGTTCCATTGCTTCGGCAATGAATACTATAATCCAAGAGGGAAGAAGGACTTCGCCCCTATAGGCGAGTCATGGCCGTTCATGATGGATACAAGATTTATAGATATCCTTGAGCAGGATCTCCAGAAGCTGATTACCTCCCTCGGCATGAGGAGCACTGCATACAATGTGGAGGCGATCGTAGACAAGTCAGGAAAGGTCTATATCCTTGAATTCGGAGCAAGAAGTGGTGGCAGCCTTATTCCCCAAATAACGAAATATGCTACAGGAGTGGATATGGTGCCATATGTAATAAAGGCTGCTCTCGGAGAGGATTGCTCTGATCTCAAGATGGCTCCATCAAAGGGATGCTGGGCAAACTATATGGTGCATTCCAAGACTACAGGAAAGTACAAGGACATCTGGTTCGCACCAGGATTCAAAGAAAATCATCTT
>CAYNEZ010000076.1:0-14386 GCA_964396365.1 uncultured Sangeribacter sp. | reverse complement strand
TTTTAGCGTTGTTGTAGCAAATATCTTCAATCATCTGGTTGACGCGCTTCTCTTCATAGCCAGTGTAGGGAATTTCACCGTTTTCAATATCTGTGCCTACAAGGTTGCAGAGTGTGCGTCGGAAATATTCATGACGCGGGTAGGAGAGGAATGAGCGACTGTCAGTAAGCATACCCACGAAACGGCTGAGAAGGCCGAGGAGTGAGAGAGCATTCATTTGCTTCTGCATGCCGTCTTTCTGATCGAGGAACCACCAGCCGGAACCAAGCTGAATCTTTCCTGCCACACTTCCATCCTGGAAGTTGCCAAGCATGGTAGCCATCACTTCGTTGGCACATGGGTTCAGGTTGTAGAGAATAGTTTTAGCAAGTTTGCCACGGCTATTGAGCTTATCGAGATATTTAGCACACTTCTTGGCAGTGTTGAATTCTCCTATAGAGTCAAAGCCGGTATCCGGACCGAGAAGCTTGAACATCTTGGAATTGTTATCACGGATGGCACCGTAGTGGAACTGCTGAGTCCAACCGCTTTCATAGTCCATTTCGCCGAATACAATCATCATGGCGCTCTTGAACTTATCCACTTCTTCAGGAGTGAGTTCGCCACCATTCATCACCTTAGCGAAGATAGCGTCGATCTCAGGCTGGGTATATTCTTCTGCATAGAACTCTTCGATGCCGTGGTCGGAAAGACGGCAACCCATTTCCTCAAAGAAGTCGTGACGCTTCTGAAGTGCATCTACGAGATCATTGAAAGTACGGATTTCCATTCCGGCAGCTTCACCAAGTTTAGCAATGTATTCACGATACTCAGCGGGTTTGTCGACAGCCATGGCTTTGTCAGGACGCCAAGTAGGAAGCATCTTGATCTCAAAACCGGAGTCTTTCACCTGCTTGTGATATTCAAGAGAATCAGCGGGGTCGTCAGTGGTGCAGACTGTCTCTACATTATAACGACGCATAAGACCGCGAGCAGTCATATTCGGGTCGTTGCGCAGCTTATCGTTGCATTCGTCAAAGATTTCTTTCGCTGTCTCAGGATTGAGAAGCTTGTCGATTCCGAAAGCTGTCTTGAGCTCAAGATGAGTCCAATGGTAGAGAGGGTTGCGGAAAGTATAAGGCACTGTCTCTGCCCATTTCTGGAATTTTTCCCAGTCAGTGGTGTCCTTGCCTGTGCAGAAACGTTCATCAACACCGTTGCTGCGCATAGCACGCCATTTATAATGGTCGCCACCAAGCCAAAGTTCAGTGATGGAGTTGAATTTGTGGTCGTCAGCTACCATCTTGGGAATCAGATGGCAGTGATAGTCGATAATGGGCATTTTAGCCGCATGCTCGTGATAGAGCTTCTGTGCAGTTTCATTCTGCAACAGAAAGTTTTCGTCCATGAAGGGTTTCATATGTATTATGAATTATTAAATATTAAATACAAAAGATTAAACATTAGAGGGTCACGCCGTTTTTGAAGATGGCAATTTCGTGGATGCCTGCCTTTTCAGAGTGAACTTTCTTTCCGCTTGCAACATCGAGCACGAAGTCAGCAAATTTCTTTGCTACGTCCTTCATATCAGCATCTTCCACAAGAACGCCTGCGTTAAAGTCGATCCAGTCAGGTTTCCTTCTTGCAAGATTACTATTGGTAGAGACTTTAGCAGTTGGTACGAATGTCCCGAAAGGAGTTCCGCGGCCAGTAGTGAAAAGCACAATCTGGCAACCTGAAGCAGCGAGTGCGGTAGAAGCTACGAGGTCATTGCCAGGTGCAGACAGAAGATTAAGGCCGTGGTTATGGATACGTTCGCCATAAGCAAGCACACCTTTCACCTCGCTTTTACCACTCTTTTGGGTGCAACCGAGAGCTTTTTCCTCAAGAGTTGAAATGCCTCCAGCTTTGTTGCCGGGTGATGGATTCTCACCAACGGGTTCGCCGTGGCTAAGGAAATATTCCTTGAAGTCGTTGATCAGGGTAATGGTCTCACCGAGGAGCTTGTCGTCAGCACATCTCTGCATCAGAATGGTTTCTGCACCAAACATTTCCGGCACCTCAGTAAGGACAGTTGTTCCACCTTGGCAGTCGCAAAGGAAATCGGAGAATTCTCCAAGGAGGGGATTGGCAGTGATGCCAGAGAATCCATCGCTACCTCCGCATTTTAATCCAATTTTCAGTTTTGAGGCCGGGAGAGTAGTGCGCTTATCTTGTTTTGCCTTTTCGTAAAGAGAGCGAAGAATATTAAGTCCGTATTCAACTTCATCTCCCTCTATCTCTTGGCAAACCATGAATTTGACACGGTCTTTGTTATAGTCACCGCAAAATTCCTCGAAAACCTTTGGTTGGTTGTTCTCACAACCAAGACCAACTACAAGTATACCACCTGCATTTGGATGAAGCACCATGTCGCGAAGGATCTTCTTTGTATTTTCATGATCGTCGCCAAGCTGAGAGCAACCGTAATTATGAGGGAAAGCAAAAATGCCATCTACACCTTCTGCTCCGGTCTCAGCGTTGAGACGATCAACAATCTGCTTGGCTATTCCATTGACACAACCTACAGTAGGGATCACCCAGATTTCATTTCTGACACCTGCCTGCCCGTCAGGACGCAGGTATCCTTCAAACGTGCGTTCTCCTCCTTCGCACAGGCATTTTTCAACCGGTTTGCGTTTCACATCCGAATAGTCGAGCTGCCCTTCAAGGTTTGTCTTGATATCATGGTCGTCAAGAAACGAACCCAAAGCTATGTCATGTTTGGCATGACCGATAGGGAAACCATATTTAATGATATTCTCACCTTCCTTAATATCCTTGAGGGAGAATTTATGTCCGGCCGGAATATCAGAAACGAGGGTGAATGTCACCCCATCTATATTTACCTCATTACCCTTCTGCAAAGCGGAGATTGCAACTGCCACATTGTCGGAAGGGTTGATTTTGATGTAATCTTTCATTTTTTTATTCAAATTTTGCTTGCAAAATTTGAGAGTTAAAGGTTATAGGGTTATAAGGTTATTTATGCTTGCGCAAGAAGAGTATATATTATTATACCCGGTCGGCATACAACCGGCCGGGCATAATAATTATGATCAAAGAACAGATTCTACAGTAGCGAGCATACCTTTTTCTTGTATGCTGTCGAGATATTCCACAACGAGATCAGTAAGGCCAGGGATCTCATTGAGGTTGCCATGTTCCTTCCAGATAAGTTCATCGGCTGCGAGCACTCCTTCAGCCACTTTGCGAGTGTCGCCGGTAGCCCAAAGTTGGGTCAGAAGATCCATGATCTTCTGGTCATCCTTCGGCTGGATTGGAGCGCCATCTTCACGCTTGCCACCTTTATAATATGTGATGATTGCCGCAAGTCCGAGAACGAGACCTTTCGGAAGTTCTCCCTTTCGTTCGAGATATGTCTTCACCCCGGGGAGGTCGCGTGTCTGGTATTTCGGGAATGAATTTAGCATGATGGAAGTCACCTGATGGTCGACGAATGGGTTGTTGAAGCGTTCAAGTACGCTTTCGCCGTAAGCCTGAAGCTCATCCATCGGGAGATTGAGAGTCTGCATGAGTTCGTCAAACTGCACTTTATGGATAAATTTGCCGATCACCGGATGATTGCAGGCATCGCGTACAATGTCTACTCCACTCAGATAGCTGACAGGGGAGAGGACAGTATGGGGACCGTTGAGAAGGGTCACCTTACGCTCGTGGTAAGGAGCTTCAGAGTCAGTGATGATTACATTAAGTCCAGCCTTTTCTGCCGGGAATTCAGCGCGGAGCTCTTCGATGCTCATGTTTTCGGGACGTTCGATGACCCAAACGTGGAAAGCTTCGCCTTGTACCACTACATTGTCCTTATAGCCGAGTTTCTCCTGGATGTTTGCAATTTCCTTGCGTGGGAATCCTGGAACAATACGGTCTACGAGAGTAGCGCAAACATAGTTGTATGTGTTAAACCAGTTTTTGAAGCCTTCGTAGTCTTCTCCAAGTTGATCTTTCCATAGATCAATATAGTCGTTGACGAATTTCTTCAGATGATGACCATTTTCAAATATGAGCTCACAAGGCATGATGATAAGACCTTTTTTGGGGTCGCCATTGAAAGCCTTATAGCGAGTATAGAGAATCTGGGTCAATTTTGCAGGATAAGATGCGGGGGGAGCGTCGTTGAGCTTGCATTCCGGGTCGAAAGCGATACCGGCTTCAGTAGTATTGGATATCACGAATCTGATTTCAGGCTGCACAACAAGACCAAGGACAGCGTCATGCTGGCCCCAAGGGTTGAGACCTCTGCTGATTACATCGATTCTTTTGAATGAGTTTACGATTTCACCATTCAGACGACCCTGAAGATTTACGTTGTACATATAGTCTTGAGCGGATAGCAACTTCATTGCGAAGTCGTCGGGAGTACCCTGCAGGACAACAACAGAAGAGTTGAAGTCTGTAGCTTCGTTCATATTCTTCACGATCCAGTCAACAAAAGCGCGGAGGAAGTTTCCTTCTCCAAACTGGATAATTCTCTCAGGAGCCGTAGCTTTAGGTGCGGTCAGTTTGTTAAGAACTTTCATGTGTTTAGATTGATTCTTAGATAGGTTATTTCTTTCTAAAATGCAAAAATAACAAAAATCCCGCTCATATGCAAATATTATGCCATATAATTTTTAAAGCAGGCTTACGAGCAGCTGTTACGATCGGGAACTACGTCATGAGAGAGAATTAAATGGAGAAAGAGAGAATGACGCGCTGGTAGAAGTTGAAGTGGGATGGAGCGAGGTTGAAGTCGAGGGAGGCCTTGAGACTCATGAACTTGCGCTTGAGAAAGATAATGGAGGCTGAGGTGCGATTGTATAGTGAGGCAGCATAATAGGGTTCTCCTTGATCAAGGATATAATTATATCTGCCATATAGTGGATACAGTTTGCCTCCGGCGTAAAAGGTATTTTTCAGTTCCAAGAATTTCCATGCAATGTCAAAGTCAGCCCAAATTCCTACGGGAGTTTTCCAGTCGCCGTCTCCTCGGTCGCGTGTCAGATCTCCAAGCATTCCGACTCTGAATGTACATGAGTCAAGAGGAGTGCGATTCGCTATTTTTGCTATGTTAATGCCTACGTAAGGATTATATAGCAGATTGTCGATTACATGCTGTTCAGAATTTCCTGATTTATCAAGGGCAAGATGATTCATCATGGCAAGTCCACCCCAAAGGAATTTTCCGTCGGCATATAGGCGCTCTCCACTTGCGATTATATTGAAGGCTTCACGTTGGGTCTCGGTCTGCATTCCGCGCCAGTCGAGAAATGCTTGGAAGTAACCTTTTTCGTTACGATAGCCGATCATTGCGCCACGGATGTTGCGTTGGCTGTATTTCACGGAATCATTCCATATATAGTTTGGCATCTCGGCATATAGTTGGTCTCTGCCAAACATTCCCATGGCAAAACGTAGGCCTTTAGACTGGTAGCGGTAGTAGACTGTTGGTGACAATCTATGACCTTCCCACTCGCAGCCAATGGGTTGAGTCCAGACTACACCTGCCGCAATACGGTGACGGTCATCGTAAAGGCTGATACCTATTTCGGGAGCCAGTTGTGTCTGAAAAAAAGTCTTGGCAGAAGCGTGTTGTGTGTCTCCCTCGCGATTGTCAAACACAGCTGACATGTCTACACTCCAATAAAGATCCGGCCTTTGTGCATAAAGGCCGGACATGCTTGAGAGGGCTATGAAAGCACCTGCGAATATTTTCTTAAGATTCATATGCATTATAGTAGGTCGGGCTTGCGAATTGCCATATACATACGAGGCAAGGCAGTATAAAGCCTGCTGACTATTACCAGCGACAAATAGCCGAAGACGCTTCCGAAAGCAGCTCCGCAGAGAATATCAGTGGGGTAGTGTACTCCGCAATAAAGTCTGGAAATGCTTACAATTACGGCCCAAATAAAAATGAATGCAGTAAATTTTCTTGATCTCATCACGCATGAGAGGAGAGTGGCAAGGGCGAAAGTATTTGCAGCGTGGCAAGATGGCCAACTGTAGCTTCGGGGTTGAATATCCTTTACGAGTGTTATTGCTCCAAAAATAGGATTATCCGGATTGCAAGGACGAAGTCGACCTATGACAGGACGAATCACACTTGCGCAGATTTGATCGGTCATTAAAATAGCGAGAACTACCGCAAGAAGAGTCAATGCAGCGTATTTAGGTCCTAATTTTCTGAAGAGCATATCGATCAAAAGAAGGTAGAAGGGCAACCAAATCCATTTGCTTGTAATCAAAGACATTACTTCATCCATAAAAAGGGTATGGTTGCCATTGAAAAACAAAAGTATTTGTTCGTCAAGAGATGTCAGGGTTTCAATCATATTAAAAGTAAAATTCTAAAATTCTTTATCAGTAAGTTTTTCGCAAAGATAGGCCTTTTTTTCGGATATTCAAAGTAAATTGCGTTTTTTTATAATTTAAATGTGTGTTTTTAACGAAAATGTGGATTTTGGAGATAGAAAATGGGTCTGATTTCGGTGAATCAGACCCATCGTAGGTATACTGTCGTGCTTTTTAATTCTTAGAAGTGTGAAGTGCCGTCGAAGCAGTGGGTGCAAACTTGGTCTTTCGGAAGGCCAATGGCATCAATGAGGTTTTCGAGTGTATTGAATTTGAGTGAGGTGAGGCCGTAGCGTTCCCTCATCTTTTCTACCATCTTGCAATAGCGGCAACTGCCTGTCTTAGCGTATTCCTCAAGATTAGCGTTTGGGTCGCCTTCGAGTTCCTCAATGATACGGCGGGTGAGGAGTTCCATCTCAGATTTGGATGAGGTGAAGTTGAGATAACGGCATCCATAGATGAGTGGTGGGCAAGCGATGCGCATATGCACCTCTTTTGCACCGCAGTCGAAAAGCACCTTGACATTATCATTGAGCTGAGTGCCACGCACTATTGAATCATCGCAGAAGAGGGCTCGTTTTCCCTTGAGCATCGCTTCATTGGGCACGAGTTTCATTTTTGCAATGAAGGAGCGCATAGACTGGTCGGAAGGTGTGAAGCTGCGAGGCCAAGTGGGAGTATATTTGGATATGCAACGTTGGTATGGAGTGCCGTGGCCGGCAGCATAACCCAATGCCATACCGACACCTGAATCCGGGATACCCGCAACACAATCAATTTCAGTTTCCTGATCTTGCTGTCCGAGAGCAAAGCCGGATTTGAAGCGTACTTCTTCCACGTTGCGGTTTTCGTAGGTAGACGTAGGGAATCCGTAATAAACCCACATGAAGGCACAAATCTGCATTTCTTTATTGGGCTTACGCAGCTGTTGGATGCCGTCAGGTTTCAATTCAACGATCTCTCCAGGTCCCACATCGCGTAGAAGTCGATAGTCAAGATTAGGGAAGGAGGTAGATTCGCTGCTGACAGCGTAGCCATCTTCTTTCTCTCCAATTACGATGGATGTGCGACCGAGTTTATCGCGTGCCACTATCACCGAGTTTTCGGTAAGGATTAGCATTGAGCATGAGCCTTTGACTTTGTTGAATACATTTTCGATACCCTCTACAAAAGTCTTGCCTTGATTGATGAGAAGAGCTACCAATTCCGTTGGGTTAGTGACACCTGAACTAAGTTCCGCGAAGTGAGCACCACTGTCAAGAAGCTCTTTTTCCAGTTGGTCAAGATTGTCAATCTTGGCAACAGTCACTATGGAGTAACGTCCGAGGTGAGAATTGATGGTGATTGGTTGTGGGTCGGTATCGCTTATGACTCCGATACCGATGTTGCCCTTGTACTTGTGCAACTCTGATTCAAATTTAGTGCGGAAATATGAGCTTTCAAGCGAGTGGATAGATCTGCAAAACCGCTTCTCATCCGCATCATAAGTCACCATACCTCCACGGCGTGTGCCGAGATGTGAGTTATAGTCAACGCCGTAAAAAATGTCGTTGACACACTTTCGTTTTAAGGCTGCGCCAAAAAAACCTCCCATAAGATTGTAAAGTTTAGCTTATTACCTGTATTTTGAGTAATCCATAGAGGAAAGAGAGGCAGTCCTCGCCGGAATCACGATGCAAAATTAATAAAAAAGTTGGGAAAAAAATTAAAAATCAAAAATTTTTTATAATTTTGCAAAAGCAAAAGATTAAACATACATGAGAAAATTTTTATTAACAACAATTGCAACTTTCCCTGTTCTTATTGTATCCGCTCAGACTCTGAAGAATTACGAGCAGGGGAATCCTAACGATCCGAACAGTGCATATCTAAAAGACTATGCGCCGTTGAAGAATTACATTGATTATGACAAGTATCCAAATTTCAAGCTTGGCATAGGAACCACAGTGTATGACTATTTAAATAATGCCACTGTTGCAGGGATGACCAACGACAATTTTACTGAAACTGTCGCAGGCAACGCCATGAAAATGGCGAGTTGCGTGAACAATAGTGGCAATATGGATTTCACAAGTGTGAAAAACTATGTTAATGCTGCAGAGAAAGCTGGTATCAATGTATATGGGCATACCCTTGCTTGGCATGCACAGCAACCAAACGGTTGGCTAAGGGGTCTGATAAAAGACAAGCCGGCAGAGCCGTTTGAGAATCCCGACACGATGGTGAATGTAGTGATCGGAGAAAAGGATTATAGAACGCAGCAAAATGTCGGATGGACTGGAGACAAATCAAAATTTGGTTTCTCCCTAAATTTCTCAGCCAAAGATGGCTTAAATATCCACACTACAAAGATAGTCAACTCCTGGGATGTTCAGTTTGTGGGTTATGATAATATTCCGACAGAGGCAGGAAAGACATATCAGTTCACATACGAAATAAAGGGTTCGCAGGCTGGCACAATGCATTCTAAACTTGGAGATTGGGGGAGTGGTGTCAACACAGACTTCTCATTCTCTACGGAATGGGAGGAAGTGACCGTGACATATACCAGCCCAATAAATAATCCTTTCCTGCTTTTTCAATGTGGAGACTTCGTCGGCGATATTTATATCCGAAATATCAAGGTGAAGGATTCTGTAGGGGCAATGAAGATAAACGAAGAGCGCCGATACCTTAAGGTGGAGTCTTCCGCGAAGCAATCAGAGGTTTGGGACAACCAGTTCTGGATTCTATGTTCATCAAATTTCTCTTCCGGTCAGAGCTATGTGTTTACTGCCGATGTTCGAGCCGACAAACCAGCCAAAGCTTCAACACAGATACATAATGATCCGGGAAACTATGTTGATTATCAGGCTCTGGGCAATATAGACTTCAGTACGGAATGGAAGACTATTGAGATTTCCGGTAAATTCGTTAAGGGAGGAAAATCAATAGCTTTCAATCTCAGTGAGCTTGCCGATGCAAATACATATTATTTCGATAATGTCAGCCTAAAGGTAGGAGGAGTCGAAAAAATAGTGAACGGATCGATCGATGGCGATGATCTTTCATCATTTAAGATGAAGAAAGCCGCTGGGGCTGTGGTTGCTCCTGAGATAGAAGAGAGTGATTTCACTCTTAAGCTTCCTCACAGCACTCCTTTGACAAAGGCAGAGAAGCTTGAAGCATTAAGTGGAGCAATGGAGAAATGGATCAAGGGAATGATGAATGCGTGTGGCGGAAAGGTTAAAGCTTGGGATGTGGTCAACGAAGCTATATCCGGCGGAGGAAATGACGGAAGCGGCAACTATACCCTTCAGCATTCAGAAGGATTCAATGGTGATGCAACATGGGACGTAGGAGGCGATGCATTCTATTGGCAGGATCATATGGGGGATCTGGAATATGTCAGGAATGCAGTAAAATTTGCACGTCAGTATGGGCCGGAAGATATCAAGCTTTTTATCAACGATTATAATCTTGAGAGTGATTGGGACGGCAACAAGAAATTGAAGTCTCTTATCAACTGGATAGATAAATGGGAGGCAGATGGAGAGACATATATAGATGGAATCGGCACTCAGATGCACATCTCATATTATGAAAATTCAGGAACGTTGAATAGTAAGAAGAATGCTATCACGAATATGTTTAAGTTGATGGCAGCTTCAGGGAAACTTGTTAGGGTCAGTGAATTTGATATGGGGTATGTCAATGCAAATGGACGTGATGTACCCACAGGAGAGATGACTGAAAAGCAGCACAAGAATATGGCCGACTACTTTGAGTGGATCCTTAAGGAATATTTCCGTCTTATTCCGCCGGAGCAACAGTGGGGTATCTGTTTCTGGTGCCCGACAGATTCACCTGCTAATAGCGGATGGCGTGCAAATACACCTGTCGGTATCTGGACAAACGGCACATTCTATCGCAAGCATGTCTATGCCGGCGTGGTGAGAGGTCTTGGAGGAGTGGATCATGCTGAAGTGAATGATATCGCTGCAGAACATGAGACTGTAAAAGGAATTTTCACAATTAGCGGTTTTAAGTTGCCTGCAAATATGAAATTTTCTGACCTTCCTTCCGGCCTTTATATAATTGATGGAAAAGTAGTGAAGAAGTAAATTCTTCCTATTAAGCATAATTCTTCTTATGAAATATGAAGTAAGGGACTCACACAATGTGGGTCCCTTCATTTGTAAATAATATGTGGTCGCAGTAGTCTTAATAACGGTATAGCTTGACGTGAAGAGCTTTGAAGTCGTCTACGCCTATGCGCACGTGGCGACCTTGGTGTGTTTCGTCGCCGTTAAGCCGGCGGATCACCTTGAATGTTCCGTCTGGATTGATGTCAACTTCATCACAGCTAAGAATGCCTACTCTTTCTTTTCCATTCCAATCGTTTTCCTCTGCATCTTCTCCGGAAAGCTGGAATCCATCTTCTCCAAGTTTCTTTTCAGCGGATGATTCTTCTGCAGATTCCCATTTCACCACAATTCCTGTGCCGGCAATCAGATAATCCTCTTTTCCGAGTTTTATCACCATTCCTCCGCCGTCTGGCCATATGCTACCGTCAGTAGCCCGACTGTCCCAGGGAAGAGTAAAGAAATGTGAAGAAATAATCTTAAGGCCATCAGTTTCTACAGCCTTTGATTCTTTCGCTTTTTCGCCATCGAACAAGAGGCCATAACTTTCATACTTATTAGAACAAAAGGGCTCAAGTTTCTTTAATAGAGTGTAGGCCTGTTTCAGTCGTTCTGCTTCTTCTTTTGAAGCGTTTTCAATTGAAAATGGACTAAACCCTACTGCATTGTGCTCTCCGATGGCATATAATGCATGAGCCCCACTGTTAATAGAGCGTCTGATCTCAGGAATAAAAAGAGGATTATCGGGGAAGTCATATTGCAGAAACCAGGGAGCAAATGGAGGATCGTACAAGTCAGGAGCAATAAAATCAATGGATGGAGCGCCGGCTTTCCATATATTTGCTAATCTGGCAATAGGACCTGCGGAAGGGTACTGTCCGGGACGACGTCCGCGACTGTCGAGGGCTGCATTGACATAAAGAGGGGTTGCAGGAAGTTTTTCATGGGCAGACTTTGCAAGTTTCTCCACATACTGAGCATAATGCCATGCCATAAACATCTCATCGGCATAGTCTTTTGCTTCAGCCAGATCATTCCAAGCAGACCCTGGCTTGACTTTAAGAGTTGCTGCAAGCTGGTCTGGAACACCCATGGAATATGCCTTATTGGCGAGTTTTGAATGGTCGCGAGCTGATTCTAACATTCCGATTTCGTTTTCAATCTGGATCATTGAAATAGTTTTGTTAGTGTCATGAGCTTTCAGATAGTCGAGTAGTGCATTGAAAGCTTTGTGGTCAGCACTTAGTACATTTTCGCTAAAAGCACTCAAAATTTCAAGTGGTTTTCCTTGCTCCGTGATTGCCCTTGGAAATCTTTTGACATTTGTTTTTACCCAGGAAGGTGCATAGCAACTCATTGAATTTTTCCATGCTCCAAACCATAGGAGAACAAGTTTGAGATCATTTTCTTCAGCTGTAGATATTGCTTCCTCGAGAAGAGAGAAATCATAGTTGCCTTCAGAGGGCTCGACAAGTTCCCAATAGACAGGCATAAGCACAGTATTAAGTCCCATTTCTTTAAGTTTTGGGAATATAGACTTGATGTCTTCTTTTGATGAGGCTGAGGAATTGCCGAGTTCTCCACCGAGGATAAGATAGTCGGGCGTGCGGGGAGACTGAGCTGTCATAGAAGACAAAATGAAAGTCATGAGGGTCCAGACTATGGTAAATCTTTTTTTCATAATATTGGGATGACAATATAGGGTCACAATATAAGGACGCACAATCCGTGCGTCCCTATGAGATAAGTTGGTTGAGAAAATTAGCGTTTGGAATCGAGGAGTTCTTTAGAGGGATTAGTGTAGTTGTCTATGCCAAGTTCAATCGGGATCATTTCCTCTAAAGAGTGCAAGGAGAGTTTTTGAGGCTTTAAGTTGGCTTTGTCACCGAAATATTCGAGACAGCCATCGCGCCACCATATGGCATCTTTATGTTGTGTCAGCAATCTTGATTCAATATCCTTGTATATTTCAGGGTCTGTGATTCCTTCAAGATCTTGCCATGTTTTGCGCATTTCTGCCACTCCGTCCACTCCAGCGTCGTAGTGGCGGTTGAGAGCTTCCCAGACAGTCTCGCCCGTTGGAAGCTTATAATCCCAAGCAAGATGGTGGAACCAAAGCAGGTATTTTTCCGGACAAGTCTTAACGTTCTCAATAATGTCTGATACTGTAGTAGGGTATTGAGCCGTCGCGCCACTTCCAGTCGCTACTGTCCTGTCAAAACCAATACCATCTTTATCTGCTCTATGGTAGTATTTGGGTAACCAGTCCGGACGAGCGCCGGCAGGATCGCACCAAGGTTGAGGACCATAATGATGACCGAAAGCAAAGAGATGATGTAAGCCCATAGGCATCATGTAGTCTACTACATGTTCACGGCTTTCACCCATCATCTTTTGAAATTTAGGGAGCTGCTTTTCATCAATAGAGATCCATGGAGTCAATTCCGCCCATTCGGCTAAAATTTCGTCTGACTTCATATTTGGATTCCATGCCAGCCTTCCAAATGCATACCAGTTGGCCTGAGCCAGAGGATGGCCTGTCATGTTTTCGTCATTACCTATGTTTGCCACTCCAGCCACTCCTTTAATGTTGTCAGTTGGTGCCTCTTCAAAAAACTCCGTCCACATTGGGGCAAGATATGCAAGATGATTGGCATGGCCGAGATATTCCTGCGTAATCTGAAGTTCAGCTATCAGCGGAGTCTTTGTCATTCCTGCAAAGAGGGGGCTGTAAGGCTCACGAGGCTGGAAGTCAACTGGACCATTTTTTACTTGCACCATGACATTGTCGTCAAACGTTCCATCAAGAGGATTGAATTCTACATATGCCTGCTTGGCACGGTCCGGATCAGAAGGTGAATAGACGAAAGCACGCCACATGACGATTCCTCCGTAGGGTTTAAGAGCTTTGGCAAGCATATTCGCTCCATCTGCATGAGTCCTGCCAAAATCGCAAGGTCCCGGTTGTCCCTCACTGTTTGCCTTGACAAGAAATCCTCCAAAATCAGGAATGAGTTTGTAGATTTCCGATGCTTTTTCTTTCCACCATCTTGCTACTTCCTTATTGAGTGGGTCGGCAGTTTTGAGGCCTCCTATTACACTTGGAGAAGCAAAGTTGACAGAAAGATAAATCTTCAAACCGTAAGGGCGAAGAATATCAGCAATTTCAGCTACTCTCTTTAGTATTTCTGGAGTAAGCATGTTGGGGGATGCATTCACATTGTTAAGAACCGTGCCATTGATGCCAGCCATTGCATTTGCAAGGGCATACTTCTGATAAAGAGCTATCTGATCCTCTGTCAATGGAGAATCCCAATTCCATATGCTTTTGCCTGCATATCCACGTTCGATCGTGCCGTCAAGATTGTCCCAGTGGTTTAAGACACGTAGACTATGTTTAGGGGAGTCAGTGCGATCATAACAAGCGTAGGGACGATAAAGAGATAATGCTCCGTAAAGCAAGCCTTCTCCGGAAGATGCGGTGATTGTCACCGACCGGTTGAGACTGTCTACAGATATGTTGTAGGCCTCGTCATTACGAAAGCCATGTTTTTTTTCAATTAGTTTGATTCTGTTGAAGAAATCATCCGGAGAGAATTGGGAAAGAATAGCCGCAGAGTTAAGAGCAATGGGATTTTTCCCTTTATATTCTACGGTGCAAGTGTTGTCGTTGGCTTTAGGCAGCCAAAGATGCGAGTCGCTACGCTCTGCAAATGCAGACACGCAGAAGATTGAAGTTAGAGCTAAGGTCTTTAGAACTGCATAATTCATAATTTAATGGAGAAAAGGGAAGGCAGGGTGCTGCCTTCCCTTTATAAGATAATGGGATGATTGAATTAAGCGTACATGTTGATGATAGCTTCGTAGAGTTCCTGCTTGCCTGAAGTCTG
>CAYNEZ010000075.1:0-14389 GCA_964396365.1 uncultured Sangeribacter sp. | reverse complement strand
GTTAATGATTTTTTTTGTGGTATGCAAATAATTTTGCAAAAAGTTTTTTCAGCCTTGCGAGAGTGTCCACTTCGATGGATCAGGAAATGCGGCTCCAGTCAATGGAGCGGGAGAAGCGACGTTGGAGCTCTGCGTTGAGTATGGCGATGCTTTGCGGGGTGAGGAGAATTTTGCCATCAAGAAGGCGCATGGCTGTGTCGCGGGCTTGCCCTACGATCTGACCGTCGCGAGCCAAGTTGGAGACCTTGAGATTGAAGGCGATACCAGATTGCTGGGTACCTTCCATGTCGCCGGGACCACGGAGTTTCATATCGGCTTCTGAAATCAGAAAACCGTCGGTGGTCTCTGTCATGATCGAAAGGCGTTTCTTAGTCTCTTGTCCAATCTGATGCTTGCTCATCAAGATGCAATACGAGAGTTCGGCACCACGTCCTACCCTACCTCGTAGCTGATGAAGCTGCGAAAGTCCGAATCGCTCAGCATTTTCGATAATCATAACCGAAGCATTGGGAACATTGACACCTACCTCTATAACGGTGGTCGCTACAAGAATCTTAGTCTCTCCGGAGGCGAATTTCTGCATCTGGAAATCCTTTTCTGCAGGCTTCATCTTTCCATGCACGAGGCTGACCCCAATGCCGGGGAAAATGCCACGGATACACTCGAAGCCTTCTTCTGCAGACTTGAGATCGATCTTTTCACTTTCCTGAATCAGAGGATATACGATATATGCCTGACGACCCTTACTAATTTCATTATAAAGATGGCGATATACTTCGTTGCGGTTATCGTCATAACGCAACCATGTCTGTATCGGTTTGCGACCCGGAGGGAGTTCATCGATTACACTGACATCAAGGTCACCATAGACAGTCATGGCAAGTGTGCGTGGTATTGGGGTTGCAGTCATTACGAGGACATGAGGAGGGACAGTCCCCTTCTTCCAAAGTCTGGCACGCTGAGCCACTCCAAAACGGTGTTGCTCATCAATCACAGCCACCCCGAGATCACGAAACTCTACGGCATCCTCTATCAGGGCATGTGTGCCAACAAGCATATGGATGGTGCCATCAGCGAGTCCGGCAGCTATACGGCGACGTTCTGCAGTTCGTGTGCTCCCGGTGAGTAAGGCTGTTTCCAGACCGAGCGGTTCAGCCCATTTTGCAAGAGCCTCGGCATGTTGCGTGGCAAGTATCTCGGTTGGAGCCATCAATGCAGCCTGCTTGCCGTTGTCAACAGCAAGAAGCATCGTCATAAACGCCACAAGAGTCTTGCCACTACCGACGTCGCCCTGCAGCAGACGGTTCATCTGTCGTCCGGTGCGCATATCCTCACGGATCTCCTTCAGCACACGTTTTTGTGCGCCTGTAAGCGGGAAAGGCACTACTTCAGAATAGAACTTATTAAAGAAGGGACCAACCTTAGAGAAGACATGCCCCTGCAGTTGAAGATTCCGTCGGCGTGAAAATTCGAGTATATGAAGTTCAAGATAAAAAAGTTCCTCAAACTTCATTCTCTCCGTAGCTTTCTGCAAAGCCTGCATAGAGACCGGACGGTGCATATTGCGTATTGCCTCGTCAAGGGGCATAAGCGAGCGTTCCTTCATCACTTCCACCGGTAAAGTCTCAGGAATGGAGCCGACAGGTAGCGAATCAAGAAGATTGGCCGCAAGAGTCTGCATCAGACGAGTGGTGAAACCACGCTTTCTTAAAGTTTCAGTGAGCCCATATATGCCACGAAGACCTTGTGGAGGCCGATCTGGATCGAACACCTCAATCTCTGGATGCACGAACTGCCACGCATTGTATTTGAAAGATGGTTTTCCGAAGAGCACATACATTACACCTGGACGATACATATTGGAGATAGTCTGAATCTTGGCAAACCAAGTGACCTGGCATAGGCGGTCGCCATCGGTGAATGTGGCAGAAAGACGCTGCTTACGCCCCTCACCCTCCTTTGTAAAATTGATAAATTGTCCTTTAATCTGAATGTATGGCATCTCCGTACCATACAGATCGCGGATATGATAGAAGCGAGAGCGGTCTACATGGCGGGTCGGGAAATAAGTGAGCAGATCTTGGCATGTGTGTATGTCAAGTTCTGAAGCAAGAAGTTTTGCCCTTGCTTCGCCGACACCTCGAAGGAACTTTATGTCTGAGTCTAAATTCATATAAATCTTATAAGTCTTATAATCTTATAAAATTTATTTTGATAAATATTCCAGGACTTCGAGAGAGATGTCGATGGGGTCACCTTCGGGAGTGGATGTATACCCACCCTTTTTTAAGGTCCAGGGCTCTTCCATGGCATACCAGTCGATGACAGGGGCTGACGGAAGCGCCATGGCGAAGAGTTCGGATGATGTCTTGTTGGCATTCGGACCGGCACCAAGCGCGTCGGGACGTGGACCGGAGTCTTCTGCCATCTGGGCAGCGAGAGCGTCCATCCATGCCTTCCAACGCGGATAATAGAAATCTTTCAATAGTCCATTCCACTCCTTGTTGGCATAGTCGCGAAGCCCTCCATTGTCGGCACATTCGCGGTTGCCCCAAGTAGTGATCTGGGTGCGGGCATTCCATTCATATTGGTCTTTCTCTTCCTCAGTGGTTCCACGACGACGGGCAGCTTCTGTCCAAGAGCCAAGACGGAATTCAGGACGAGTACCAAGCAGACGGTCTTGCATCAGCAGCATGTCAAGGAATTTTTGCGATGACTCTTCGAAATCCTTTCGGGAGAATGTACGATAGTCAGACATTGCATGTTGATACTGACGGCGTCCTTGATCGGCAAGAGCCTGCCGTGTGAAATCTACAAGATCGTATTCATAGTTGTTGTTGCCCCGCATACGGTCGGCGGCTTTTGACATCAGGCAAGCCGCCTCAAGGGTGGTAGATGGGTCATAATAGTTGCGCATCTTCGACCATGACTTCACTTGGAAGTTATTGAGCGAGGGGCGGCCGCAGAAGATGCTCTCATGAGGACCCTGCTGATTATTACCGAGCGGACAGTTATAGATACCGTCAGCCAAAACTTTCCATGCGGCTCGGATATCGGGGTCTTCTACACCATAGCGAGCTTTGACATATCCATCAAGCCATTCTTCCTTGGTAGGGATATTATCGCCGAGCCACGGAAGTTCACACATCAACTCAAACATAACCGGATTATTACCGGAACCTTCCATAGTGAGCCCCATACCTTTCATATTCTTGGCAAGAGGATTTGTCTTAGTCTGACGGAAATTATTGAGGAGCTGATCCATCCTGCCATGCAGACCTACGTTTGCACCGAAATTCTCAAGCATACAGAAGAGCCAAGTGTGGTCTTCATAACCATTTTCGCGTTTCCAAACAGAAGGAATACCCCACATAGGACGACATTCGGAGAAAAGGTCGAGGATGATAAGTTCACCTGGATTAAGAGCTTCGAGCATCTGCGGACGTGGGTTTTCAGTCCAACCCTGGATCACCCATTTAGCATCGGGATTGCAACGCTTCATAGCCTTCATCAGCTTAGCGCCAGCCTCGCCATAGTCTACATCCACATCATTCATCTCATGGAATGGGTCCATGGAATAGTATTTTGCTTTACCATAAAGTTTTGTGAGCTCATCATAATATATATCAGCGATTTCGTCAAACTTCGGATCTGTAGGCAGAAGATTGGAAGGGCGAACATAACCATTCCATGGGTTACCTTCTATCACATCAAGACCAAGACGAGAGGCAGCATCGTGAGGCATCATACCGCAATAGCCGGGTAAGACTGGATTCATACCAAGCGAGTTCATACGGGCAAGAATCTTTTTCTGGAGTTTTTCCTGATCCTTATACCAAGAATCGGGAAGCGGGCCACCCCACCCTTCAAGATTATTCATAGCCCACCATGCAAGAAATGCTGGACCGGCGATAAACTCACCGACTTCCTTGTCGTCATAGCCAAGGCGAAGGAGCATATTGCGCCAAGCCGACTCCATTCCTACTATAGCAAGAGGCATGTTTATACCGTGCAGAGCCATCCAGTCGATCTCTTTTTCCCAGCGATCCCAATCCCAGAAAGGCATTGAGTAGGAGAATGTGCAATAATTGAAATCGTAACGCATAGTCAGTGGTGTCTCTTTGCGAATAGTTTTTTTCACTTCGGGGAGAACAGCAGGGAGGGAAGTTTGCATATTATTCCACGTCAGATTGATACCGCAGAAATGCTTAAGATACCAATTTAGTCCTGTGGCAATTGACACTGAGTTGTTGCCAATGATATGGGGACGCCCATTCTTCATCGAGATCTCGAAGAAGTCGGTATCGGGAGAAGATGATTTTTGAAGATCGAATGAGATACGTCCTTTTGAACCGGGGGCAATGCGCTCAAGGAGCGCTTCAGAAGCACGGTCTCGGGCTCCGAAAGCTATGAGAGGGAGGATACTGATGAGGAATATGAATATTTTTTTCATTATATTGCGATTATTTTGGATTTTTTGCAAAGTTAATAAAATTTTGCTTATCTTTGTGAATTAATACTAAAATTGAAATAAGAAATGAAGATAATATTGCTATCCGGAGGATCGGGTAAGAGACTTTGGCCCTTATCAAACGACGTGAGATCTAAACAGTTTTTGCAAGTGCTTGAATCCCCTGACGGACGCAAGGAATCAATGATACAGCGTGTGGTGCGTCAGATAGAAGCTACGGGCCACGCTGATGGTATCGTAGTGGCAACCGGGGAAGCCCAAGCCGGATACGTGAAAGACCAGCTTGGAAGAAGCATTGGCATCGTAACTGAGCCCTGCCGCCGCGACACCTTCCCGGCTATTGCCTTATCATGCTCTTACCTTGCATCCAATGGAACCTCAGCCGATGAACCTGTAATCGTGATGCCATGCGACACTTATGCCGACGATTCTTATTTCGAGACTGTATGCAGGATGGCAGAGGCTGTAAAACGCGGAGATGCCGAACTGATTCTGATGGGAATCACACCGACTTATCCTTCAGAGAAATTCGGATATATCGTGCCTGAAAAGGGAGCGGTGCCAAACGGAAAAGCTATGCCCGTGGAGCGTTTTACAGAGAAGCCGGACGTGGCCACAGCTGAAAAACTGCTTTCAGAGGGTGCTCTTTGGAACGGGGGTGTGTTTGCATTCCGCCTCGGTTATCTGATGGATATCGTGAACAAATACATGCCAGGAAAGGACTTCAAGGAAATACATGCTGATTATGAGCAGTTCCCGAAGATAAGCTTCGACTATGAGGTAGTGGAGAAAGCCAAGTCGGTAGGAGTGCTTCCTTACACCGGAGAATGGCGCGACCTCGGCACTTGGAATACATTGACTGAGAAACTTCCCTCCACTACAGAAGGAGAGGCAAGGCTACACGATTGCGAAAACACTCATATCGTAAATGAGCTTGGAATACCCATTCTCGGACTTGGGCTGAAAGACTTGGTGATAGTGGTATCTCCAGAGGGAATACTCGTGTCAAGAAAATCGGATTCTGAGAAGCTGAAAAGTCTGCTTTGAATCTTCAGTCTTGAGATTGCGGACAAACTGCCAAATCAGAAGGTTGGATGCATTAAAGTAGTTTAAACAACTTCATTAGCAAACCGACCTTCCATTAAATATAAACTTAGGATATCATGAGAAAGACGTTTTTTGGGGTGATGATAGGAATGATGGCATTAGGTGCCGGAGCGATGAATCCGTATCTGCCACTGTGGGAGCATATTCCTGATGGAGAGCCATATTTGTTTGATGATCCGGATAATCCCGGGAAACAACGAGTATATATATATGGTAGCCATGATATGTTACGGCATATGTATTGCGGCACTGACCTTGTAGTGTGGTCGGCAGATCCTGATTCGCTAAATAATTGGCGCTATGATGGCATCATATTCAAAAGCGATAAGGATGGAAATGGAAATGTTCAACCGGCTGATGTGCTTTTCGCTCCTGACGTAGCAGTGAAAACTTTACCCGACGGCAAAAAGGAATACTACCTCTACCCTAACAACCAGCGTGGGGGACGTAATGGCCAGGTGGCTAAATCAAGCCGTCCGGACGGACCGTTTGAAGTGATCAACTGGGACAAAAACAATCCCGATGTCTGTGATGGTCCATTTGGGTTTGACCCTGCTGTGTTTGTAGATGACGATGGCCGCGTATACGGATATTGGGGTTTCGGGACAAGCTACGGAGCTGAGCTTGATCCGAAGACGATGTCGTCGGTAAAACCTGGCACGAAGGTCAAGGAAAAAATGATTGGTGGTTTTGAGGATGGAGACGGTAACGATTTCCGCTTCTTTGAGGCTTCATCCATACGAAAAATAGATGATAAGTATGTGCTGATATATTCGCGTATGACAAAAGATGGGGAATGGGGATTGCCACAGACCAATTTTACTCTTGCCTATGCCTACAGCGACAATCCATTAGGACCTTGGACCTACGGAGGCACAATAATCGATGGTCGCGGACGCGACACCGATGCCAACGGCAAGACCATCTATACTGCTACACCGAATGGCAACACCCACGGCTCCATATTGAAGATTGGAGACCAATGGTGGGTGTTCTATCACCGCCAGACCGGCACTGATGAGTATTCCCGCCAGGCAATGGTAGCGCCGATTGAGGTGACCGTGGAAAAAGGGAAGGGAGGAAAAGTGACAATAAGTGAGGGTGAATACACTTCAGAAGGATTTGAGATAGATGGACTTGATCCGCTAAAACAATATCCGGCTGCCATTGCATCGCACTTCACGGGAAAGGATGGTGCATACCAGACATATCCTCGTTTGCACTACAGCGGATCGCATTTCTTACCGGTATATTTTGACGATCACAACATAAGCAATCCTTATCATCCTGATATCAATATCAATCCCGTCATCAACAATACTGATGGAAGTATTGTAGGATACAAGTATTTCAACTTCGACAAATTGAATGGCTCGCAGAAGGTAGAGCTTGTGCTTGACTTGATTCCGGCAGGAGTTGACGGGTCTATCACTGTGTTTACAGAGGCTCCTTGGAAAGGGAATCCTACTCCGGTGGGAAAGATTGAAATCAAGGCAGCAGATCCGATCAAGCCAATGAAGATGAGGGCTGATGTCTCATCCGTCGGTAAGCTTAAAGGTAAGCATCCTCTGTATCTTGTATTTAATACTCCTGGCGGAGAATCACTTTGCACACTGGAGAGAATACAGTTTGTCTCCAATGATAAATGATAAATTATCAATGATAAATTATCAATGATAAATTTAAAATGCTCCTGGCAATTATGGCGAGGAGCATTTTTTGTTATTGGTTGTAGTGGCGAAGAATACGGATGCGGAGTTGGCGCTCGTAGGAGGCCTGTAGACGGTCGGCGACGGCATTGATGTAGTCAGCTTTTGCCTTTTCATATTCGGTAGCATTGGCGCGACCATTATCATATTTGACCGTCATCGCGTCGAAAGCCGCTTTTGTGTTTTCTACAGCTGAATCAGCTGCTTTTTCCTTACTAAAGGCTGCCACTGCTTGAGCATGGGCTGTAGATACAGTCTTATATAACTGCTGGCGTGTATTATCAAGGTCGAGATCAGCATTCAACTGTTCGAGACGTGCTCGTGATATGGAATTACGTGTGGAAAAACCGTCGAATATTGGAATATTGAGGGAAAAGCCAAGAGACTTGGAGAAGTTATGCCGCATCTGAGAGCCAAAACTTTCGTTTTGAAATCCTGAAGTCTTATAATAATTGGTTCCAAGTCCGGCATTGAATGAAAGGGTCGGGATATAGCCGGTCTTGGCTACTTCCACATTTTCGCCGGCAGCCTGCTTTCTTATCACCGCTGCGCGAAGCGTATGATTTGCCATCTGCATGTTGGTCCATACTTCCTCCAGAGACGGCAATGGAAGGTTTTCTTCGCGAAGTGGAAGGATGTCGAAGTTTCCATCGTTCTCAATGTCAAGGAGATTTGTAAGGTCAAGGAGAGCCATAATGCTGTCATTTTGTGAATTGACAACGGTAAGTTCATCTCTGCTCACCTGAGCACGGGCTTCGTAAAGGTCAAGTTCAGGGATTTTTCCGGCATCGAGGAGAATCTCACGCCGCCTGAGTTCATCTTTCGACACCTCTAAGCTCATGCGTGCCACGCCAAGTGCTTCACGGGAATAAAGAGCCTGCAAAAATGCTGCCATTACGTTTATTGTTACATCATCCTTAACAGCCTCCGATTGCTCTACGAGGGCTTTTAGAGATGTCTCGGCATATTTCATAGAACGCACGACACGCAGACCTTGGAATAATGGGACAGATAATTGGGCTCCAACTGAAAACGAGCTTGTATTTCGGTTGGCATAAGTGTTATCGGCAGTCAGGCCACGCCCAAAACTAAAGTTTTGGCTCCCATAGCCATTTAGATTTGGCAATACCCTGTCTTTTACTTCTGTGACTGCAAGTTCACCCTGACGAGCAGCATTGATACGCTGACGCACTTCGACATTGTGGGTCAGAGCATAGTTGATGCAGGAGTCGAGGCTCCATGCCCTTTGGGCTTGGAGTGTAGGGTAGAGAGCGGAGATTGAAGTGAGGATGAGGAATAAGATGTATTTTTTCATAAGGAGAATGTAATATTTACCTTTTGATGCTTATGGTGCATGCGGAGCATGCTCTATTACTAAAGCTTTTCGGCACGGATAACGTCGGATTTCTTCAGGCCTTTTTTGATCTCAACATTTATGCCGTCGGAGAGGCCGGTCTCAATGGCACGCCGTTCAAACTTCGGAGTGGGAACAGTATCTGTACGAACGAATACGAATGTGCTGTCACGCTCAAATACAACGACACTTTCAGGGATGCTCATCACATCTTTCGCTTCTGAGAGAAGGATTGTTGCATTAGCGCTATAGCCTGACCGGAGAGCAGAGACATCGTCGACTTTAAGTGCAGCCTTGATCTCGAAAGTGTTGGCACCGTTGTTTTCAGTGCCCTTCGGAGAAATATATTCGAGTACGGCGGAAGGATGGAGGTCGGAGACGGCACCTATAGTGATATCCATGTCCATTCCTGGTTTTAGAAGACCAACTTCTGTCTCATCTACATTACCTTTGAAGATAAGGTTGGTCATATCGGCAATAGTGGCTACAGTGGTCCCATCATTCATGGTATTTGCCTGGATTACAGAGGAACCGACCTTCACAGGCACATCAAGCACAAGGCCTGTGATGGTGGCACGGACGAGAGTATTACTTTCCTGGGCATTAAACTGAGAGACGCCCTCCTTCACAATACGGTAGGAATCCTTAGCATAGTTGAGATCCTGGCGAGCTTTTACGAGAGTCTTCTCTGCATTCTCATACTCCTCACGAGAGATCACTTTCTTGTCATATAGTTCTTTCGATCTGTTGAACTTCACGAGAGCATCATCCATCTCAACCTGAGCGGCATCAATGCGAGACTGGGCGTTGGAGAGCTGTGAAGCTTCGGGAATAACCTTGATACGCGCTATCACATCTCCTTCATGCACGAAATCGCCCGCCTCAACGTCTATTTGAGTTATAATACCTGAAATCTGAGGTTTAATCTGAATCTCGTCGCGAGGCTCAATCTTTCCGTTAAGTACGGTCGTGCGACGGATATCGGTCGTTACAGGGGTAACGGTAGCGTAATGTTCCTCCTTAGGCTGGGAATTACGGTAGAGGAAATAGAATGTGCCGAGTACGATGGCAGCTACGATAATCCAGAGGAAGATTTTTAGGAATTTTTTCATATATAAATTTGTTTTCAAGTTATCAAGTTTTCAGTCTTCAGAGTTCTTAGAGTCCTCTCAGTTCTCAGAAAAATTCTAAATTCAAAATTCAAAATTATTTATCGTTGAGTGCTTCTATAGGCTTGATTTTCATGGCGCGGATAGCCGGGATCGTACCAGCTAAAGAGCCCAGTATGAAGAAGAGAGCGACTATCGTGATGGCAGCTCGGAATGTGAGCTCGAAACCAGCATGTCCGAGGAGCGGATCATAAGTGAGTTTGTCTGCTACCCCCAGCACCAAAGCTCCAAAACAGACACCAAGAGTGCCGGCAACAAGAGTGAGCATGATGCTTTCGGAAAGGACCTGGATGGTGATGTCAAGAGGTTTTGCACCTATGGCGCGTCGGATACCAAATTCCTGAGTCCTTTCTTTAACTACTATCCACATGATATTGCCTACACCTATCACTCCAGCCAAGAGAGAGCCGAAACCGACGAAGAGCGCCAGAAGTGATATGCCGAAGAAAAGATTATCAATCATCTCAAATTGCTCTGAAATATCAAGGAATTCTATGGCATTCTTATCCTCGGGACTTATGGAATGGGCAGATGAGAAAACTCGTCGTATCACGGGTTCATTGTCAGATGGAGAACTGCCGGCAGGAGCAGTATAAAGGAAAAGACCGACCGTGTTTCCAAGATTGTATGCACGCCTCATGGTGGAAGCGGGGATCACAACACACTCGTCGATGCGGCGATTTATAGTGGCATCAGAAAGCTGGGATGCAACACCTACCACCAAGAAATAGATTCCATCGACACTGACATATTTACCTATTGGAGAATCATTACCAAAAAGGGAGGTGGCAATATCCTTACCAATGACAGCAACTTTACGCTCAGAAGCGATGTCGGCATTATTGAGAAATCGACCTTCGTGGAGCACAGGTACCATTATCCTGAAATAGTCAGCCTCTACCCCGGTCACTCCGGCTGCCTTCGTCTTGGTGCCGAAAGCTGCTGTTCCGTTGCGTTGGTCAGCCTCTGTGCTATACTCTATGGCAGGAGCAAGATCCCTTATTAGATCGATGTCACGCGTTGTCATATTCCATCCTGAACCTTTATTAAAACCCTTGTAAGGGACGGTGCGCCGATTATTGTAGGCGGCTCCAAGGTTGGTGGAGAAACCGGCAAAATTTCGGCGCATCACTCCTTCAAAACCCTGTGCCCCACCAAAGAGCATTGCAAGCATCGCAGTGCCCCAAAAGATACCGAACGCCGTAAGGAAAGTACGGGTCTTATTGCGGGAAAGTGTGGCTCCTATTTCTCGCCAGTTTTCAATATCGAAAAAAGATGTTTTCATTCGTCACGAAGGGCTTCAACGGGTTTAACTTTTGTTGCTTTCAAAGCCGGAAACAGGCCGGCTATAGCTCCAGCCACGATAAGGGCAGCCGTAACTTGAAGGGCGATAGAAATATCGACTGTCGGATTTGAAAAACCTTCAGCGTCACCAAGCACGGAGTCGAGTACCTGCAGGATTGCCATGCCGGCAACAAGGCCAACATATCCGAAGATTGTAGTAATTGCTACACTTTCAGCAAGAATCTGAAGTATTATGCTTTTGGGCTTTGCACCGATGGCACGACGGATACCAATCTCATGCACTCGTTCACGTACGGAGACAAACATAATGTTGCTCACACCTACTATACCGGTGAGAAGCGTGAGAATCCCGATCACCCACACAGCGAGATTCAAATAAATGAGGGCCTTCCCTTGCTTGATATGGCTTGCAAATTGATTCCATGTCCACACGGCGTTGGAATCCTCTGGATCGAATTCATGGCGACGAGCAAGGACAGCACGAACTTGCGTTTCTGCTTGTTCTGCTTCGGTATCGGTCGTGATCCCTTCCACACGCACTGCCATCTCATTGACGTAGCCGTCTCCACCGGTGATAGCCTTGTAGGTAGTGTATGGGATGAAGGAGCTTTTTCTCCATCTGTGGTCGTAGACGCCTACTACTTTCCAAGAAAGTTGCATGGCTTGCAGTTCTTGCCCGAGCGCTTTTTCGGCATCCCCGAAAAGAAGGGCGGCATTGTCTCTATGAAGCACAATGACACGACGGTGGTCGATTATATCTTTCTGGTTGATGAATCTTCCATTTATATCAGTGATTCTTTGTGTACGGCTCACATCTGGATAGACGGCCTCAAGGCCACTGCTGAGATAGTCTTTAGGTCCCACGATATTGAATCCGGATACTGATGACGAAATTGAAACTTCCTCTACGGGAGGCACTTCATTAGAAATTGCATCCATATCCTTGTCTTGAAGGCGTATCCAACGACCATCACGATAACCTTTGTAGGGCTTTGATGTGGTACCGCTCCAGAGGCGAATGTAGTTTTGGCTTGAGTTGGATGAGGCATCCTCATAACTGTTTACCACACCCCGAGCAGCTCCCAAAAGGACAATGAGCATGAATATGCCCCATGCTACCGCAATCCCTGTGAGGACGGTGCGGAGCTTGTTGTTTTTTATGGTCTGGGAGATTTCTCTTATTAAGTCGAACATAACTCAATTAATTCATAATTCATAATGCACAATGCATAATAATTTATCGTTGATCATTCATCATTGATCATTGTGATTCGATTCTGCCGTCCACGATTCGGATGATGCGGTCGGTGGCAGCTCCTACGGTTGGGTCGTGTGTTACGATTACGATTGTCATGCCGGTGTCGTTGAGGTCGCGGAAGACTTGCATCACTTCTTTAGAAGTTTTGGAATCGAGGGCTCCGGTAGGCTCATCTGCCAAGATAAGAGATGGTTTGGTGACAAGCGCACGGGCAATGGCGACGCGTTGTTTTTGCCCACCCGATAACTCCCCCGGGAGGTGATGGGCGCGGTCGGCGAGCCCCATACGCTCGAGTTGCTCCATGGCAAGGGCGTTGCGCTTCTTGCGTCCTACCCCTTGATAAAACAGGGGAAGCGCCACATTTTCAAGTGCATTCTTATAGTTGATAAGATTAAACGATTGAAAGACAAAGCCAATCATCCGGTTACGGAGTTCGGCGGCCCGGTTTTCGGAAAGATCCTTTATGAGCACTCCATCAAGATGATATGATCCTGAGTCATAATTGTCAAGTATTCCGAGGATATTCAGTAGAGTCGATTTTCCGGAACCTGAGGCTCCCATGATTGAAACGAGCTCTCCTTTGCGGATATCGAGGGAGACATCTTTCAAGACGTGGAGCGGGACTACACCCGGATAGGTCTTGTTTATATCTCGGAGAGATATGACGTTTTGCATGGTGCGTGGTTCGTTTTGCGACGTTCCTGATGGCATTTGGTCCGATATCAATTCTAAATTCATAACTATCTTATCACAGTTGTTATATACTATGTGTATTAGACGCAGAATTGCACTAAAATGTAACAAGATTCTTAAGAAAAAATACTTGTATAGTGTAATAGCATACTAATACACTGCAAAGGTAATGTAATTTTTTTAACTGACAAAATATTTTTACAAAAAATGTGGATAATTTTTGCACTGGTGTCGGCACTTGGATTGGGATTTTATGATGTCATGAAGAAAATCTCATTGAAAGACAACAATGTACCGATCGTGTTATGGTTTAATACTCTTTTTGGGACACTACTGATGAGTCCTGTGCTTGTGGAGTGTCTGGCACATGGAGGAACGGGACCTGGCGAAGGACTGACGGGGCATCTGCTGATAGCCACAAAGTCTGTGATAGTGCTTTCTTCTTGGATACTCGGATATTTTGCCATCAAACATCTACCTTTGACAATCCAGGGACCAATCAACGCGTCGCGACCGGTGATGGTGCTTGTAGGAGCATTGCTGATATTTGGCGAACAGTTGAATTTCATTCAGTGGTGTGGCATTCTTTTAGGATTCGCATCGCTGTTTATGATAAGTAGGGTCGGATCGAAGGAGGGTTTTTCATTCAAGCACAGCAAGTGGCTGTGGATGTCGGTTGGAGCGACGGCCTTAGGGGCGATAAGTGCACTCTATGACAAGTATCTCCTGACACGTTTTGAGCCGCTGATGGTGCAGAGCTGGTATTCACTCTATCAGTTGGGCATGATGAGCATAGCCGTTCTTATACTAAGGAAGATGCACAAACAGAGTTCAACCCCTTTCCACTGGAAATGGGCGATCATCGGGATATCAGTGTTCCTGACTGGAGCCGATCTGGCTTATTTCTATTCGCTGTCTGAGGCAGGGTCTATGATCTCTATTGTGTCAATGATAAGGAGAGGCAGCGTCCTTATACCATTCTTCTATGGAGTCCTCGTATTGCACGAGAAGAATATCAAGACGAAACTCGTGGATCTTGGGATATTGCTTGTCAGCTTGGTACTGCTTGTGATCGGCTCGGAGGTTTAATTTCTAATGTAAAATTCATATTGCATAATTAACCACGCTCAAGCTAAACCAAGTCATAATGCATAATTGAATAGTACTGAAAAAAATTGTGGCAAAATTTAGTTCACAATTAGCAGAATCTATCGGGGAGGCTCCTAAGTTTGGTCACAGAAATTGCGGACGTTGTCACAGTTTTTTCTTGCCAAGCATTATATGATGATAATTTTGCAGCAAATTTACATCATATAGCTTATG
>CAYNEZ010000074.1:0-14456 GCA_964396365.1 uncultured Sangeribacter sp. | reverse complement strand
ACATCGTCGGCATCGACTCTGCCATCTTCATGCATCCCACCATCTGGAAAGCTTCGGGCCACGTAGACGCTTTCAATGATCCATTGATTGACAACCGTGACTCAAAGAAACGCTATCGCGCCGATGTCCTCATAGAAGACGAGATTGCCAAAATCGATGACAAGATCAACAAGGAAGTTGCTAAGGCAGCAAAGCGCTTTGGGGATGCCTTTGACGAAGCACAGTTCCGCTCCACAAATGCTCGAGTGCTTGAGCATCAGAAAAAACGTGATGAGCTGCATCAGCGTTTCTCTGACGCCATGAATGCCAATGACCTTGCAGAACTAAAGCAGATAATCCTTGACTATGAGATCGTAGACCCTATCAGTGGCACCAAAAACTGGACTGACGTTCGCCAGTTTAACCTTATGTTCAAGACAGAGATGGGTTCTACAGCAGACGGTGCAATGGACGTGTATCTACGTCCAGAGACAGCACAGGGAATTTTCGTGAATTATCTGAATGTGCAGAAGACAGGCCGTATGCGTATACCGTTTGGTATCGCCCAGATCGGCAAGGCATTCCGCAATGAGATTGTAGCGCGCCAGTTTATATTCCGTATGCGTGAGTTTGAGCAGATGGAGATGCAATTCTTCGTACGTCCCGGTGAAGAAATGAAATGGTTTGATTATTGGCGTGCAACCCGACTGAAATGGCATAAGGCTCTTGGCCTTGGCGACGCTAAGTATCGCTATCATGATCATGAAAAATTGGCCCACTATGCCAATGCAGCGACCGACATCGAATTTGAAATGCCATTTGGTTTTAAGGAAGTGGAAGGTATACATTCGCGCACAAACTTCGATCTCAGCCAGCATGAGAAATTCTCAGGCAAGAAGATACAATATTTTGATCCGGAACTCAACCAGAGCTATGTGCCTTATGTAATCGAAACCTCAATCGGAGTAGACCGTATGTTCCTGAGTGTCTTCTGCAGCTGCTATGAGGATCAAGATCTTGGCAACGGCGACCGTCGAGTAGTTCTTCACTTCCCGGCTGCGCTCGCTCCAGTGAAATGTGCAGTGCTTCCTCTCGTCAAGAAAGATGGTCTTCCGGAAAAGGCTCGTGAGATACAGCATAAGCTTCGCTTCGACTTTACATGCCAGGTAGATGAGAAAGACTCTATCGGCAAGCGTTATCGTCGTCAAGATGCAATAGGAACGCCCTTCTGTATCACAGTTGACCATCAGACTCTTGAAGACAATACGGTCACACTCCGCCATCGAGATACAATGGAGCAGGAGCGAGTGAATGCTGATGATCTCGAGAAGATCCTCGCTGAGAAAGTATCGCTCAATTCACTCCTCAAGAAATTACTCTAATATTCACCTTCCGATGCTGACGTACGCATCGTACGTCAGCCGATTCAAATTTTAATATGAAGAAATTTATCAGCAAGATAGCTATTGCCATTGTGGCAATCATGGCAATGTCTTCGCTCTCGAGCTGCAACTATAACTCCCTTGTGGAGAAAGAGCAGACTGTAGATCAAGCATGGGCTCAGGTTGAAAATCAATATCAACGCCGTGCTGACCTTATTCCGAACCTCGTGAATACGGTTAAGGGCTATTCAGAGCATGAGAGCGAGACCTTTATTAAGGTGACTCAGGCACGCAGCGGCTTGACCGAGGCTTACAATGCAGCAGAAGCAGTGGAAAATCCGCAGCAGAACATTCAGCAGTATCAAGAAGCGCAAAGCAAGCTGAAGGGTGCACTTGACATTTATGTGAATGCAGTGAAGGAAGCTTATCCTGACCTTAAGGCAAACCAGAACTTTATTGACCTTCAGACTCAACTTGAAGGAACAGAAAACCGTATTGCCACTGAGCGTGAACGTTACACTCAGGCTGTGAAAGAATATAATACATCCATCAAGAAATTCCCCACGACCATTTATGCAGGTTGGTTCGGGTTCAAGGAGAAAGAGCAGTTTAAGGCAGAAGCTGGAGCCAATAAAGCTCCGAAAGTGGAATTCTAATTAAGATTACAGATATAAAGATTAATACTGATTAATCTCGATAAACCCAGATTAATCAAGATAAATCTCGACAAAACTAAATGAATAAAAAAAAATTTATCCTTCATGCGGCATCTCTGCTTCTGATCGCTCCTTGCATGACGTCTTGTCTCGGCGACGACGACAATACCTACGACTACACTGATTGGATGAATCAGAACGAGTCTTACTACACTCGCATGGAAGATACGATTGGGGCCGACGGTAAGAAGGTTTTTGAAAGGATCACCCCTGTTTGGGCTCCGGGAGTCACAATATTGGCACAGTGGCACAACGACCGCAGTCTGACTGCAGCCAATCTTTCACCGATGGACAACTCGACCGTGAAAGTGCAGTATGTGGCGTCCTATGTCAATGGAGTTACGCTTGACAGTAGCTCATGGGCTCATAGTGGAAGTTCATGGGATCTATCCGACAGCACCTATATTTGCAAACCGAGTGATAACATTGTAGGGTTTTGGACTATGTTGACTAATATGCATGTGGGTGATTCTGTGACTTGCGTCATCCCTATGAATGCTGCTTACGGAGCATCCAGCACAAGTGTAATACCATATTCTACTTTGATCTATCATATGAAACTCAAGGCTATAACTGCCTATGAAGTATCAGGAAAATAAAGCATAACCTATGATCAATAAATTGACAGCGGCTTTTGCCGTGTCGGCTGTCGCCTTCTCATTCTTAGGAGTGAGGGGCGATAACGCGTCTGTAAAGTTTGACACATTTAAGGTGTCGCCTGAAGTGAGACTTAAAGTTCCTGTATTGCCTGCAGACTCTGTTCTTGCTGCAAAGAATCCTTTTTCTAACGATAAGCTTTTAAAGAGTGTCAACAGAAAGCGCCACAAGACTTCTTCTGATTGGACAGAAGTGAAGACTGACACAGCATACTGTGTAAATTATCCAAAAGCAACAGACGGCCCTGTTATCAGAACCTTGTCTACCCGATTGCGTCCAGACAGGTTTTTGAAGGGTACGCTGCGACTCAAATCAAATGTTATGGCTGAACTTTCAGATGCTTATGGAAGTCTACTGACAGTAAGCCAAGCAGATTCAGTGCCTTCTTGGGATAAGACAAACGTAAGTTTAGAGCCCGCGGAGACTGCAGATTACTTCATTTCGTTCATCTCTTTCCCGGATGATCCTGCAGATCCGAGTATACAATTGGAGTTCGAACCTGACGAGGGTTTTGAGAGTGTCGGGATATCAACAGGACCGGCTATTACCACACGATTCCGTGTCGATGAATCAGCGTTAGGGACAAGAGTGAGCCGCACATCGATATCTCCTGATGGAAAATATATGATCCTTTCATACTCTACCATGTATGGGGAGAAGAGTCGTCGCTCATGGTCGGAACTATTAGAATGCTCAACCGGGAAAACTTTAAATGCCTCTCTTCCGAAGGGTGCTTTTTGGCTTCCTAAGGGAAGTACGCTTGGTTACACAGTTCAGACTGACGATACATATTCGCTTTACGCACTTGATGCCTCTACCCAGAAACAGATACTGCTTGCATCCGAGCTTCCTGAAGATAACTTCACCATCAGTCCAGATTGTAGCTTTCTAATTCTTTATAAACTCGTAGAAGGACCTAAGGATTCCGGACCTGTAAAGCGTCTTCGCGATCCTGACGATCGTCTTGCAGGCCATCGCAACAGATACTATCTTGAGAAATATGATCTTAAAACCGGGATCAGACAACCTCTTACATATGCCGGGAACACTACTTCTGCTTATGATATTTCTCCTGATTCAAAAAAACTTGTTTATGGATCTCAGACAGAGAAGATGGATGTATTCCCATTCTATTTCAATGATCTGATAGAGCTTGACTTGACTACTCTTGCTACCGATACACTCGTAAAAGGCGATCCTTATATACAGTCGTGTAATTATTCTCCAGATGGGAAACAGCTTTTCATTACCGGTGGCCCGGAGGCTTTAGGGGGTATAGGTAAGAATAACGGTGGGCATAAATATAGCAATGACTATGATGTGCAAGGTTATATCATGACCATCGCTGACAAATCAATCCGACCGATGACACGTGAGTTTAATCCTTCTATAGAAGGATCTCCGATCTGGAACAGTGTCGATGGTCTTGTATATTTCAGAGCTTCCGACGGTTTTACACTAAATGTCTATAAGCTTGATCCAAAGTCAGGTCAGATTTCAAAACTTGACTTTGGAATGCCCTACATATCCCGGTTTTCTATTGGGGTAGATGAGAATAGATGGATGTCGGCTGTAGGTTCGGATTATCATTATGCCGGAAGATGTGAGTTACTTGACCTTAAGACAGGAAAACTAAAGGTGGTGGACGATCCATATTCTCGTGATTATCCCGATATGCAACCTGGAGAAGCATCATCATGGAGCTATAAGGCTTCTGATGGAACTACCATTGACTGTATGCAGGTGCTTCCCCCAGACTTTGATCCTGATAAGAAGTATCCAATGATAGTGTATTATTATGGAGGCTGTTCACCGTGTCAGAGATATCTGAGCGTGTATGATCCACAGATATTTGCATCCCGTGGTTATGTCGCCTTGGTAATCAATCCGTCGGGTGCTTATGGATATGGACAGGAATTTTCTGCTCGCCATGCAAATGCATGGGGCGACTATACGGCCAATGATATAATTGAGGGAGTTAAGGAATACTGTCGTACTCATGATTTTGTCGATGACAAAAAAATCGGTTGCCTTGGTGCAAGCTATGGTGGATTCATGACGCAGTATCTTCAGACCAAGACCGATATTTTTGCAGCGGCTGCCGCCCATGCCGGAATCTCCAACGTGACTTCTTATTGGGGTGAAGGCAACTGGGGATATTCCTATAATACTACAGCTGCTCCTGAATCGTATCCTTGGAATAATCCGGATCTATTCACTCAGCATGGCTCACTTTTCAATGCAGACAAAATACATACTCCGTTGCTTCTGCTTCATGGTAAGGTAGACACCAATGTGCCGATAGGGGAGAGTATCCAGCTCTTCAATGCGCTTCGTATTCTTGGTCGGGATGTGGAATTTGTGCAGGTAGATGGCGAAAATCATATCATTTCTAACCATGACAAACGCAAGCCATGGCATGCCACTATCATGGCGTGGTTTGCCAAGCACCTGCAAGACGATCCCTCCTGGTGGAACGAACTCTACAATGATTAATTAGATGGAATGGAGGCTGCCATGCCTCCCTATCGAAGAATGATTATTATTTAAGATAGACATATACTATTGAGGGGAGGCTGGGAAGCCTCCCTTCCCTAATGAATGTATCTTGAAAATTGGTTAAAATGAAAAGTAAATATATTCTATCATCATTTTTACTGTGGTTGCTCATTCCATTAAGTGTTTTTGCAGCTAATCCCAAGCGGGAATTCCGAGGGGCATGGCTCCACATTATTGGGCAGTCACAATATATGAATACTCAGCAGAAGGGTAGTGCACAGCTGAAAGCTTATATAGCTGACCAGATCGATCGTCTGCACCGGACAGGTTGCAATGCTGTAATCTTCCAGGTGCGTCCTACAGCCGATGCCGCGTATATAAGCGAAATAGAACCTTGGTCAAGCTGGATTACGGGTAAGCGAGGGGTGGCGCCAGTTCCTCTTTGGGATCCTCTTGAATTTGCTATTGAAGAGGCTCACAAGCGTGGTATGGAACTACATGCGTGGTTGAATCCATATCGTGTGACGTCATCTCCAAAGGAAGTGCTTCCCGCCGACCATATCTCAAAGAAACATCCTGAAAGATTCTTTAAATATGACGGAAAAATTTTCTTTGACCCCGCATATCAGGAAAACAGAGACTATATATGTGAAGTGGTCAAGGATATAACAACCCGTTACGATATAGATGCCATCCATATTGACGATTACTTTTACCCATATCCCGTGGCTGGAGTAAAGATTCCAGATGATGCTTCATATTCAAAATTCGGGAATGGCATGAAACTTGAAGACTGGAGGCGTCATAATGTCGACCTTCTTATAGAGCAAATGAACTCTACCATTAAAGATACAAAACCATGGGTGCGTTTTGGTGTGAGTCCATTTGGAATCTGGCGTAATAAAAAGACAGATCCGCGTGGTTCTGATTCCAATGGATTGCAAAATTATGATGGTTTGTATGCTGATGTATTGCTTTGGGCCAAGAATGGTTGGGTTGATTATCTAGCTCCACAGCTTTACTGGACATTAGACTTTAAAGCAGCTCCAAGTCGTCATCTTGCCCATTGGTGGAATGATAATTGTCATGGTGTAGATGTGTTCATCGGGCAGGATGTGCAGCGCACCATGAATAATGCGGATCCGAAAGCCGGCGACACCAACGAACTCGCAACAAAAGTTAAACTTTCACGCGAACTTCCCAATATTAAGGGAAATGTATGGTGGCATGGATATTGGGTAACTGGAAATATGAAAGGGGTCGCAGACTCGCTTGCCTATGTACATCAGAATACGGTTGCTCTTCCTCCGGCGTATGGGAATCAAAAGGAAAGACCGCTTGCCGTAAGCAACCTTCGTTTGTCAAAGAAAGATGGTAAGGCTTATCTTGAATGGGATTCGGAAAAACCGAAGCAAAAATCTACCGACCAGATAAGATATGTGGTGTATTCTTTTCTTGAAGATGAAGAGGCTGATATAGACAATGTGGAAGCAATAATGATACTTACTCCTAAAAAGGAATATCTCGTTTCGGAAGATGACGATGATTCTCTTATCAAAGGTATGCGTTTTGCAGTCACGGCTCTTGATAGAAACAACCGAGAGTCAGACCCTGTAGAAATTACATTGTAATATGGATAACATGAAAGATTTTCTTGATGAGCAGGCAGCAATTATCAATCGTCCGGAATTCATAGCGGATGACCCTGTTCAGTTTCCACGTCGTTTTGAAAAATTACAGGATATAGAGATTGTAGCTTTTCTTTCTTCACTGATTGCGTGGGGTAAGCGCACTATGATTTGTCGCGATGCTGAGCGACTGTTGGTGCTTATGGGGCACGACCCATACAATTACGTGATGGATGAAGGATATCTCGACCTTGACCCATCTCAAAATATCCATCGTACGTTTTTTGCCAGGGATCTTCAGCATTTACTGACAGGATTGAGAGAAATATACCGCAAGTATGATAATCTTGATGCATTCAGCGAAGCGATAAGAGCTGCTGACGATCCTGCTCCGGCATGGAAATTGGTAGGCGAAATGCAGAAGATAATCACAGATGCCAATGATGGAGTACCATCTAAACGCGGGCTGCCCAATAATCTTAAACAGACAGCCCTAAAACGCGTGAATATGGCTCTTAGATGGCTTGTTCGCGACGATGGAATAGTTGATATGGGAGTATGGAAATCTATTCCTAAATCAAAATTATATATCCCTCTTGATGTTCATGTAGGCAACACGGCCAGAGATCTCGGATTGCTTACACGCAAGCAAGATGACCGCAAGGCTGTGGAAGAATTGACATCCAGATTGCGGGCATACCGTCCTGATGACCCTGCTTACTATGACTATGCTTTATTTGGAATTGGAGTGACTGGAAACCGTGCGATTTTAGGAGAAAAAGCGATTGTCAATACATGACCCTCAGCTTCCCATGCAGAAAGATGCATATCAATAACAGTTCCGTTCAGCAGAATCTCGCCTCTTCCATACTTGTCAGCGGTAGCCTCAGATAGACTTTTTGCTATCTTTGGAAGTGAAATAATGGTGTAGTCGTTTTTCCAGTCTTTAGATTCTCCCAACACTGATTTATAAAGAGCTTCCTTGCATGTCCATGCAAGAATGAAGCTCTTTACTATTTCCGGGGAAGTGTCTTCCGTATTGACGACTGGAGGAAGCAGGCATATTTCTTTATCGGAAAGGAATTTCTCTTTTATTTTGATCACTTGCGACCGATCGGCTTTTTCAATGTCAATTCCAATTGCTGTGCGGAGATTGACTTGACCGAGATCAATATCTGGAGTCTTTGGTATTGATGCAATAGCCAAGAAATGAGAGGTATGAGATACAGAAATCCGCTGAGGAACACCATCAAGAAATGGAGCTCCATTTTCATAATGTTCTAAGGAACGATAGTCACCTTCTGCTTCTGAGAAAATCTGCAAGGCAAATAGTTTCCATACTTTTGCAGATTTTTCTTCGGCTCCGTATATCTCTTCGATGGCAATGCCACAAGGAGTTATTTCTTTCTCATATATGAAATCTTCCATATTGATTTGCCATGTTGTCATATTGTCAAGAAATCAATTTCTCAGATTGACAAATTGATAAGCATAATTCCTGATTTTTAGTGCTTTAATGATTAATCCTTAATCTTTGACACTCTAATCTTGGTGATTCTGTGCTTCTCCATCTGCATTATGAGGAAGCGGAATGGTCCACGTTGCAAAGATTCTTTATTTTCAGGGAAATCACCCTTTATTTCGAGCATCAATCCGGCAAGAGTCTCAGCATCTCCAATGTCGCCAAGTTCCTCTTCATCTGACTCTGTCACTCGGCAGAAGTCGCTAATGGGTATCTTCGCATCAAAAACGTAGGTATCAGACGAAATTTTCCTGTATAGATTCTGACTTTCGTCATATTCGTCATCTATTTCACCTACAATTTCCTCAATGACATCTTCGAGCGTGACAATACCTTGAGTGTCACCATATTCGTCAATGACAATCGCCATATGGATCTTTTTTGTGCGGAAATCTTCAAGCAGATCATCAAGTGAACGTGATTCCGGCACAAAATAAGCATCTCTAATTAGTGCCTGCCATCTGAATTTATCATCTTGCGTGCCAATATAGGGAAGAAGATCTTTTGAATACAGTATGCCCTTTATAGTGTCTTGAGTGCGGTCGTATACGGGTATGCGGCTATATCCTGACTTGACAATCACATCAAACACTTCCTTGAAATCAGCATGATACTCAATGTCTGTCACGTCTACACGAGATATCATAATCTCGCTGGCACCTTTTTCTCCGAATGTAAGGATACCTTCAAGCATTTCCTTGTCTTTCCCTTCCTGTAGGTCTGAAATTTCCAGGGCTTTTTCCAATTCATCAGTAGTCAAATTCTCTTGTTTTTTTGCCACAACCTTATTGATGATTGCCGATGATTTCACAAGTAGTGCGGAGAGTGGTGAAAAGAGAGTGGAGATGAAACTAATACCAGAAGCTGCCATTAAAGCCCATTTCTTGCTTCTGCCACGTGCTACAAGTTTTGGAAAAATTTCACCAAATAGCAACAGAAGGAATGTCAATAAAACAGTTTGCAACAAGAATCCCACCACCGCAGAGTGAAATACAACAGCCTGATTGATGGCGAAAGTCAGTAGCACAACCATTGTGATGTTAACAAGGTTGTTGGCTATCAAGATTGTAGCTAAAAGTTTTTCTGGATTTTTAATCAATTTAAGTGCATTGCGGGCATTCGGACTTTCATCTTCTTCAAGCTCTTCAATATCTGCTTGGGAAAGGCCGAAATAAGATATCTCACTACCGGAAACGAATGCAGATAGACACAAACATAGAAGTGCTATCAGCACGATTATGCTCCATGAAGTCCAGTCAGAGGGAGCATGGAAAGAAATGGCGCTTTGCGCAAGCTGGCTCATGGCCAGCACGGGACTATGTGCAGGTAAAGGGTCTGTATCCAATTTTTTGTGATAGTTGGTTGTCTTTGCAAAATTACAACATTTTATGCTAACTGCCAAATATTAAAGAAAAAAAGCGACATCCATTTTCACAAATGAATGCCACTCAGTGCTTTCCATAATACATTTTACTAACCTAACATCATGAAACTAATTTCTTACTTTTACTTATTAAACAATATAGAAGCCCAAAGGTTTAAAATAAGTGTATTTTTTACAATTTTTAATACTCTGGCTGCGTTCTATTATGGAACGGCGGTTTCCATCTGCCGCGAGTCGTCTTCATCTAACTATTAGATTGCATAATGAATACTTCTATCGTCGGTCGGTTTGCCCCATCTCCATCCGGTAGGATGCATCTCGGTAATATTTATACTGCTGTTCTTTCATGGCTATCTGTAAAATTGCGAGGAGGAAAGTGGATTTTGCGCATCGAAGACCTTGACCCTCAGCGATCCAAGATAGAGTATGCACGTCAGATAGAAGATGATCTTCATTGGCTCGGTCTGGAGTGGGATGAAGGAGGAATTGATGGCATTGGCGAGCATGGACCTTATTTGCAAAGTCTTCGACATGATTTTTACGAGGATGCTCTTCGGAAACTCAAGGAAACCGGTCTTTGCTATCCCTGCACCTGCACCCGAGCTGACATACTCGCCACTCAAGCCCCGCATGAATCAGATGGGAGAGTGGTCTATAAAGGCACATGTCGCCCACCTTTCATTCCATCACCATACATAGATAAGCCTAAAGCCGCAGTCCGACTGTCTGTAACTGACGAGGACATAACATTTACCGACCGTATTAAAGGGACCCAGACCATCAATCTGATCCGTCATTGCGGAGATTTTATCCTACGCCGTGGCGATGGAGCGTGGTCTTATCAATTGGCAGTAGTGGTGGATGACGCTTTGATGGGTGTGACAGAAGTGATGCGAGGCGACGATCTACTCCTCTCCGCTGCTCAACAAATCTACCTCTATCGTCTTTTAGGCTATCAACCACCTGAATTCGCTCACGTCCCCCTCGTTTGCAACGAATCCGGCATCCGCCTATCCAAACGTGACAAATCCCTCTCCATGGAATACCTCCGCGCCCACCACACCCCCGAAGAAATCCTCGGCATGGCAGCCAATCGCGCCCACTTAACCCCAACCCCGGCCCCCATCTCCCTCCAAGAATTGCTATGTCTGCGCGATCTGGAGCGTGATATAGCATTATATTAATTTCGTAGGCAGCCTATTGGGACTACAAGGATTCCATCTTGAGGGCGTCGATATGCGTATTGTCCGACTCCTGTCAATACCATCAGAAATGATGGGTCGTTCATTTTTGATGTGTCTATTTTTTCTGCAAGTTTTTTTAGGTTTGTTGCTCCCTCTTCAATAAGTCGATCTCCTCCAAGCTTAATTTCAACAAGACCGTATTTCCCATTCTTTAGATGGATGACAGCATCACATTCGAGCCCATTTTTGTCCCGATAATGATAGACTGTACCTCCTAAGGGTTCGGAATATACTTTTAAATCCCTGACACATAATGTTTCAAGGATTAATCCAAAAGTATTTAGGTCATTAATAAGGTCTTCCGGTCCGAGACCTAAGGATGCAGTCGCAATGGAAGGGTCTGAAAAATATCGGGTATTGGAAGTCCGGATGGCGGTCTTGCTTCTTAAATTGGGATTCCAAGACATGGAGTCTTCAATTACAAAAATATTTTCAAGTGCATTTATGTAGGCACTGACTGTCTGAGGCGATACTGATCCATTGGATGATAAGTCATCCACAATTGTAGTTACCGGAATCTGCCCTCCTTGGTTACGTGCAAGAGAACGCATAAGCCTACGTGCAAGCTCAGGATCTCTTTCGACATTGTCGACTCTTGATATGTCATATCGCACTACAGCCTCAAAATATTCCTCAGCTTGCATTAGGGCTGCTTTCTTGCGTTTTTTCAAGGTTGCTTTAGGCCATCCTCCTCGACATGCAAGAAATGCGAGTTGATCAATATCTAAATATGATGCTCCATCTATTTCATTTGAATTTTTAAATAATTCACCTAAACGAACATTCCCAGAGGATTCTCCGGATTCCCATAGGCTCATTGTGCGGAGTCTTAACCATGACATTCTCCCCGTGCCTGAATGAAATATTTCTTTGGAATCTACAGGTACAGCTGAGCCTGTCAGAATAAACTGTCCGTCTTTATTCCGTTTGTCAATAGTGTTTCTGACTGCATCCCAAAATTGAGGTGCAAGTTGCCATTCATCTATAAGTCGAGGAGTTGCACCTTCCAATAATCGTCCTATATTGGTCTGTGCAAGGATTAGATTCTGAGTTTTGGTGTCGGGATCTGCCATAAAGAGTGTGCTTTTAGCGTGTTGCAGAGCTAATGTGGTCTTGCCGCAATATTTGGGGCCTTCAATAAGCACGCAACCCATTGCATCAAGCTTATCATCTAAAATCTCATCTGCTATTCTTATTTTATAATTTTCCATTGGTCATATTTTTTTATTTGCAAAGGTAATGTATTTATTTCAATTCTCAAAATCGTAATTGATTTATTCTATTGGTGTTATTATTTTGTGATATCAATATTGGCCGATTTTCATTATATGAATTGGCTGATTTATGATATCAATATTGGCTGATTTTCATTATATGAATTGGCTGATTGGTCTAACCTCTAACATATGATTATTTTGAGTTCTCTTTGAGATTTAAGAGTATCGAAGTTCTGTGCAATGTAGAGGAAAAGTAATAGTTGAAGCAAAAAATATATCCTTAATTCAAAATTAAATCAATAATTCAAAATTCAAAATTCAAAATTCTAAATTATTTTTTGTAATTTTGCATCTTAAAAGCAAAATCAATTAAAATATGAGTGAATTAGCCACCAAATACAACCCCCATGAGGTTGAAGACAAATGGTATGAGTATTGGGAACGTCATAAGATGTTCCATTCTGTTCCCGACGAACGTGAACCTTATTGCATCGTAATCCCACCACCAAATGTGACCGGTGTCCTCCACATGGGCCACATGCTCAACAATACTATCCAAGATATCCTAATCCGCCGTGCCCGCATGATGGGCAAGAATGCCCTTTGGGTGCCTGGCACTGACCATGCCGCCATTGCTACGGAGACTAAAGTGATCCAAAAACTTGCTGAGCAGGGAATAAAGAAGACCGACCTCACTCGTGAGCAATTCCTTGAGCATGCATGGGACTGGACTCACACTCACGGTGGCATAATTCTTCAGCAGCTCCGCAAACTTGGTGCATCCTGCGATTGGGATCGTACAGCCTTCACTATGGATGAACTCCGCTCTAAGAGTGTGACTAAGGTTTTCTGCGACCTTTATGATAAAGGGCTTATCTATCGTGGCCTCCGTATGGTAAACTGGGACCCTAAGAATAAGACAGCTATCTCCGATGACGAAGTGAACTTCGTTCAGGAGCATTCAAAACTCTATTATCTGCGTTATTATGTAGCTGATGATCCGGAAGGACGATACGCAGTCGTAGCCACAACACGCCCTGAGACCATCATGGGCGATACAGCTATGTGTATCAATCCTAAGGATCCAAAGAATGAATGGCTTAAGGGAAAGAAAGTGATTGTCCCACTCGTAGGTCGTGAGATTCCGGTAATAGAAGACCGTTATGTGGAAATTGATTTCGGTACAGGTTGTTTGAAAGTGACTCCGGCCCATGACAAGAACGACTACATGCTCGGCAAGACCCACGATCTTGAGACTATCGATATCTTTAACGAAGACGCTACTCTCAACGAGCATGGCGGCAAATATGCCGGTATGGACCGTTTCGAGGTGCGCAAGCAAATAGCAAAAGATCTTGAGGAAGCCGGATTGATGGAGAAAGTGGAAGATTACACTAACAATGTGGGCTATTCAGAGCGTACGAAAGTCGCTATCGAGCCGCGTCTTTCTCTCCAGTGGTTTATCAATATGCGCCACTTTGCTGAGATTTCTCTTGCTCCGGTGATGGAAGACTACATCAAGTTTGTGCCTGAGAAATATAAAACTACTTATCGCCTCTGGCTTGAGAATATACAGGATTGGTGTATCAGCCGTCAACTTTGGTGGGGACACCGCATACCGGCTTACTACTACGATGTTGACGGAGAGACCCGCATTGCAGTAGGGGAGACCAAAGAGCAGGCTCTTGAAAAAGCACGCAAGGAGAGTGGCCTTGACCTTAAGGAAGAAGACCTCGTTCAGGATGAAGGTGCACTTGACACTTGGTTCAGCTCATGGCTTTGGCCTATCACGCTTTTCAATGGTATTCTTGACCCTAATAATGAAGAACTGAAATACTACTATCCGACTGCCACTCTCGTTACTGGTCCGGATATCATCTTCTTCTGGGTAGCTCGTATGATTATGGCTGGCTACGAATATGTAGGTGACAAGCCTTTCAGCAACGTATACTTCACTGGTATCGTTCGCGACAAGATTGGCCGCAAGATGAGCAAATCGCTCGGCAACTCACCCGATCCTCTCGAACTGATCGATAAGTTTGGTGCCGACGGTGTGCGCATGGGTCTGATGCTCTCAGCACCTGCCGGCAACGACATCATGTATGATGACGCCCTCGTAGAGCAAGGCCGCAACTTTGCCAATAAGATCTGGAATGCCTTCCGTCTCATCCAGGGTTGGAACGTGGATGAAAACATCCCGCAGCCAGAAAGCTCCAAGATTGCAGTCG
>CAYNEZ010000073.1:0-14520 GCA_964396365.1 uncultured Sangeribacter sp. | reverse complement strand
TCGCTAAGCTCTTTCGCTCCGCAGCCAACCTGACTCAAGATTATCTCGCATTTATCATATCATTAATTTTTGCGAGCTACTTATCTGTTTATGACAAGAATTTTAGTGGCTTCGCTATAGGAGCCACCACCGGGGCCGGAGGATGCGAGCACAAAATACACTCCGCTGGGGACTCTGTTAAGGTCCATGCCACATACATCCCATTGCACACGTCCGGCCGATGCCGGCCCGAGCTCCCTCACAATATTGCCGGCGGAATCAGCAATCTTGACTATGCAGTCTTCTTCGAGACCATCGACAGTGACCCAACCATAGTAGTCATGGCGCACCGGATTGGGATATGCCCTCACGCCGGAAACCCCTGATTCAGCCGACTGCCCATTGAGGAAATACTCACACAGGCCAGCGGAGGTGGCGATCATCATGGAATTGTTGTCGGGATTATATCTTGAGGCGTAGACAAGATCGGATGGGAGGAGCGAGTTTTCGCTGTCAATTTCAAGGAGAATGGTCTTGCCATCGGAAGAAGTGCATACCAAACCTCCGCCGGAGAGTGAAAACCATTTTCTTCCCATCCCATCGATAGAAATATCATTGACCGTAGTGCCGGAAAGAAGATAGTCTGCAAGGGAAGTACCATCGTTGCGGCTAACCTTAATCCTTGACACCTTCTTGGGATCAGTGAAAGCATCGTTGGGGTCGAAAGTAAAGACACCGTTGTCAGATCCCACCCATACAAGTCCGGTAGCGGGATCCTCTATGGCACAATAAAGATAGTGACAGCCAAGTTTGCCTTCATTGTCTTCCAGATCCTTGGTGATCATACTTCCTTGACGGTCGTCGGCATCAGTGTCAAATGTGCCGTTATGATCGTAGACCACGAATGGGCGCTCATACAAATCCAATGAGAAGACAACAGCCATATTCCGGTTTCCCTGATAAGAGAGGGGCAATACCATATTGTTAGTGCTTGCGATTATATCCTGCACCTTAAGGCGGCAAAACGGCTGAAACGCCTCAGGAGAGACACTTGCACGACGATTTTCCGGGGTCCAAATCCAAATTTCAGGGAAATATTGCTTCTCAACTTCTGTATTGACATGGGCAACGAAAAGATTTCCGTTGCTGTCAAACACCGGATTAGTCACCATGAAGGTATTTGACCATGTAGAATATGGATTCTGGATGGATACATGGCCCGGCAATGCCGGAGCATCATCGCTTTTAGTCATGTGCAGAAGCGACGACATATCCTTGATATTATAGCGAAGGAGACCGTTGGATACAGATCCAAAATAGAAAATGTCGGGATTGTCAGGATCTTGAGCAATGCCGCATGGATTGATAAGCCTTAAAGGTGCCACCTCATCAAGATATGGAAGGCCATACATTGTCCATGTCTGATCCTTAAGGCCAGACAGGAGAATGGGATTCTGGGCATTTCGTGAGGAGAAGTTCTGGTTGATGCCATGAGTATTGACGAGCATCCCATGCTGCGGGGAATAGATCATGTTGGAAGACCTAAAGACAGCGGGAGCATTTGGCCGGAAGGGCTCGCCCGTGATGCTCCAAGCATTGTCGCCATCGTAACGGACGGAGTAGACTCCCTTTCGAGGAAGGGCATAATAGAAATTCTTGAAGTCCCAACTTCCAGCCACGAGATTAGCATCCTCTTCACGGCGTAAGAGAGAAACCGGATATTTTTCATCGGCTGTCAGCTGATAAAGATACCCATATCGCGCAAACAACAGGCCGTCTTTATTCCCGGTCACGTTGGCGTTGTCAAGTTTTCCGACAGCATACACCTCCGGGACTTCGGCACCGGATTCAAAACTAACCATATAGTGATTAGAATTGCCATTCACACTTCGAGAAACGACACATTTGTCGGAGGACAGGGGCAAAAGGTCGCCTACAACTCCGGGGCCACCCCAGTCGGTCTCCTTAAAGTCGGAAATAGAAAGGTGCTTAGCATTGACATCATCCTCATACAGCTTTCCATCACGAACGATCACAAATCGATCTGCCACTCTTATCACATTGTCGATAGGCTCATTGTAGATTCCGCTCGACACCACCTCATTCTTTTTATCGTCGATAATCATATAACCGAAATCCGTAGCGAGATAAGCACGGTTAAGTTCCGGATCAAATGATATGGACCTCACTTCCTTCGAGCCTTCGGAACTAAAACTCCTGAGCGCATAAATGGCATCGACAGAGCCATCGTCGTGCAAAAGGTCGATTGTCAGATCGTCGTAGACAATCATCAGGTAGTTACGATGCGGGTTGTAGTTGGCCGTCTTTATCATGGAACGGCTCAAGAAGTTCTGAATATTATACTGGCGGAGTTCACCTGATTCCTTGTCAAGACAGAAAAGGAAAAGAAATTTCTCCTTATTGTCTACTTCGTATTGGTTGTAAAGCTGTGCCTGCGCCAAGATATAGGTCTGTTCGGGAGTGTCAAATATATTTTCCACCTTGTCATCGAAGGTGTTGAAAATAGTCCAATCAGCCGAAGACGCCGCATGCATATTGAAAACCGAGAAGATGCAGATGGCAAGTGCCGAAAGCCACTTCATCATGGCATTAATGGCACGTGACCGATGAGATATGGCATTCTTAGCCTCGTCGGACATTTCAGCAAAGCAAATACCTGTCTCGTTCGGGATAAACACCGGATCATAGCCGAACCCATGAGATCCGCTTCTTCGAGTTGCTATCTTTCCTTCGACCGAGCCTTCAAAAAGATGCTCCCTGCCGCCAAGAGAAAGAGCAACCGATGTGCAAAACCGGGCACTTCTATCTTCCTTGCCTTCCAAATTTTTCAGAAGAAGATCAATATTGCGATCCGGATTGCAGTCTTCGCCGGCATATCTTGCAGTGTGCACGCCGGGTGCACCATCAAGAGCATCGACCATCAAGCCAGTGTCGTCGGCAAAGCAATCAAATCCGGTGGCTTCCTTGATAGCACGCACCTTGATGAGTGCATTGCCATCAAGAGAATCAGCTGTCTCCTCTATATCGTGGTCAAAGCCGATGTCCCGGAGACTCAATATCTCAAGCTTGTCGCCTGCAATAGCTCTTGCCTCACGCAGCTTCGCTGCATTGTTAGTGGCCATCACAAGTTTTAGTTTTTTCGTCATATCTGTATATAAAGCGTGTGTTATTATATCTTTAACGGAAAAAATTGCGCTTTATTACCTTTTGAGAGCGTAAAGGGCGCAGCCACTCCTGGCTGCGCCCTTTGCTATATGCTTACTATCGTCAGATCACAATATTTACGATGCGGCCCGGAACCACGATGACTTTCTTCGGAGTCTTGCCTTCCAGCCATTTTTCAGCTGCCGGATCAGCAAGGGCAGCCGCTTCCACCTCTGCCTTGCCACTGCCAGCCGGGACTTCGATATTGAAACGCATTTTGCCATTGAACTGGACCGGATATTTTACAGTGTCTTCCTTGAGAGCCTCTTCTTCCCATTTAGGCCATTCGCTGTCGGAGACACTACCGTCGTGGCCAAGCTGATGCCAGAATTCCTCGGCAATATGAGGGGCAAACGGGGCAATGAGACGCGCAAACTCATCCATGGATTCGACACTGACAACAGGAAGCTTTCCAAGCTCATTGACTGCGATCATGAATGCAGCCACCGAGGTATTGAATGAGAAGTTTTCTATGTCTTGGCTCACCTTCTTGATAAGAGTATGCATGACTTTCTTCTCCTTCGGGGTGCGAGGGGTGTCGGTGCGCTTTGCGAAAATATTCCAGAGCTTGCGCAGGAACCGATTGACACCATCGATGCCGTTGGTATCCCAAGGCTTCGACTGCTCTACCGGGCCGAGGAACATCTCGTAGAGCCTGAGCGTGTCAGCGCCATATTTCTCCACGATATCGTCGGGATTCACGACATTGAACATAGATTTTGACATCTTCTCCACAGCGTAGCCACATACATATTTGCCATCTTCAAGGATGAACTCTGCATCGGCGAAATCCGGGCGCCAAGCCTTGAAGGCTTCCTGATCGAGGATATCGTTGCTCACAATGTTCACGTCGACGCGTATCGGCGTGGTATCGTATTGGTCGGTGAGGCCTTTGCTCACGAATGTGTTGGTGCCCTTGATACGGTAAACGAAATTGGTGCGTCCTTGGATCATGCCCTGGTTGACGAGCTTCTTGAAAGGCTCCGGACTTACCACAAGGCCAAGATCATAAAGGAACTTATTCCAGAAACGGCTGTAGATAAGGTGGCCGGTAGCATGCTCGGCTCCCCCCACATAGAGGTCAACGTCGCGCCAATATTCATCAGCCTCGGGACTCACGAGAGCCTCATCGTTGTGAGGATCCATGTAGCGCAAATAGTAGGCAGAACTTCCGGCAAAGCCCGGCATAGTGCAGAGTTCGATGGGATATCCTTCCGGAGTCTTCCAATTTTCAGCACGTCCGAGAGGAGGCTCACCATCGGCAGTGGGCAAATAGCTACTGACCTCCGGGAGGAGAAGAGGAAGGGCTGATTCTTCCATCAGATATGCTACGCCATCCTTATAGTAGACAGGGAATGGCTCGCCCCAGTAACGCTGGCGTGAGAATATCGCGTCGCGAAGACGATAGTTTACTTTTACTCTACCGATACCTTTTTCAGAAATATGCTGTTTGGTCTTGGCGATAGCCTCCTTTACAGTCAGACCGTTTAGATTGAGGTCGGGGCCACATGAATTGCAGACTATTCCCTCCTTTGCATCAAAACTTTCTTCTGACACATCAGCGCCCTCGATGAGCGGAATGATCGGGAGATTGAATTTCTTGGCGAAAGCGTAGTCGCGCGAATCATGCGCCGGCACTGCCATAATGGCACCAGTGCCGTAGCCAGCAAGGACATAGTCGCTCACCCAGATAGGAATTTCCTTTCCGCTGAGAGGATTTATGGCATAAGAGCCGGTGAATACGCCTGTCACTTTCTTATCGATCTGACGTTCGCGTTCAGTCTTATGCTTCACTTCATTCAGGTAGGTCTCGACAGCCTCTTTCTGCTCAGGAGCAGTGAGAAGACTGACATATTCAGATTCAGGTGCGAGCACCATAAAAGTGACTCCAAAGACGGTATCAGCACGAGTTGTGAATATTTCAAGTTCGAGATCAGAATCCTTAACGGGGAATCTCATCTCCGCACCCTCGCTGCGTCCGATCCAGTTGCGCTGAGTCTCCTTCAGAGAATCGCTCCATGCAAGATCATTGAGATCGTCGAGGAGACGAGGAGCATAGGCGGAAACGCGAAGACACCACTGGCGCATGAGTTTCTGCTCCACGGGGAATCCACCGCGTACGCTCAACCCTTCCGAAACCTCATCGTTGGCAAGCACTGTGCCAAGTTCCGGACACCAGTTCACCATAGTCTCACCCTGGAATGCTATTCGCCAATTCATAAGGGTCTCGCGCTGTTCCTTTTCAGACATTGCGTTCCATTGATCAGCGGTAAGGGTGATTTCTTTTGTCTCTGCAGCGTGCAGTCCTTCAGTACCGTACTTTTCGAGATGAGCTACGAGTTCGGAGATGGGGCGAGCCTTACCGAGCTTGGTATCATAGTAATGATTGAACATCTGCATAAATGCCCACTGGGTCCATTTGTAGTAGCTTGGATCACATGTACGCACCTCACGGCTCCAGTCGAACGAAAAGCCAATCTTGTCGAGCTGTGCACGGTAACGAGCTATATTAGCGTTTGTGGTCTTTTCAGGGTGTTGACCGGTCTGGATGGCATACTGTTCTGCGGGGAGGCCATATGCATCATACCCCATAGGGTGCAGGACATTGAATCCTCGCTGCCTCTTATAGCGCGAATAAATGTCGCTTGCAATGTAGCCCAGCGGGTGACCGACGTGCAGTCCGGCTCCTGATGGATATGGGAACATGTCGAGCACGTAGTATTTGGGTTTGTCCGGATTGATTTCAGTCTTGAAGACATTGTTGTCGCGCCAGTATTGTTGCCAACGCGATTCGATGTCGTTGTGGTTGTAGTCTGCCATTTTATATAGTATTTTTATATTTGTCAATATGATGAAAAAGTGTTGAGGGTTGTCACTACCCGATATAGGCCGTAGACACAGTCAAGAGGAATATCAAGCGGAGGATATTTCCGGTTGATGCTCTGCGCCTCGATATATTTTTTGCCAAGTTCGGAAGGATAGATATTCTTAAATAACACCCCATTGGAGGAATCGACGATCATAGGATGCCCCCAAGGTATGAAAGCCTTGTCGTCGATCTTCTTTATCAGAATGATAGTGCCATCCTGGAAGTCGGGCTCCATACTGTCGCCAGAGATGCGGATCGCGAAATCCACTCCCCTCACCGGGCTTACCACTTTTTCACATTCATTAGGGTTGACCGATTGAGACCAAGCCGTAATGTTTCCGGCGAAAGCCGTAACCGGGAGTAGAGGCACAATATATCCGGCATCCTCCAGAAACTTCCGAGGATTATTATCTTCCCTAATATACATCTCCCCTTCCCCATATAGCAACCAGTCGCGGTTCAGGTCGGGATATAGAGATGCAATCCGATTGATTTTCTCAGCAGGAATAGATTTTCGGATCACTCCAATATATGTAGGAGCCACGCCGAGACGTTTGCAAAATTCAGTCTGGGGAATCCGCTTTTCCTTTAAATATGTCAGCAGGCGTCCTTTGACAGTAGACAGATCGTATTTATCAGAAGCCATAAATTCCGAATGCTTTATTATTATTGTGCAAAGTTAATATTTTATCTGTGTATTTCAAAATATTTCTAAGGAATTGTTATGGTTTCCGGGTTTTATGATCGATAATGCCGAGTAGATTGCGCAAATGAGAGGATAGAACGGGGATATTCTCGAAGTATGCCACCACCAGAACATAAATGCACAGTATCAAAGTCCTTACTATGTATGTGAACCACATCGCATAAGGGAACATACATGCGGCACCTACACCCCACAGCACAGCAGCGAGGAGAGTATATGCTCCAATACGTTTCACTTCATACGGGATAGGATAATATTTTCTGCCGAGCAGATAACTTACAGTCATGATACCGGCATATGAAATCAAGGCAGCCCATGCAGACCCAAGATAGCCGTCGGGCATTCCGATGGCAGGGACAAGGATAAGGTTGCCAGCCAACATCAGCACAAAACCGAGCAACGAGAGATACATCCCCCACTTTGTACGGTCGGTGAGCTTATACCATAACGAAAGGTTGAAATAGACTCCGAAGCAAAGGTCGGCAATCATCATGATCGGCACCACCTGCAGCCCTTCCCAATAAGATGGAGATATGAAATGCTTCAGTATGGGAAGGAAATACATCACCCCGAGGAAGATGGCAAGTCCGAATATTACGAAATATTTCATTGCGTCGCAATAAGCCTGCGTCTTGTCTTCTCCTTGCCGGGCAGCCTTGGAGAAAATGAAGGGCTCGTAGGCATAGCGGAAAGCCTGAGTGAACATCATCATCACTACCGCGATCTTGATGTTGGCACCATATAGACCCACCATTGCCTTGGCACCTTCCGGATTGCCGGGGAAAAGATATGGGATAATGATCTGGCCCATACCCTGACTAAGGTTGCCCGCTACTCCAAGCACAAGGAGAGGCCAAGAATAGTCGAGCATTTTCTTGAGCAGAGCAGTATCGAACACCATATGCTTCACCTTCATCTGAGGCACGAGACATCCCAACACCACCAGGGTGCTGATGACATTGGCGAGGAAAATCCAGCCTACTCCAAACGAAGCGCCTCCCAGCGGCTCATAAAACCAAGAGATAAGTTGCGGGGCGGTTTCGCTGATTTTGGGGCACAGCAATATGAAGAACAGATTAAGCCCAATATTTACTCCGATATTGATCAGCTTTATAGCAGCAAATGTCCATGCCTTCCGCTTAAATCTCAAGTAAGCAAATGGGATATTGGTGAATGCGTCGACCGCCACCGTAAATCCCATCATCCAAACATAGCCAGGATGATGAGGAAGAGTCAAGGCAGCGGAGACAGGATGAAGGAAAATGCTGATCAGAGCGATGAAAAGCAGGGAGGTGGCTGCAAGCGATACCATTGAGGTGGAATAGACCCTCTCATAGTCTGCCTCCTTGCTTGCATATCGGAAAAAACCTGTCTCCATGCCATAGTTGAGTACCACTATGACAACGGCAACAATGGCATAAAGATAGCTGACTATTCCGTATTCAGCCAGAGAGAATGCATATGTATATAGCGGGACGAGTCCCCAGTTGAGGAATCTGCCAATAATACTGCTCAGTCCGTAGACGGCGGTGTCTTTTACCAGTGATTTTATTCCGGCCATTTTTCGTTTTCCGTTTTCCGTTTTCCGTTGTCCGTTGTTCGTTTTCCGTTGTCCGTTGTCCGTTGTCCGTTGTTAATCGAAGAGGGAGGGTTCGCTCGTTTTGGGATAGCGACCGAGATGGCGGAATGCGAGTTCTGTCACTTCCCGTCCTCTTGGAGTGCGCTTGAGGAATCCTTCCTTGATAAGGAACGGTTCGTAGACTTCTTCTATGGTCCCGCTGTCTTCACCAAGAGCTGTGGCGATAGTGGTCAGCCCAACCGGTCCACCACCAAACTTATCAATGATGGTGGTCAGTATCCGATTGTCGATCTCATCAAGTCCGTGAGTATCGATGTTAAGGGCCTCGAGCGCCATCTTGGCTGTGGGAAGATCGATCGTGCCGTTGCCCATGACCATAGCGAAGTCGCGCACACGACGCAAAAGGGAGTTTGCGATACGCGGAGTGCCACGGCTGCGAAGAGCAATTTCAAGGGCAGCATCGTCGATGATGGAAGTCTTGAGAAGGCGCGCGGAGCGTTTCACAATTCCCCGAAGCACCTCATGGTCATAATATTCGAGGTGGCAATTTATGCCAAATCTTGCGCGAAGAGGCGCGGTGAGAAGTCCACTTCGTGTCGTGGCGCCGATCAGAGTAAACGGAGATATGGTGAGTTGCACAGACTTCGCTCCGGGACCTTTGTCGAGAAGGATGTCGATGCGATAGTCTTCCATCGCGGAGTAAAGATATTCCTCCACGATGGGATGAAGACGGTGGATTTCATCGATGAAGAGCACATCGTGCGGCTCGAGGCTCATGAGGATACCGGCGAGGTCGCCGGGCTTGTCGAGCACCGGGCCGCTTGTCACCTTGAATCCGACGTTCAACTCGTTGGCCACGATATTACTGAGTGTGGTTTTTCCAAGTCCCGGAGGTCCATGCAGCAATGTGTGGTCGAGAGCCTCGCCGCGCATGCGGGCAGCCTGCACGAATACGCGCAGGTTTGCCACAATCTTCTCTTGCCCACTGAAATCATCGAAGCTCAGCGGACGCAAGGCCTTTTCTATGTCGCGGTCGCTCCCTGAAGGAGTGGTCTGGCTTCCGTGTATATCGAATTCAGGCATGTCTTTAATTTAAATTTCGCTTCGCTCAACTTAATGGTTATGGGATAATGTCACTAAAAGCAGATACCATAAGACGCTTAATGGCGCATGCGGAGCATGCTTTATTACTAAAATCGGCGTTCAAATTTTTCTTGATTCAGTGACATTATGCTGTATGAAAATCAGTCTTTAACAGTTATGAGGAAATAGTTCTTTTTCCCTTTCTGAGCAAGGATGTATTTTCCTCCGAGCAAATGATCCTTACCTATAACGGCAGCAGGATCGGTCAGTTTCTCTTTATTGATGCTGACACCATTGCCCTGAATCATCTTGCGAGCCTCACCTTTTGAGGGGAACACAGCAGTCTTTTCAGCAAGGAATTCGAGAGCCGGGATACCGGCTTCGATATCAGCGCGAGACACTTCGAATGTGGGTACTCCTTCAAAGAGATCGAGCAAAGTCTGCTCATCGAGTTTATGGAGTTCTTCTACAGCTGAATTGCTGAAAAGAATCTTGCTTGCGGACACTGCGGCATCGTAAGCCTCGCGACCATGAACCATCACTGTCACTTCCTCAGCAAGCTTTTTCTGAAGAGGACGAAGACCCGGGTCTTTGGCGTGTTCGGCTGCAAGCGCCTCGATTTCCTCTTTTGAGAGGAATGTAAAAATCTTAAGATATTTTTCAGCCTCTGCATCTCCGACATTTAGCCAGAACTGATAGAACTTATATGGAGATGTGTATCTTGCATCAAGCCATACATTGCCGCTTTCAGTCTTACCGAACTTTCCGCCATCAGCCTTAGTGATGAGAGGGCAAGTGAGCGCAAAGACCTCGCCACCAAGCTTCCTGCGAATAAGTTCGCCGCCGGTAGTGATGTTTCCCCATTGGTCGGAGCCACCGAGCTGAAGCTTACAGCCCTTTGTCTCGTAGAGATGGAGGAAGTCGTAGCCCTGAAGGAGCTGATAGGTGAACTCCGTAAAGCTAAGGCCATCACGAGCCTCACCGTTTAGACGCTTCTGAACGGATTCTTTTGCCATCATATAGTTGACTGTGATATGCTTTCCAATCTCTCTTGCAAAGTCGAGGAAAGAGAAGTCTTTCATCCAGTCATAGTTGTTGACGAGCTCTGCCTTGTTGGGAGCATCGCTCTCGAAGTCAAGGAATCGGGAAAGCTGCTTTTTTATCGCCTCCTGATTATGACGGAGTGTAGCCTCGTCGAGCAGATTGCGTTCAGCACTTTTGCCAGAAGGGGCGCCGATCATACCGGTGGCACCGCCCACAAGGGCTATAGGCTTATGTCCACAACGCTGAAGATGACGAAGCATCATCACGCCACAAAGGTGGCCGATATGCAAAGAGTCAGCCGTCGGGTCAATACCGAGGTAAGCCGTTGTCATCTCCTTATTAAGTTGCTCTTCAGTGCCCGGCATCATGGTGTGGATCATGCCACGCCAGGTAAGTTCTTCTACAAAATTCATATCTTAAATTATTATTATTTGTCAATATATGTCTCAAGCACACTACCCACCGCATCGAGAGTCTCCTTCGATATACACTCCATATTGTCGGAAGCCGTGTGCCATCCGCTGAAGAATCCAGATCCTTCACGATAGTCGATAATATCTATTGTCGGGATCCCAGCCTTTATCAGCTCGACATGGTCGTCGTTGACAGCTGATCCCATCCGGTTGACGAATAAGTCTCCGTAGCCCAGTTGCTTCGCGAGGCTCCATATTTCGTCGGCAAGCGCGGGGTTGGCAAGTTGCGAGAAATATTCCCTCATGAATGTAGCGTCGGGCGCACCCACCATATCAAGAAGGATTGCAGCGGAGGGCATATATCCCTTTTCGGGAAGATTTTCTGCAAAATATCTTGCGCCAAGAGCCCAACTCTCGTCATTGCTCTCCTCACCCCAATCCTCTGCGTCGCAAAGGAGGATGTCGACACCAGGGTTGCCTTCGGCAGCTGCCAAAACCCTTGCGAGCTCGAGGAGCACCCCTGTGCCACTTGCCCCGTCGTTGGCCCCATCTACAGGGACAGAGCGTTTTGCAGGGTCTGGATCATGGTCAGCCCATGGCCTGCTGTCCCAATGAGCGAGCAACAGGATGCGCTTCTCTGCGTTTGGATTAATACGGGCAAAGAAGTTGCGCATCGGTATGCGAGTGCCGTCAAATGTAGTCAAGGTAGAGATCTGCTCAGTGACATCAGCCCCAGATTCTTTCAGCTTTGACAAGATCCAGTCGCCGCAGAGCCTGTGGGCTTCCGAGCCAGGCACCCGAGGCCCGAACTCCACCTGCCTTGCCACGTAGGCGTAGGCACTATCGGCAGAAAACATTGTCTTCGAGACACTCTCAGCCGAAGAATTATCGTCGGCCTCGATGCTGACTGCCTTTTTTCCTGCCCCACAAGATATAAGCAAAGTGAGAGCCATCACGACAGTGCCGACAACCTTTATTAATTCCGTTCTCCTCATTTCAATTTCTCATTTATCTCTTCGGATGCATATTTTTCATGGCACTTGGCCAGAGTGAAATATTGCTTCATAGTGGTGTTGACGGCATCGATATATCCGATTGTGCCATATTTGAACTTCCCCTTAAGCACGTATTCATTCATGAATGTGCCCATCGTAGTGGTGAGAATTTTCATCAAAGGGATTTTGCGTGGCTCAATCTGAGAGTCGGCGCAGCAGCCTTCAAGATGGCCTATGGCGTCGTTGATACTACCCGGAAGATGGATTATGGCCAATTTTCTGTGATGAGCCGAGATGCGCTCCGTACGACCGTAGACTGACGGCAGTTCAGCTTCGTCATCATTCCACACAGTGCCCCCTCGATGGAAAAAGCGGAGTTGGAAATCGGGATAGTTGTTGAAGTCTTCCTTATTCATCAGGAAGTTGCGGCGAGGTATGAAGAGGCCGTGAGTGTCGTCGGCATGCTTAATAAAGTCATCAAGATATTTCTTCAGAGAACGAGGGGCAATCTCGCCAGGACGAAGAAAAAGTATCCAATCGTTTTTTGCATGTTCTATTGCATGATTGTGGGCAGAGTATCCGTCGACAGCGGAACCGTCAGTGTATACCACATCATAGCCCGCCTGGCTGGCGATCTCTAATGTGTCGTCCGTACTGCCCTTGTCATAGATCAGAACCTCGTCGTAGTCTTTGACGCATTCGATCGCCTTACGAAGGTATTTAGCGGAATTGTATGTTCCTATTATCACTGATATTGCCATCTGGAAGGTAGGCTATTACGATCTTTAAAGATAAAGCGCAAAATTAATAAAAAAATCGCGAATATGCAAAAAGAAAAGAGGTCGACTCACGTCGACCCGGTTCCTTTAATTCAAACAACAATAACAACTTTTTCAGAACGCTTATAGCAATTAAACTAATCAATCTAATCATTTTCAATGTAACTCCCGGTTGCGTTTCTGACGTTTCGTCTTGCATACCGTTTGTCTGTCTGAGTTACGACTATTAAACACGGCTGAAAGCTTTAAGGTTCATTCAGAGTCACGATAATGCGCCTAATTAACTATTATTTAACATATGAAATATATTTGCAACACAGAAGGAAGGCTTCCCTCCCCACATCAGAGCCTTACCTGCATGGCAAAGCCCCGATGCGAAGAACGGGAAGCCTTCCTTCCGTATGTAGCTAATTGTTAAGTAGCTAATAAAAATTAAACGATATATGTACACATTAAACAGAACCAATCTTACTTATTAAGACGAGCCTGGATCTCAGCTGTCTCCTTTTCATAGCCGGGCTTGCCGAGAAGAGCGAACATATTCTTCTTGTAGGCCTCCACGCCGGGCTGATTAAACGGATTGACACCAAGCATATATCCAGAGATGCCGCAAGCCTTCTCAAAGAAATAGATGAGGGCACCGAGAGTGTACTCGTCAAGCTTATTGATCTCTATCTTGATATTCGGCACGCCGCCGTCGACATGGGCAAGCATCGTGCCAAGCTCCGCCATCTTGTTGACATCATCAATCTTCTTGCCACCAAGGAAGTTCAGACCATCAAGATTCTGATCGTCGGTGGGGATATACTTGTGGAGAAGCGGCTCCTTCACTGAGATGACAGTCTCGAAAATAGTGCGTTCACCATCCTGGATCCACTGGCCCATGGAGTGAAGGTCGGTAGTGAAGTCGACAGCAGCGGGGAAGATACCCTTGCCGTCCTTGCCTTCACTTTCGCCGTAGAGCTGTTTCCACCACTCAGCAAAATAGTGGAGCTTAGGATTGAAGTTGGCGAGGATCTCGATCTTCTTGCCACTCTGATAGAGAGCGTTGCGAACACGAGCATAAGTCTCTGCGATGTTGTCACCGCCAGGTTCTGTGGTATCCTTTTCCATCTCAGCAGCACCAGCCACGAGCTTTGCGATATCATAGCCTGCAACTGCGATAGGAAGAAGACCTACAGGAGTGAGGACAGAGAAACGTCCGCCCACGTTGTCAGGAATAACGTAGGTCTCATATCCTTCCTGAGTAGCGAGAGTGCGGAGTGCGCCCTTCTTTTCGTCGGTGATTGCCACGATCAGTTCCTTAGCAGCGTCTTTGCCAATCTGCTCTTCAAGCTGAGCCTTGAGAAGACGGAATGCTATGGCAGGTTCGGTAGTTGTGCCAGACTTTGAGATGACAACGATACCGAATTTCTTGTCTTTGAGGAAATCCTGAAGTTCAGCAGTGTATTCCTCACCGATATTCTGGCCAGCGTAAAGCACCTTAGCATGTTTGGGTTCGGGATTATGGATGAAATCGGCGAAGTTGTTGCTAAGAGCGCTGATGACAGCCTTTGCACCAAGGTAACTGCCACCGATGCCGATGCATACCACATAGTCGCATTTTTCTTTCAGGCGATCAGCGGTAGCATTGATTTTGTTGAGGAGTGCAGGGTCAGTCTCAGAAGGGAGCTTCACCCAACCGAGGAAATCACTTCCGGCAGCACGGCCGGTATTGACGTCTTTTATAGCCTCAACGGCTGCGGGTTCGTTGGCGATATATTCCTTTTCTGCGAAATACACCGCGTGCTGGATGTCTAAACTAACTGCTTTCATAGTCTTTTTTATAATTATTATATTAGATATTAA
>CAYNEZ010000072.1:0-15026 GCA_964396365.1 uncultured Sangeribacter sp. | reverse complement strand
ATACCAAAATTGTTCATAAGGATTGTCCGATTCAGTGCCGTCCTCATTCCATTTGGAGTAAAACAATCCTCCTTTGGGTCGAGGATCTGCAAGTGCCTTCTCAATAAATTTGGCTATGTAAAGTTGCGTGTCCTCAGACAAGTCAAAATGCCCCTTGCCGGCATCACAAAGGAAGGAAATCCTGCTTTCCGGATACATCATCCTAAAAGCTAATGCCGGACGCACTCGAGCATCCCACCATTCGTACTCCCCCTCTATCATTAGCCCAGGAATACTATCAATATTTCGGGTGCGTCCCCATTCTATGTTAGCGCGACCATAACCCGTAAGATTTGTACGTGGGGCATCTCCATGATATGAAATAATGCAAAGCGTACGGTCAGGATTCCAAGCTGCAAAATTCCATGGAAAAGTAGCTTGTGCAGAATGCCCGAATGGGATAATCGGAACCTTCGCCAATTCCGAATGTTCAGTCTTTACCGCAAGTAGGTCCATTATACTGTCGAACCGTTCTTGACATCCCGACGCAACATCCCAATTCTGCGAGCCTGACTGAACGAAAGCCATTGCGACCCCCAGACTATCCATCTTAGAAGTAAATATCTGACTCCTGAAAAGTACTTCCTCTGTCATATTCTGATGGCAATACAACAATGCCTTGACATCACTATGCCCTTTCGGCAAACGCAGGCCAACTCTATTTCCTTCTTTTCCATCCAAATAGTCAAAAGTCACAGGCCGTCCCAACGTTTCAGCCCCAATGCATTTAATCGAAATGACTAAAACCACCAACACAATCAAAAATTGTCTCATCTCTTCCGATGTTATCTCATCACCTTACGTCCATTGATTATATAGATTCCCTTTGACAATTTAGAGTAGTCACTTCCGCATGGCACACCCATAAGATTATAAAATATCCCGTCATTATTGCCACCAAGTATTTCTTCTACTCCTGAATCCTCTGCTTCTACCATATTCTTCAGTTCATCCACACTCCGGAATGTACGTACCCAATGTATCACCAATGGTTCTGAATCCACAGGACCTGTAGTGCGCAGTTGTAGAGGAAGTGATGTAATGTCGTCGGTTGCCACAGTAGTTTTGGCTACTCCTTTGCTATTTTGAAACGATCCATTAACAAGATCATAATAATATACATTATCACCGACCTTACCGTCAAACGTATCATAACCATTGTTCCAAGAGTTGGATCCGGAATATAGGCTCATAGTCAAACCTTCAGGACGTTCCATTCTAAAAGCGAGAATCGGATAGTTTCCACCATGGAATGGGAATGCCCAGCCTCGTCCTATTCTTGACGCCCCTGATGAATTTGGAGTGACGAGGTATGCCCCTTCAGAGTATTCCCCTGTTCCATTACTTCCGGGAATTGACCATTCAGATACTTCTTCATCCTCAAAAGTATCGCTGAGTTTACCCCATTCAAAACCAACCTTATCAGTTGTCGCAACTTCTTCCCCATTTCTATAACTTACCCAATAGCTATAGCCGGGGATTGTCCCTTCCACATTGCTGTCTACGAAATGCCCGAATGTATTATCAGCAGAAATAATTTCTGCCTTATCTTCCTTTCCTATCGGGCAACGCCACAAATTTATATCAGTAGGAAGCATCCCGGTAAATCCCCAATCTACCGTAAACTGTTTCGCATGAGCATCGAAACCACCCTCTATCGCTGCACTCTCTTCATACTGCGAATTATATACAATCCTTAGAGAGGCTATCTCCAATCCTTCCGAGTCGCTCTCTATATAAAGTCGCAATACTGATGCCCCGGCAGGGAATTCAACTGTTCCTACAAATGCTTCCTGCAGTTCATTAGCTGCCGGAATCTCAGCAATTGTTTTCTCACTGCCTGCTACAGCTACTCCTAAAACAGCAGGAGACACTGATTTATAAGTCACATATACGTTATATGTATCCCCTATAGGGCACGCTAAAGTATAGTTGAGCCATTCGCCGGCATGGGTATCAACTACCGTCCATACTCCATCAGTTTCTTTAAGCGCCACTCCTCCATCCGTGCGATAAGCTGACGTTGCACCGCCATTCACCTTATGATATGTATGTCCTTCTCCGTCCTCACTGATATTATAGTAGTCATAATCAGCTGTATTTATGGATCCTGGTATTACGTGAATACCTGATACTCGCTTCCCATCTACATAGCTCACAGGATCACCAGCCATCCATGTCTCAAGACTCTTTGTCAGTGTGCCCCAGCCATTCCATTCATAAAACCAGTTTGGAGATGTCCCCGAAGTCTCAAACCCATATTTATCCAGTGTATATTCATGAGTTCTCTGAAGCCATTTGGTATCCTCGTCGCTCTCTCCTGCCCTTACGAGATAGTGTGAATATGCAGACGTGCGTGAACCCACATTTGAGATTGAACCCCGCTGAGCTGGACTTGGCTTGATCGATTCCCAGCGGCCGCTACGGCATTTGGTGTGAAGATACAGGTTGTTGTCCAAAGTCACCTCATCCCGGTTTTCAGTATATCCTGCAGGTTCCCAAGGTTCCGGTTGATCCGGAAAAGTCAAGAAACTGCTCAGATTATATCTGTAGTTGAATTCGATTCCCTTGAGAAGCCGGTTGTCATGCAGTGAATAAAAGCGATCACCCTGATTCCACGCAATCTCAGCAAATTCTATATATTTGTGTACTCCGGCAAGTACATGTCCCTGGTCGCGTGAAGATTCCTGACATTGTCCGTTGGGATAGAAATAATATTCAAGAAGTTCATCGTAGCCGTAATCCTCAGTCTTATTTGAGCGCCCTTCCAACGAATAAGTCTTCTGGTATTCATCAGTCGACGATGGACGGCTGCTCGTTATCGGAGGACCCGGAGGATAAGGAAGGTCATCCTCTCGATGAGGTAGGCCAGATAAATAGCGGAGTGCGCGGTCATAGATAAGCTCATTATCAAGATAGACTCCCATTGCCAGCATGGCAAGCATACCAAACATTCCCTGGTTGCCATAACGTGCGCAGTCGCCATTGAATATATTCCAATAGAATGTGATCCCGTTGGCATCATCGTTTGAATAATTAGCATATTTAGCTGCCAAATCTTCAGTATTGGAATAAAAAGGATAGGTAAGCATATCTTTGAACTTCTGCTGTTCCTCTGGTGCCCACCCTTCGTAATCGCGCATCAGCTCTGCAGCCTCAATCAGGAGATTGATCTTGCCGTTGTCAAGCGGGCCCGTACCGCGGGCAGAAGTGTTTGTATAGTGATTGTTGGCATTGAGATATTCCACAGCCTTGTCGGCATACCGGGTGTCTCCCGTAATGTGCCAAAGCAATGCAAGGTCATGAGCACAACGTCCGTCTATTCCGATAGTGCCGTTGAATTGACCTTCCTTTATCTGTGTGCCACGGTCAGACACCTTTCGGCCGAGCGATACATGTTCCGAATTTAAAAGATTGAGATACGTCGTATAATATGGCTCAATCTTAGCTTCAACCATTGCCTTCATACGATCCAATTGTCCCTGTGTATATGAGCATCCGGGATGCACGAAAGTACGCTCAGCCTTGAGCTGACATAAAATACCGATTACGCCAAGCAGGATAACGAAAAGTCGCTTCATAATGAGTTTTTTAGTAATAAGGGGCGTATCCTTTCCGAACACGCCCCCCAATTTTTGTTCAAAATATATTTAATAGCCCAAGTGGAATTAGCGTACCATAGCTTTTACAGTCTTGACTGCTCCATTCTTCACAGCCTTCACGATATAAAGTCCTGCAGGGAGAGCAAGGGCATCTGCACCTGCCATAACCTTCTTGCCGTCTGCTGTATAAGCCTCCAGTGTTGCGCCGGGAGCTACTACAGTCTTGCCATTCTTAAGATATACATTGACGTTTTCAGCTGCAACGGTTCCAACTGCATCAGGTTCAGGATCTCCGTCGCGAACTTCTTGACCACCTTCACCGTTTGCATAGTCTTCACAAACCATAAGTGCATCGCTTGAATCTTCTACCGTTCCGGTATAGTGTATTGTGAAAGTAGGCTGATCTACAGTCACAGTCTCAGGCTTTGCAATACATACGAAGCCAAGCCATGAACGCTGCTGCACTCCGCCTTCGCCGTTTGCATCCGGCTCAACGATAGTTTCGAAAGCATTAAGGTTGGGGAATAACACGTCGCCTGCGCTGAAAAGTAGGCCACGGGTCTGATCGTCATCGGTAGCGCGCACATTATTGAGATCAATCACTATAATGTCTTCTGTATACACAGTCTCAGAGCCATCGTTGACCTTAGATCCCAATATCTGGAAAAGCTCTGCGTCATACTGATCTACAACTTTGTATTTATCTCCACGGAATGAAGGATACTTCTCATCGAAAGAGTCGGTATTGCCTCCCCATTTTACGCCACCCTCTTCGTTCAGTCCATCTGAATACTTGCGCTGGAGCATAAACTCAAACTTAAAGTCACCGAGATTCCATGCACAACCGTCTGTCGTGATTTGGAATACCATATAAGGCTCAGCCTCTGTAAGATTGGCTGTAGCTGCATATCGAATATCAGCACGCCAGTTGCCGTTTTCAAGTTTAGTGAGTTTGTTGACTGCTGACTTGCCGTCTGCTCCTACAGGAAGGATAGTTGCGCCATTGTCGGTTGCCCATGAGTTTTCTGGATTCCAGCGCACTTGTGCGTTGGCTGCACCTGCGAATGCAAGTGCTGTTGCGAGAAGGATAGTAGATTTTTTCATAACTGAAATGTATTATGTTGATTAAAAATTTTCAAATGCAGAAAGAGACCGGGGTGCTGACTCATATGCCTTCCTGCTCTTTCTGCATTATAATTCGTATGAAAAACGGCCTCTACTCAATGTAGAAGCCGTTTTTTTTATTTTTTTAATTCCAGAAAGGATTTTGAACTAAATTGGGGTTCAAAATCATCTGATCCAGAGGTATCGGAAGCATATAAGTGCGCTGCTTGAAGGCACGGTCTTCTTTAGCTTCGATCACATAATAGCCCTCCGCGCTCACTTTTATTCCGTTAGCGATAGTCTTGGCTGGATCCTGGCTGTTGGTGAATAGGGTCTTTCCATCTGGGCCTTTCTTTGCGGCAGCCTGCTCATACGTTGGAACATTGTTGGGATCGCAAAACACGTAGAGCCATTTATCACCGCTCTCGAGACGCATCCACTTATAATTGTTGAGTATATCCCAGGTAAGATTTTTGACTATCACTGTGTAGCACTGCGATGTCACGAAGATATTCTTACGTTCAGCCTCAGTTTTGCCTATATAGAGGCCTTCGAGATCTACACCGAATAGTTCATCGCCCTTAGCCCAGCGACGCACATCGTCGACACGGTAGCCTTCCAGATATAGCTCGCAGGCACGTTCCTTCCGGATATCCTCAAGACTCCATGAAGCCTTGGTAGGCATATTGACACGCTTGCGGAGAAGATTTATATGTGCATTTTCCGCCACAGTTATAGGGTTGCCTCCGTTTAGTTCGCAAAGAGTCTCCGCATAGTCAAGATATACTCCACCGAGGCGTATCACCGGGATGTCGTATGAAGCATCGTTGGCTCCACAAGTGGTCTCCACGCTCCATTTGCTTACAGCCGGCAAGAAGGAGATGCCTGAGTTGACAGTAGGAGTTCCTATTTCGTCATAGCTGTCACGTTTGCAGCTATAGGCCCACTGATAGTCCATGAAAGCCACGCCGAGTTCAGAGATGCGGGGATCCATGTTGTCGTTACACCAATAGTGAGCGTCGGAATAGTCAGTAGAACGTGGAGAGCCATCTTTGGTCTCAAAGCTTTCTGCAAGGTGACGTCCAATGCCGAAGCCTCGGTAAGTGTGCACCCAGTTCTGACCGGCAAGCTTGCTCGTATTGTCAAATCTGTTGGCAAGTATGTATTCCTTATTCGCTTTTTTGAGAACTCCGGCAGGGTTGCGGGCTACCGAACTTTCAAGAATGAACATATATTTGTAGCTGGCTTGCCCAAGAGCCTCATTATAGAAAAGCTCATAGCTATTGTCTGCTATCACATTTTCCAATGCTTTCTTTCCGATCTCAAGAAGATAATTGCTTCTTTCCGACCTTGAATTTGCAGTTGTTGGGTTGTTCTCTGCTGGATAAGAATCCATTTCCGTGTGATATTTCTGCCAGGTTCCCTCGAATAGACATATACGTCCAAGCAATGCGTAGGCTGCTCCAATTGTAATTCTACCCTCCTTGGCTCCATTGCGGATATCGGCTTCTTTAGGAAGTTTTCCTGAATTTATGGCCCACTCCAGATCAGCTATCATGAAGTCTACAAACTCATCGCGCGTGGCACGCGGAGCCATGACTTCAGGAGAAGTCGGGTCAAGAACCCTTTCCACTATTGTGCCCGGACCAAAATCGCGGAAGAAAATCCAGCTTTCATATGCGCGGAAAAAACGGGCCTGTGCACGATATTCATCAAGATCTGCCTGGTCCCCCTTGTAATAGTGCTCAGCATAATATTCAAGGTAGTTGATGGAACGTACATGAGCATAATATTCATTGTAGCGATCGTTCTTCTCAGGCTGGCTCATCTTGGATGCCGATATGTCCCCTGACATTCCTGTACCAAAATCGCTGTCGCCGTCTCGGTCGGCGAGACCTTGTATTTTTCCGGAGTTCATCAGTTTCGGAAGCCAACCATACCAATTGTTGACTTCAGCTTCATAATAACCGATTTTATCCATTGTGTTCGACTCATTGGTGGTGATCTCAGGATAGAAATCAAGGGCATCGTCGCAACCGGTAAGCGAAACTGCAGTAAGTGCCGCAAGAGTCAGTATCTTTATTGTCTTCATAATGTTTCGGGAGAGATTAGAATGTAACGTTTAAGCCGATTGTATAGCTGCGATAGAAAGGATAGGCGTTCGCGCCTGAAGTGCCTCCAAGTGGATTGGTAGCCATATTCTCCGGGTCAGTCTTGTCTTTATTGAATCTGATTGTGAAGAGGTCGGTGCCGGTGAAGTATAGTCTTACCTTTTCAATACCGGCTTTCTTTGTCCAGTCAGAAGGAAGGGTATAGCCCACTGTCAAGTTCTTGAGACGGCAATAAGCCATATTCTGAAGGCGATACCATGCGTCGCTATAGAGGTAGTTGTAAGCAGTCATGCTGCGATGCCAGCGTGGTGTTGAATTATAAGGGTCATTGTTAGCCACACGATAGTCCGAAGCACTTGTAGTGACTGTGGTCTGTGTCAGCGATCCGTCTCCTGCTACATTGTAATAGGTTATCTCTTGGCCCACCATACGTGGATCCTCGCCAAGGTTATACCCCCAAGTCTTGTCATACCACTGGCCACCCTGTATCTGATAGATATTTCGTCCGGGAGCTGTCAGAGTGGTGACATCGCGTATCAGTTTTGCCTCGCCTACCCCCTGGAACATCAGATTCAGGTCAAGCCCTTTCCATTGGCCTCCGAGATTTAGTGCATAGGAGTAACGGGGGTTGGTAGTGCCAAGGAATTTTATGTCATCATAATCGATGTTTCCGTCTCCGTCAAGGTCAGCATACATTGCATCGCCGATACCCATTATTGAAGTGTCTACCCCAAGAGACTGACCATCTGCAGCATCAACCATTGCCCTATATGCGTCAAGTTCTTCTTGATTTTCAATAAGCTTCACAAACTCCATACCAAACATTGAGTTAAGCTGATAGCCTTCTCGCTGTTTCGTAATGGCATTCTGGCTATAGCTGGATGCATTTGGCATCGAGACGAGCTTGTTCTTGGCATCTGAGAGATTGAAACCCACATTGTAGTACACTTCTCCGATACGATCGCGCCAGTTGAGCTGTATTTCCCAACCATGCACCTTCAGCTTGCCACTGTTGGTCTTTGGGGCATCGGCTCCGAATACGCCCGGATAGGTCACCCCGACAAGCATATTGTCATTGGTCTTCCAGAAGTATTCTGCCGAGCCACTGAGACGTCCGTTGAGGAAGGAGAAATCTACACCGATATTGGTGTTTTTGACAATTTCCCAAGTTCGGTCAAGGCTGATTACGTTGCTCTGCCAAAGTGTCTGGAGAGCAGATGCTGAACCTGTCGGGCCGAAGATTCCGGCGCTCGTGGTATTTGATCCGTTGACACTGGTAGCAATGTTCCCTACAAAGTCATATCTTCCGATTCCTTCCTGATTACCTGTCTCGCCATATGATGCACGGATCTTCAGGTCATTGAGCCATGTTACGTCGCGAAGGAATTTTTCATCGCTTATGCGCCAGCCACCGGATACTCCATAGAATCCCTTCCATTTCTTGCCACGCACGAATTTTGAGGATCCATCATAGCGCCCGAGCAGTTCTATGAGGTAACGTCCTTCATAGTCATAATTGATACGTCCGAAATATGATGCGAGGGCCGTTGTCCACTTGTCATCTTTGAATTCTACCTTTGAAGTCTCAGGATTATAAGAGGATGAAAGTGATTCCAGGAATCCGTCAGCAAGATTAAGAAGCTTTACATCCGACTCCTCCTTGCTCTCGCGCTCATAGCTTGCTCCGAGCATAGCGGTCAGGTTATGTTCCTTGTTGGCTCCGAAATCTACCATATAGTTAAGATACCCTTGATAAATCTGATATAGTGCAGAAGCATTGAAGCGGTCGAAGCGGTTGTCGGTAGGACGCACCATAGTCTCAATCTTCTCATTGTCCCAATTATACATGTAATTCTTGAGCATGGTCTCTTTATTGGTCCAGTCCTTTACAGTATATCCCACTGTGCCTACAAGGTCAAGTCCCTTGATGATATGGAAGGTAGGACGCACATTGACCACAGTCTCGTTATAGATCTGACGTTTGCTTCCACCCAATTTCGCTACTGCCACATCCGAATAGTTATTGAGCCAGCCAAATGCGTGCTGACCATCTGATGTGAAGATTGGCGAGCCGGGAGGATTACCATTGACGCCTGATGGATTGTTGAGAGGATAAGTATTGTCCCTTCTGGCAAATGATATGGTAGTGGCAAGATCAAACCAGTTTGTTATCTTGAAGTCATTGTTGGCTCTAGCCGTGTAGCGATGCGCTTTTTCCTTTATCCCAAACTGAAGAGGCGAACCATCATACATATAGCCAAGACTGACATTATATTTCGCTACATCGCTGCCCCCACTTACACTCAGAGAGTGTGACTGCGCAAAGGCATTGCCGAAAGTATCGCTATATTGGTCTGAGTCTATGAAGCCGATATCACTGATAGCATCAGCATTGCCGCCAAGAGCTGCATAGCTTTGCACCGTGCCCATATACTGCGGATCTTTTGTCTTCATTGCATAGATTGCCGCATATGGGAAAGCTCCCACTGGAGTAAATGTATTTAGTGTGCCACTTGAAATTCCTTCATTGTAAAGCACTTCCTCTATGCAAGTGGCCCACTGCTGAAGATTCATCCACTGCACCTGCGGATCAGAAACTTTCCATGTCACGTTTCCGCTATACGAAATGGTTGGCTTTTTACCGTTCTTGCTGCCACGCTTCGTAGTCACAAGCACGACGCCGCCCGCTGCACGAGCACCATAGATTGAAGCCGATGCATCCTTAAGCACTGAAATGTTTTCTATATCATCCGGATTAATATCTGAAAGGCCTCCGGGAACACCATCTACGATCACAAGCGCACTTGTATTATTGACTGAAGCTTCCCCTCGGATCTTGAAGTCCCATGATTCTCGTCCGGGAGCGGACGAACCTCGAGTCACAACCATACCCGGTATCTGACCCTGAAGGTCTGCCAATGGGTTCGTGGCAGTAGCCTTGTCTGCAAAAACCTTGTCATCAACCGATGATACAGCTCCGGTAAGCGATCCCTTCTTCTGAACACCATAGCCCACCACTACAAGCTCGTCAAGTGTTGAATTGTCTTCTTCAAGCACGATCTTGAGTTCGGGAGCTGCTGTTACTTCTTTAGTCTTATATCCGACATAAGACACCACAATGGTCTTTCCCTCCACATTCTTAAGAGTAAAGTTGCCTTCGATATCTGTAGCGGTTCCGTTAGAGGAACCCTTCACCATTACAGTAGCACCAATCAAGGGTTCGCCTGTATTGTCAACTACCGTACCATTCACTGTAGCTATGGGCGCTACTGCCGGTGCCGGGGATGCCATAAGTGATGGCGACAAAAATCCCGGTGCTGCTCCTCCAAGAATGGCCAATGCCACACACAGTGCCATTCTTCGCCGGTTGATTGATAGATTCATAATTTAAGGGGTATTTGATTGTTATTGTTTTCTATTATTAGGTTAGTCCCTACAAATTTAAGAACTTATTTTCAAATATAGTCGGTCAAGCGATTAAAAATACTCAATGTATTTAGTAAATATCGTTTTTATAGGTAAATCATAAAGTATTTGCGCATTTCAATTTTGAATAAGTAATTTTTCAAGGATCGGAGAAAGTAGTTAGCGCACTCCGTGCGCGTCAACGCGTGTCCTTCTCCTCACTTTTCCGAATATGGATTTAATGATCATTTGCTTTGTGCGCAGACCACAACGCATCTTTTATCCGGATTGTTAAATGGCAGCGCTGAAACACGCTCTCATTTGGCGTATACCGATATAGAAATGATTTTCCGCTGTTCTGGGTGATATCTTAAGCGACTCGGCTATCTCCTTGGTGTTTTTACCTTGATGTATGCGCATTATATATATAAGTTTGCGCTGACGGGGCATGGCGTTGAGTTGTTGCCGCTCCAGACGCTGCATGTCTCGGCCTAATATTGTATTCTCTGTCTCGTTGGTCACACCGGTCTGGGTTACCGAAAGCTGAGAATGAACCGAAGTCTTGACATATTGGTGACGTAGATAGTCATTCACCGCGTGCGATGCCATCGAGAACGCAAGATTGCCTGCGGACTCCGCAATGATTTCTCCCGGATATTCCAGAAGACGAAGGAATACGTCTTGCATCAGATCATCGGCATCATCCTGGTTGTTGATGCGGGAGCGTACGTATCTTTGAAGCTTTTCACTGTGCTTATAGAAGAGTGCTACAGCCTCATGATTGGATTGTTTTGAGTTTGCCATGTCGTTTGATTTTTTTCGCTTGAGCGAGGTTAACGATGGCAAAATTACGGCAATCCCGTCACTATCCAAAATTTTTAAAGCCCTCTTTCATGTCACAAAATTTTATGACATATTTCTTTTATAATTACATTTATTTCAATCCTTTAATTTTTTGAGACTGTAATCTAACCCAATTATTTGATACTCTCTTTGAGTCTCAATCTGTCTCAAAACTGTTTTTGAGATACTCTCCGGGAGAAATTCCCTCTATATTCTTGAAGTGTCTGAAGAAGGAAGCGCGCGAAGAGAAACCAGCTTTCTCTGCCAATGCACTCAAGGTGAGCGAGCGGTTTCTCTCATCTTTCACAAGGCGCTTGAATTCTTCGACACGAAACTTATTGACATAGTCATAGAATGTATGTCCCTTGTGCTGACTGAAAAATTGGCTAAGCTTATGGCTCGAGATTCCTACCATCGCTGCCAAATCCGCCACTTTAAGGTCGGTCTGAAGATAAGGCTTATCCTTATCCATGATCTCTTCTACTTTTCGTGCTATTTCGCGAGCCTCGTTTCTGGTCGTGTATTGGAAGCATATTTCTGGCGCATACTCGGCTCTTCCATTGATACAGCAACCGGCGATGGTGCGACATCCATCGGTTCCGTGGATTCTTTCGTGGTTATTCGGTTCTTCCTTGCATACATCCATATGGAAGCAGGCACAAGTATAAGAGCTACGATAAGCCCAATAAGCACATACCACCATATGGGATATGGAATACGCAATTTTACAGTTGTCAAATCCGCTTCCCCGTCTGAGTCATTGGCGCATTTCACCTTTATCTCATGTCTCCCGGGGGATAGTTCATACAAGGTAAGGGATAATTCACCGGTAAAACGCCTCCATTCCCCTCCGTCAAGGCTATAGACATAAGCTTCCGGCTCCTCCAATGCATAAGAGAACGTCGAGAAATCTATATTGACGGTATTGGTCGACTTATCCAATTCTACATGAAAACTTCCGTCCCCACTCTCCCGTTGAGGCACAAAATCGATTTGCTTTCCATTTACTTTAATGATGGTTGGCACTGGAGCCCTCTGGGCCTCTATTGATTGGTCGATATCCGATTCTGTAAGTTTTAACAGACCGGCTGAGTTGCCAAACCATATATGCCCTTCCTTATCAGAAATTGGCTGACCCTGCAGAAATGATGGCGATGGAAGACCGGAGGCAAGGCCAAATCTGACCACATGTCCGTGGGAATCAACTCGGAAGATTCCCCTGTTGGAGGAGATCCAAATGTTGCCTGCATGATCTTCAACAACTCCTTTGGCATCCACTCCGTCAAGCAAAGGATGTGTGATGACTTTTTGATCCGACAGATCCATATTTGAGGTTATCACCATTCCGTTTTCAGGTACAAAATAAAGACGATGCCTGCTGTCTTCATAGACCGTACGGAAACGTGTATTTCTTGGGAATGTAGATGGAAACAAATCTGTGCGCAGTTTATCCTGTCGAGGATCATAGACACAAAGTCCCGATTCCGTACAGATCCATCCTTTTCCTTCTGAATCGAAGAAAATACCATAGACGTTCCCATCCGGAAGGCCGCTGTTTGACGATGTGTACCGTTTTATTTCTCCATTCTTTTTCAGCTTAAACAATCCATAGTTGGTGCCACCCCACAAATTGCCCTCTTTATCCGCAGCCAGTGAGAATATATGTCCTGATTTAAATACCGAATGGGGGCCTTCTGTTGAAGGATTGCTTACAGTTCGTGTGGCCGGATCAAGGATCTGCAACCCGCCGCCGTAAGTCCCGATATATGTTTTCCCATTATGATCAAGCAGGGAAATGATCATTTCAGAGCGCAACACCGGACTTTTAACACTCCAAGCCGTAGAACAATTTCGTTCAAATACGGTTATTCCCTCTCTCGTTCCTATGGTAATGCGTCCGTCAGATATGCTGAGAGCTCTGACCGGGACTCCTCGTGTATTAAATACTGCAGGATTATCGACAAGTTCAAACGGACCTGTCCACGAAGGAGTGTAATCAACTCCATTTTGGTAATATCCTACCCAAAGATGATCACCACTGTCTGTATATAGGGTATAGACCTGATTGCTCGAAGGGCTTATAGGATCAGAAGCTATGTGCCGTGCATTGCTTATGATTTTCTCTGAAGCCACATCTATTTTGGTGATACCACCCCCATCCGTTCCGACATATAGGATAGATCCGTCATGGTTCAGTTTCATGGAAGTGACAACATTGCCCTTCGAAAATCCGAAAGCCTCCTTGACATTGCCGGTTGAAAGGTCTATCTTCCAGATGCCGTTGCCCGATGTGCCGATATAGATATACTTATCTGTGGCAGCAATGGAAGTTCCGCTCAAAGTTTCCACCATAGCAGAGTCTCCGACCGGTTTGACCGTCATATTGTCTGCATTCAGGGAGAATACACCTCCTTGGGTCAAAAGATAAGCTCCTCCATTGCCTGCAGTCATGTCTACGACTTTGTTTGATAAGTCAAGTACATCTTGTCCTACCATTACCCGGTGCGATTTTCCGTCAGGTGTAAACGTAATGATTCCCTCGTCGCCTCCGACAAGGGATAGTTTATCTGGAATCCAAAGTGCACAGGTAGCAGGAAAAATTGCACCGTCAAGAAGCTGGCTCATGGAATGCCCCTTTTCTGATGTTTCTATACGAAATAATCCGGATGATGTTGCTGCAATCAAGCCTCCTTCGTGGGCTTGAGTCAAGGCTCTTACGGTTGTCTCTCCGGTATCAGTATGCGGCAGTGCTATTTTTATGCTATGTTCCCCGTCAAATCTTACCAGGCCATGATCGGTAGCAAACCAAATGAACCCATCTCCCGTACGGGTTATGTCATATGTGGTGAATCCATTGGATTCCATGCCATCAGCGTGAGAGACGCGTTGGTATAGCCGTCCCTCCGCATATGCAGGTAACGCCGTCAGCATTACTGACAGCATTACCGACATAATATATCTTATATATTCAACTCTCGCCATAAGTGGGAGTTTTAATGTCCATCATCGATGATAGTGTAACGCTACTTTTTCAACGGAGTAATGGTTGTTAATATTGCTGAATTCGGATTATTCCCGTCAAGATCGCGTAGTCGGTTTAACGCCTCTATATAATAATAGTCCGCGTATATGATTGAATAGTCTATCTCGCTTCCTGCCGGATGATGCCCGGTAGAATGCAGGAGGAAGGAATTATTCTTGTCTCCCGACTGATATTTCTCACTGCTGAGAGAGGATAACATTGCTAGGGCCTCTTCTTTATAACATTCGCATTTTTCCTTATCCACATAGCCGCTTAATTCAAGCAGAGCGGAAGCCACTACGCAGGCTGCCGAGGCATCTCGAGGGGTCTCGGGAATATCAGGATCATTGAAGTCCCAATAGGGAATTCTGTCTTCCGGAAGCCGCTCAAGATAGACATCCGTCACATTTTGTGCGAAGTCAAGAAATTTCGGGTCTTTCGTCTCTCTGTATACCATTGTATATCCATATATGGCCCAAGCCTGTCCTCTTGCCCACATAGAGTCGTCATCATACCCCTGATGTGTGCATCCACGCAAGAACTCCCCGGTCTTCGGATCGTAGACAGCTACATGGTAAGATGTATAGTCTGGGCGGAAATGATGCTCCATAGTCGTTTCGGCATGCTTCACTGCAATGTCATGCAGATATGGATTTCCGCCATGATTGGCTGCCCAAAAAAGCATCTCAAGGTTTATCATGTTGTCCATGATGGTGTTGTGTCCTCCGAGCATCTCTACGTTACGGGGCCATGAGAGTATCGTTCCTACTGCCGGATTGAAGAGGGTTGCAAGGGAATCTGCTGCCGCAAGGATCACCTGTCGGTAGTCATCACGTCCTGTCAGGCGGTAGCCGTTGCCATAACTGCAATGGATTAGAAAACCAAGGTCATGGTCGAATA
>CAYNEZ010000071.1:0-15055 GCA_964396365.1 uncultured Sangeribacter sp. | reverse complement strand
ACTAAAAAATATTTAGATGTGCAAACAAAAATTGATTCACTTTGGATGTCGTCAGGTTTCAGAAGGCATAGATTGGGAAAGGATGGTGATATTGTAAGTTGATGTTTTTGGAAAATTTGTGAATTTGAGAAATTTTGATTACCTTTGTGTGTCGATCATTCGACACTCATTCTCGAAGCTGAGTGTTGTGATGTTATTAATGATTTTAATGAAATATGGGACTTTGGAGTTTTTGGCTGATACTGGGAGTAGGTTTCTTGGTGGCTGAGTTGCTGACGATGTCTACCACCTGTCTGTATGTGGGAGTTGGGGCTCTTGCGGCGATGGTGGCAGCTTTCCTGGGAGGAAAATGGATAGTGACGATAGTGACTTTTGTCGCTTTCACAGCTCTTATATATGCTGTTACTTATCGATGGCGTGACCGTCTTGTGAAAGCCTTGCATAAAGGCTCTGAGCATACCGCTACCGGTATGGATGCTCTAATAGGGAGGACTGGAACTGTAATCAATGCTCCCGACTGCCTGAGAATGAGGATAGATGGAGATGTTTGGCAGGTAAGGTCTACGAAGCATGGTGCTCCTATAGTGCCAGGTGAGGAAGTTAGGGTAGTGGGATATGATTCGATAATCCTGTTGGTGGAGAAGGCTTGAAAGATAATAAAATAACAAAAAATAAAGAATTATGACGACGATTATTGTGGCAGCAGTGATATTGCTGCTTGTAGTGGTAGTGATTATGGCAGGAGTTAAGGTGGTGCCTCAGTCTGAGACAAAGGTTGTAGAGCGTCTTGGAAAGTTTCATTCTGTGCTTCAGCCCGGTCTGAATTTTATTATTCCTTTTATAGATAAGCCAAAGGTGATCTATACGCGGAAAATTGAGCCGAGTAGTGCATTCGGACGAGGAGGCTTGCGCGTGTCGACCACTACAGTGATAGATCTGCGTGAACAGGTCTACGACTTCCCTTCTCAGCAGGTTATCACTCGCGACAATGTGACTACTGAGATTAATGCGCTTCTATATTTTCAGATTGTGGATCCGAAGAAGTCTGTCTATGAAATTGATAATCTTCCTAATGCCATCGAGAAACTTACGCAGACTTCACTGCGAAATGTGATTGGCGAATTGGAACTTGATGAGACTCTTACTTCGCGCGACACTATCAATGCAAAGCTCCAGTCAATTCTTGATGATGCCACAAATAAATGGGGTGTGAAGGTGAATCGAGTGGAATTGCAGGATATCACACCGCCGGAGAGTGTGCGTGTAGCGATGGAGAAGCAGATGCAGGCAGAGCGCAACCGTCGTGCAGAAATCCTGAACGCCGAGGGAGAGAAGCAGTCGCTGATCCTGCGATCTGAGGGCCAGAAGATGTCGCAGATTAACAAGGCAGAAGCAGAGAAGCAGGCAGCTATCCTCAAGGCTGAAGGTGAGGCGCGGGCACAGGTGCTTCGTGCCCAAGCTGAGGCTGATGCCATACGCAATGTGGCTGATGCAGTGGCGCAATCTCAGACCGATCCGGCGGCTTATATGCTTGCGCAGAAATATATAGAGACACTTAAAAGCATGACCGATGGCCAAGACAACAAAACCGTGTATATCCCGTATGAGGCAACTTCGGTGTTAGGGTCGCTGGGGTCGATCAAGCAACTCTTTGGCAATGATAAATGATGAATTTTGTTATTGCTGGAGCTTATCATCATTTTCTTCGTGGGGCGAGTCTGTCGGGATTTTTGGCGAGGAAGTCTTTCCAAGATTTAGGTCCCTTGGCTATTTCCGGTTTAGCGGATTCATACATATGGCATAGTGCCACGGCGAGGGCATCCGTGGCGTCAAGAGCATCTGGCATCTTCTCTTCAGGAATGGAGAGAAGATGCTTTAGCATATTCGCTACCTGTTCCTTGGAAGCTTGGCCATTGCCTGTCACTGCTTTCTTGACATTTAGGGGAGGATATTCTGTAATGGGGATGTCGCGTGCAAGTGCGGCTGCCATTGCTACTCCTTGGGCGCGCCCAAGCTTGAGCATTGATTGCACGTTCTTTCCGAAAAATGGAGCTTCGATGGCAAGTTCGTCGGGAAGGTATTGCTGCACGAGGCCGCTCACTCGTTCATATATACGCCCGAGGCGCAGATAGTGCGTCTCAAAGCGGTTGAGTTTAATGACACCCATCACCACCACGTTGGCCTTCTTTCCCGTAATGCCCAATACTCCGTAGCCCATTACGTTGGTGCCGGGGTCGATGCCCATTATGATTCGGTCGTAATCTTTTAGATTCATAGTTCTTTGAGGATGGTGGCGAAAAATAGAGGGTTGGGACCATGCCACTTGGCGTAGGACTCCATAAATGATGGAAAATTTTTCTCATTCCATTCCCGGCAGTCGGAGATGGAATCAAAGTGCATCTGGATGGAGAAATTCTTTTCTTCCGATTTGGCAAATTCCTTGTCGCCGGGAATTGCTGCTACTGTGATGAGTTTATAGTCGCGAAGTCCTTTTGATTGGGCGGCTACTTGGGCTTCGGATTTAGTCCAATCTATGAAGGAGTCTTGGCGCGCCTTGGGGAGGACGAAGGAGATGTTAAAGATTATCATGGATGTAAAAATGTCAATTTGTCAAATTGACATTTTTACAATTTGACAAACGGTTGAATTATTAAAAAAGGCGAGGCGGCAAATGCCGTCGCGCCTTTTGGGGAGCCTCTTGTCGGATTCGAACCAACGACCCCGAGATTACAAATCACGTGCTCTGGCCAACTGAGCTAAAGAGGCAGGTGGATGAACTTACTTCATCGCACCGCTCAACCCGCTACCCTTGCTTCGGTCAAGATCTGGGGGATTCACGGGGAGCTGGTCGTGGAGGGCTCATCCGGGTACAAAATTACTGCTTTTTTTTTGAATGAGCAAATTTTTAACTATTTTTTTCTTTTGGATCGCGTTTTTGGTTGGTTGCGTCCGTGCTTCTTGTCTTTTTCCTTAAGGGGCTTGTTGGGGTTCCCGTCATCGGAAAGAAGAGCGAAGTCAAGTTGCTTCTTGTCGAGGTCGGCACGTGCCACTTGCACTTTCACTCGGTCGCCCAGTGTGTATTTCTTGTGGGTCTTGCGGCCTGTCAGACAATAGTTTTTCTCATCATAGTCGTAATAGTCGTCAGCAAGGTCGCGCACAGGCACAAGGCCTTCACACATGTTCTCGTCAAGCTCTACGTAGACTCCCCATTCGGTGACGCCGGAGATGACACCCTCATATACTTCGCCCAGACGGTCGCGCATGTATTCCACTTGCTTGTAGCGAATGGAAGCGCGTTCGGCGTTGGCGGATAATTGCTCCATATCTGAGGAATGCTTGCACTGGTCCTCAAGTTTGATTTTGTCTACAGAGCGCCCTCCATCGGCATAACGCTGCAATAGGCGATGTACCATCATATCCGGATATCGGCGTATGGGGGAGGTGAAGTGAGTGTAGTATGGCACTGCCAGTCCATAGTGGCCTACATTGTCGGTGGTGTAGATAGCCTTGGCCATTGAGCGGATGGCGAGCATGGAGAGCATATTCTCTTCTCCGCGACCCTTTACATCCTTGAGCATGCGGTTGAGGCTCTTGTTGACTTGTGTTGACTTCCCTTCTGCATTGATCTTGAAGCCGAAACGTGCCGCAATGCTGCTGAGATTGGCAAGTTTCTCTGCATCCGGATTGTCATGGACACGATACACAAATGACTTTGCTTTTTTCCCTTTGGGTACCTTGCCAATCTTTTCAGCTACTGCGATGTTGGCAAGAAGCATAAACTCCTCTATGAGCTTGTTGGCTTCCTTTGATTCCTTGAAATATACACTGATTGGCTTTCCATCTTTGTCTATGTCAAAGCGGACTTCAGCGCGATCAAATTCAAGTGCTCCGTTTTCATATCTACGATGGCGCAGTTGCTGTGCGAGATCGTTGAGGATATTTATTTCAGTGGAATAGTCACCTTCTTTGGTTTCGATACGCTCTTGCGCCTCCTCGTAGGTGAAGCGGCGGTCGCTCTTGATCACGGTGCGTCCGATGCGGCTATTGATGACATTGGCATTTTTGTCGAGTTCGAAGATGGCAGAGAATGTAAGTTTTTCCTCGTTGGGTCGCAGGGAACAGATGCCGTTGCTGAGATGTTCCGGGAGCATGGGGATAGTGCGGTCTACGAGATAGACGGATGTAGCTCGCTTCTGAGCCTCCTTGTCGATGATGCTACCGGGAGTGACGTAGTGGGTCACATCGGCGATGTGGACGCCGACTTCATAGTTGCCGTTGGCAAGGGTCCGGATAGAAAGAGCATCATCGAAGTCTTTCGCATCGCGAGGGTCGATGGTGAAAGTGGTGATCCCTCGGAAATCTTCTCGCTTTGCGACCTCTTCAGGCGTGATGCCCGGACCAATCTTGTCCGCGGCTTTCTCAACATTCTCAGGATACTTATACGGCAGACCGAATTCTGCAAGGATTGCATGCATCTCGGCAGTGTTTTCCCCTTTCTTTCCAAGGATGTCTACAATCTCGCCACGTGGACACATCTCTTCGTCTTTCCACATTGTGATGCGGGCGATTGCCTTATCGCCAGTCTTTCCGCCTTTCAACTTATTGCGGTTGAGGATGATGTCGGCTGCAAGGAACTTGGAGTCGGGCACAAGTCGCGCACCATGTCGGTCGACGATGAGTTCGCCGATGAATACCTGATCTTTTGCCTCTATGATTTCGAGCACTTGTGCTTCCGGCTCTACTCCCTTACGGGCGGCAGATATCATCACGCGCACCTTGTCGCCATTGAGTGCATGCATGGAGTTTCGTTCTGCCACCATGATTTGCTCATCGTCGATGAGCACTGCATTCTTGCCATTGGAGCGGCGGATGAATGTGCCGACATTTTCAGAGCCGCGGTTTGCCGGAGCCTTGTATTTTCCAAGACCAATTTCCTGGATCACATCATTTGCGGCAAGTTCCTCAAGAAGGTTGATGACATCCATCTTGAAGTCTTGGGCATCAATGGCGAAAGCGATTTGCTTATAGTTGAAAGCCTGTCGGTTTTCCTTTTCAAGAAAAGCCAGAATCTTATTTTGAAGTTCGGCCTTTCTCATTCTTTTTGAAGGCCTTGCTGTGGAATTCTTTTTCATAATATAGATTTAATAGGTGATTGCCACTTAATGGGTATGGTGACATTGGGGGAACTTATCCTCCGTTTTAATTATAACGCATTGATTGGGTAAGTTGTTTTTATGCATTGGTCGTAAGATTTGTTTAGCTGCCTACTTAGGTATTGTATAAAAAATCAATTTATCGCAATTTGCGATAAATTGCGATAAATTGTGATAAATGTTTTTTTATGAAAAATTCCGATACTATTAGAAGTTATGTCAATACATTATTTTTGTGGTTATGTTGGCTGTCTTAATAATATAGAGGCCTTTAGATGGGAGTTCGATTTGATTGTTATATCCTGAATATATTATGCGTCCGTCGGGTGCATAGACATTGATGATATTTCCTGCTGGCACATTTACTATAAGGTTTGAACCTTCAATAAGAATATTCTCTTTCATATCGGCAATGGCATCAACAGCTGACATGCTTTCCGGAAGAATATTCTGGAATTTATTCCAGGGTGTTGCATTTTTATAGTCTTCAATAAGGTTGTCCCTAACATATAATGCTGCATTTGCATAGGTGTTTTCAGTGAAGCAGTTGCTATCCAAGTCGGGAATATTTGTGGAATATACAAATATTTCTGTAATTCCATCAATAGGAAATGCATTGTCGCTGATGCTAATTATGGTTGAAGGCAATACAAGTTTCAAGTTCTTCAGTGTGACCTCTTCGGGCATTCCCGAAAATAAATTGCCATATATTCCTGTTACATAGAATTCCTGTTCATTGCTATATATGAATGGGGGTAGAATAAGGCTTCCATTGTCGTTGAGTATAGTATAGAAGAGACCTGCTTCATCTCCAGCTGCCCCGGCAAATAGTACTCCTGAGAAATTATTACGGAGCAGAGTTATTCTTTCAGCTACTTTGGTAAGTTCTTCATAAGCCTCCATAAAGTTTTCCTGGGTGCTATTCATATAATCAAGGCAGATTTCTGCCCAGGTGTTTAAGTATTCAGCTGGATTGGTTGGTAGGTTCTCCATGTCATATTTAAGGTCATCGACTCTTTCGGCTATGTCGTCTGCGATTTCGTAAAGGAGTTCTTCGCTTGCAACCTCCGCATATTGTTCAAGCCATTCATATAATCCAAGAATGTAAGAAGTATGGTAGTTCAGAATGGTTTCATATTCCATTGCGATCTCATTTAGTTCTTCCCCACTTTCATCAAGTTTCTCTGCAAATTCGTAAATTTCTTGTTCGAAATCTATTAGATAGTCTCGTGTGAAGTTGACCATAAATTCGGCATAGTCAAAGTCTGATATGATTTCTGAAATATTGAATGAGAAATTGGTTGACACAACATTAGCTGGCCCTAATGCCTTGGCTGCTTTGGCTGCACTTCTGGTTTCAGATAACTGTTCCAGAATACTGACCAAATTATAATATTGCTTTAAGATTTCATAGGCAGCGTTATTGAAGTCTTCTGTATTCTGAGTGAATATCTGATCTTGAAGTCCCCAGGCGTCTACGCATTTCTCGAAATTGGCCTTGTCTATTTGAAAGGCTTCGTTTGTGATGTCGTGTTCGTTAGCAAGAAAGAGAATTTTATCCCATATTGGATCGAATTCAGTCTCGACCACCATTTGGGGAGAAACGATGGTAGCATCGGTTTCATGTAGTTGCATGACAAGTCCGGATGCATAATCCACATAATAGGAGTTGCCTGAAAGTCCGTTAAAGCTTTCGGATTGTGCCATGGCACCGGGCATCGATAATCCGATTGTCGCCGTTAAAAGCAAGTTGCGTAAGGAGTTACCCATAAGTTTGTTGTTTTGTTGACGATGTGTCCACTCATTCGCCATAATACAAAAAAAGCGTAGGACAAGTTCCGATTATCGAAAAAGGGGCATCGCCAAACGCCGTACAAACAATAACCAGTCCACTCCCACGCTCAACCGGATATCGATGCCCCTTGTCGGGGAGTGGATATACGACAAGCATGAGCGTCTTTAGACTGCCTATTCCGTTTGTAGTAAAAATTTTGGCGATTTTCTTTTTCAGAATAAGCAAAAACGCTTTCAAAAATATGTCTGCCAACTTACTCGCATCAATGATATATCAGCAAGAGTTGACGTGCAAATTTACAATTAATTAATCGAATATACAAATTTTTAAGAAAATTTTTTGAACATTTGTGAAGTCTTGAAGTTGAGTAAAGCTAAAGAATGTTGCGAATATTAAAATAAATGTTTAAATTTGTAGGATAGAAAATAAACTTAAGATTATTAAGATATGTATAGACACGACGACAGAACTGTCATAACACTTGATGCAGGAGGTACAAATTTTGTATTTGGAGCTATGCGAGGATGCGAGTATATCACTGATCCCATTATTTATCCTTCTAATGCACACGATCTTGACCTTTGTCTCGATACGATGGTAAGGGGATTTCATGAAGTGATAAGTAAGGTTGATGAGAAACCGGTGGCTATAAGTTTTGCATTTCCCGGTCCCGCAGACTATCCCAATGGTATAATCGGAGGCTACCTGCCCAATTTCCCTTCGTTTAGGGATGGTGTGGCCCTCGGACCAATGCTTCAGAATGAGTTTGGTATTCCTGTCTTTATAAATAATGACGGTGACCTTTTTGCTTACGGTGAGGCTCTTTGCGGTGCCCTTCCTGAGATCAACCACCGTCTGGCAGAGGCAGGCAGTGCAAAACGATTCCACAATCTTTTAGGCTATACGTTCGGCACCGGTTTTGGAGTAGGAGTAGTTGTTAATGGTCAACTCAACCGTGGCGACAACTCCTGTGTGGAGACATTCTGTCTCCCTCATAAGATGAAGGAAGGTATAATAGTGGAGGAAGGTGTAGCTGTTCGTGCCATAAAGCGCGTATATGCCGAAGCTTCCGGCGATTATGGCCACAACTTCGAGCCCAAAGAAATATGTGAGATAGCCGATGGTAAACGAGAAGGTAATCAAGATGCTGCTCGCAAGGCTTTTGCAGAATTTGGGGAAGTGGCAGGCAACGCTATGGCAATTGCAGCACAATTGATCGACGGCATCATTGTGATAGGGGGAGGAATCACGGCAGCCGGTCGGTGGATAATGCCGTCCTTGATGAAAGAATTGCGTTCTGAACTTGCCACCTTAGGAGGAGACAGTGTCCGTAGGGTCCAGATGGAAGTGTTTGACCTTGATGATCCCGCCGACTTCGATAAGTTTGCAAAAGGAAACACAAAGAGAATCGCTGTGAGAGGTACAAATCTGACCGTGGAATACGATGATATGAAACGTATCGGCGTCACTCTATCCAAACTTGGGGCAAGTAAGGCAATCTCTGCTGGAGCATACTCTTTCGCCCTTTCAAAAATAGATGAAGAGGAGGATTGATAAAAGATAAATGGTCTTCAATAATAAAGAATCAACCAATGCTAAAAAAAGAACCGATCAGATTTGTTCCATATCTTAAGAGCGTGATATGGGGAGGTGAGAAAATCTGCAAATATAAAGGTATAGAACAGACAGAAGCAAATATAGGTGAAAGCTGGGAGATCTCAGCCGTGCCGGGTCATGAATCAATAGTTGCTGATGGTGTTTATAAGGGAATGCGTATTACGGAGCTTATCGAGTGTTTCGGACCTGAGTTATTGGGTCGCGAAGTGTTTGCAAGATACGACGGTAAGTTCCCATTACTTATAAAGATAATTGATGCCAACGACAATTTGTCGGTACAGGTGCATCCCGACGATGAACTCGCCAAAGAACGCCATGACAGTTTGGGAAAGACCGAAATGTGGTATATCATTGATGCAGATAAAGGTGCCAAGATTTACTCCGGTCTCAATCGTGAGATAACTGCCGATGAATATGTAGATAGTGTTGAGAATAATACGATAGAAGATGTGCTTGCTGTGCACGATTCGCATCCGGGCGACGTCTTCTTCCTCCCTGCCGGGCGAGTTCATGCCATCGGAGCCGGCAATCTTCTTGCAGAGATTCAGGAATCGAGCGATATAACATACCGTATCTACGACTACGGACGTCGCGATGCGAAAGGCAATACGCGCGAACTTCATACAGAATTGGCGAAAGATGCTATCGACTATAAATTCTACGATGACTACAAAAGTAAAACTCCGGATAAAGAGGTTGCAGATGCAATCATAGCGCGTTGCGACCATTTTACGGTAGATAGGATTTTGCTTGATGGCGAAATGGCATTGCATCTCAGCGACACTTCCTTTACGGTGCTGATGTGTCTTGAAGGAGAAGCTGAGTTAGAATATGAAGAGGGGATAATGGCAGTCAAGTCAGGGGAGACTGTTTTGATTCCTGCTGCACTCACCTCACTCACCTTGAAAGGGAAGGGGACACTGCTTGCTGCTCGTTCTTGACGGCCCTTCATTCATTAGAGCTGTCCTTGTTCAATCAAATGGGCGATGCGATCTATCATCGCATCGTCTTTGTTTGATTCCGGATTGAAACCGGCTTTCATGTTCATGCCGAAGAATTTCCCGAAAGTCTGCCAGAATCCTGCACGAAAACTCCCAAGGAAAGCCTTCACAATGTTGAAGGAGCTCTGGTCTGTCTCTCGGTTTATAAGCTTTAGAAGGATTTTGCCTTGATTCTTGGTCATATGTTTGACTACGGGTTTATACTGCTCGAAGATATCTTTTTCAAGGCGTTTGAGATGCTTCTCGCGGGTCTTTTCGTCAGGGATGGTAAGTATATATTCGTAGGTCTCGCAGAGGGTTGCGAATGCAAGCTTGGCATATGGGAGAGTCTTGCGGACATCACGTACTGTCTTCCAGTAGAAATCCTCTTGCTTCTTGTTCTTAAACTTCATCGGAGGATAGACATAGAAGTCTTTGAATATTGTCATGCGGACTGAATCTCCGTATTCGTCTACGAATCGATAGAAGCCTTTGACCGGATTGACCTTCACTTTCAGATCCCCTTCGTATGTCGGAATTTCGGGTACGGCAGCTCGACCTCCAAATGCGATGGAAGCTAAAAGCAGTGTCAATATTATTTTTAATTCAAAATGCATGATGCATAATGCAGAATTCAGTTTATCCACGACACACGTGGACGCACTCGGATGGTGCTCTGTTACTAAAGGAGGAAGATGGAGTCAGGACCGAGGCGGAAGAGAGGCTCTAAGAAGGAGTGATCCGGATTGATCTTCGATTTGAGTCGTCTGGTGATGTCGTGGCATCTTCCCGGATTTCCCATTCTTAATAGCGTTATGTCTCGTATTGCGTCGTTATATCCAATAAACGCCATCATCTTTTCCATTAATACAACGTTAAGGGAGGAAAGAAGTTGTGGATACTGCTCTATGGCTGATGCGATTTCAGGAAAAAGATGCACGAAATATGGTTCTTTGCCGTAGGCCGCCTCGATTGCTCCAAGATGAATACGTGTCCAGTCGCCATGGTCTGAAATGACAAGGCTTTCCGGCTTCAGACGCTTGGCAGCGGAGCTGCCCCCTGCTATTGGCACTGTCAGCACTATCCCTTCAGGATTGTTTGACTCAATGAGTGTCCGTGTGTAGTCGCGGGTCTTGAGTGTACTCGAAGTAGCTCTGCCTTGTAGCCAAGTAGTAGAAGCAAGGTATGGAGGGATTATTTCCATTTGTTGTCTTTGTCCGGATTGGCATTGCGCAGGATTCGATCCCAGCGGATCTTGCCATCGAATAGACCTTTTTCTTCGTCGAAAGAAGCGAGAATGAACATCGGACTGCCTACGATATGGTCTTCCGGCACGAATCCCCAGTAGCGGGAGTCGGCTGAGCGGTCGCGGTTGTCGCCCTGCATCCAGTAATAGTCCATTTTGAAGGTGTAGCGGTCTGTCTCTTTTCCGTTGATATATATCTTGCCGTCTTTCACCTGAAGATCGTTGCCCTCATAGGTGCGGATGGCGCGTTCGTAGACTGGAAGATTCCAGAGGGTGAGTTTCAATGTTTCGCCTTTCTTGGGAATCCATATCTCACCCATATCGGGACGAGTCCAGCCATAATGGTTGCCGAGTGGGAACATACCTCCGAGATCGTAGAAGCCGGTCTTTGACTCCTTTATCAGTTCTCCGTCGACCTCCGCCCAGCTTTCTACAATTGCTTTTGCTTCCTTGGTGAGAGGTACGTCGTAGAACATATATGGTATCCCTTCCACTTGGATAGGAGCATTGCCATGGTCTTCAGCACGAACTCCAATTTCTTGCCATTTTTCAAGTGGAATGATTCCCTTGACAGGGATGATATAGTTGAACTGTACATTTTCTGCATCTTCAATAGGCTTGCCGTTTATATGGATTACGTCGTCGATTATTTTCAGGCGTTCGCCAGGCAATCCGATGGCTCGTTTCACATAGTTTTCCCTACGGTCTACCGGACGCACAACGATGTCGCCAAACATTGACTTGTTTGCTTCGATATATGCTTTTGGATCTTCGATTCCTCGGCGACTTAGTTCGTAGCATATCTGGTAATAGTCGGGATTCGGCACCTTGGTGGCTACCGTATCGCCGTTTGGGTAGTTGAATACCACGATGTCGCCACGCTCGATGCTGCGTAGGCCGGCAAGACGATGGTATTTTAGTTGTGGCTCATCGATATAGCTCTTCGTGTTGATGATCGGGAGCGTATGCTGGGCCAAAGGGAAATGAAGGGGCGTCTGCGGCACACGTGGACCATAGATAGTCTTGTTGACCCACAGGTAGTCGCCTACAAGCAGCGACTTCTCGAGTGAAGATGATGGAATCTTGTAGTTTTGTCCGATGAAGGCGAATATGAAATAGACCAATATCAGAGCATATATGATGGCATCTATCCATGAGAATACGGTACGCACAGGTTCTTTGGTCTTTTTCCACCAGGTCCAAGGAATGTATCCTGTGATATATATGTCAACGAGCAGAAGCCATATAAGCAAAAGCCAAGGATTCTGCATCCAGATCACCCAAAGGAAGAATATGAGTGATACTATGCCAAAGCGCACCCAGCGCGTGGGGCGCACATTTTTCAGTCGTTCGCGAAGGTCAGAAATAAATGAATTCATAATAATATATAACGGAGGAGTTTTTTACTTATTGCGCCTACATGCGCAATAAGTAAAAAAGTGGAGAGTAAGAAAAGGAGAGTAGTTGGATATTAGAATTTGAGCATGTCTTTCATTGTGAAGAAGCCTGTCTGTCCTGACCCTATCTTGAGAGGTCCTACTGAGAATTTCTTGCATTTCTCTGCGAGCCATTCGGCGGCTAACACGGCTCCAAGAGCGAAGCCTTCACGACTTTTTGCAGAATGGGAGATGGTAATGCTGTCTTGAGGGGAATCCCAAGTCACGGTGTGTATGCCTGGAACTTCCCCCTCACGGCGATGGGAGATGAAGAGTGTCTTTGAGTTGTCTGAGCCATCATGGTTATCAGGACTTTCAGAGTTGTCAGAGATTTCCGGAGTTTCTTTCCATTCGTCAACTTTGTTGGAGACTTCGATGAGCTCTTCAGCAATGGTGATGGCTGTGCCTGATGGATGGTCAAGCTTGTGGATATGATGCACTTCCTCCATAGAAGGGGTGTATTGCGGATAGGAATTCATTATTCCTGCGAGGTATCGGCTTACAGCTTCAAATATGTTGACACCGATTGAGAAGTTGGAGCTATATAGCATTGCTCCCTTGCCGCTTTCACATACTGATTTGACAGCATCGAGAGAATCAAGCCAACCGGTAGTGCCACATACTACTGGCACTCCGGCTGAGAAGCAGCGCAGCAGATTGTTGACAGCAGTGTCGGGTTGGGTAAATTCGATGGCGACATCAGACTTGCGGAAAGCCTTTGAGTCTATGTCTGCTAAATTGTCAGCGTCAATTATTACGCTTATCTCATGGCCGCGATCTTTGGCAATCCGCTCGATCATATGGCCCATTTTTCCATAGCCTATTATTGCGATTTTCATATTTTATTTATTTTTGTTTTATTGTTGTCGACGTTGTTGTCGAAAATAATCGATGAAAACGACAACAACAATGAAAATTGTTTAGAATCCGAAGTTTATGTTGTCAATATATATGGTGAGACCTTCAGTGCCGATAAATGGCTCGCCGCAGGAGGCGGAAGCCATCATCAGGACATGGGTTGGTGTGGCGTTGGCATCGTCCCAACCCACTTCATGTACCGGTACAAGTTTTCCTTTGGAGTTGCGTGCGTAGTATGCCTTCTCTCCGTCAAGTAGGCCCATCCATGGCTTATAAAAAGTTTCCTTAGTAATGTCACCATAGTGGATTGGAAGTTCGTGTTTGCGTGTCCAGGGGACTGACTTGTTATAACGTTCACGTCCTGTACCCACACGTTTTGCGTAGATATTGCCGTTTTCATCCTCCCAACGACGCTGAAGGAGCACATATACCTCTGCATTGTCGCGCCCCTGGAGGGTCTTCTGCTTGCTGAAGCCTGTAGATTTTGTGCGGGTATTGTCTTTGGGCATTACTATTTCATAGTCATACACAAGGGCTTTTGGCCGCTTTGTGTAAGGAATACCCATCTCCATCTTCCCGAAAGCCCCCTTTGTGGAAGTTACTGGCTCAAACAGCTTGCCGAGGAAGATAGATCCAGCCACCATCACGTCCATGTTCACGATGCCGAGAGCCTTTACCTGCTCCATCTTGGCTTCGCATTTAGCCACGGTGCTTCCTCCACGTTGTGCCGGGGAAACGGTAGTTGACCCTTTTACGACTCCACACACCTTCGCGTATGCATTGGAATTGGCCCAGGGAGATCCTCCGGCGTTTGAATAGGCTTTGTTCCCATTTACAGTGGCTTTAGGTGCTATCTCATATAGCGTCTTTCCATTGCCTCCGATAATCTTTGATTCGGTGATGTTGCGTGTCACCCAATTTTCCATGTCTCCGTATTTTATGGGCTCAAGACGGAGGGCATGTGCTGAAAAAAAGATTGATGTGATGAATAAAAAGAGAAGGATAGATTTGTTCATATTTTTGATTGGCGTTTTTTATAGATTGGAAGCGAGGTTGGTGTTGTTGAAGATTTTCCCGTTTTCTATGATAATGCTTCGCAAAGGCTTTTGCGCTGACTCCTCGAGTCTTGCAATGATTGAGTCAATAGAGAGTGAAGATTCGTCAGTCTCTGCAAGAATTTTGTCGGAAGGTGTCATGTCAAGTGTCTCCGGACTGAATTTCTCTCCGAAGCTGAGCCAGCAACCTGCCTTTAGGTAAATCTCAGCGATGGTGGGTTTATTGCGGAATCCATGGATAATCCAGGGCTGCTCAGGATTGAGGTCTTTTTTCATCCCTGTGATGATGTCATGAGCTTTTACGGCATGAATGATCAATGGTTTCTTCAAACGCTCTGCCAAAAGGGCTTGACGGCGGAATGCGAGCATCTGAGTGGCAAGCAGACCGCCATGGGAGAGATCGATGCCACATTCTCCGATTGCAACAACATATGGGGAGGCTGCCGCTGCTACGAGTTCGACCCATATTTCGTCTTTGATGCGCATGTTGTCTGCGCAGAAGAGTCCCAAATCCCATGGATGGAGACCTACAGACCACAGTTGGGAATCCTGTGCAACAAAGCCTATCGGCGATGTCGATATGATAGCGTCTGGGGCAGGCGCATTGCGATGAGTATGACAATCAATAATCATATAGGTATAACAAATAAAAAAGGTATTTTTCTTCCGGTGTATTTGGTGGAGTGTGGGAGCGAAATAAGCAAAAAATTAAAGCGATGATTATTTGACTGTAAGATAATGAGATATTGAAGTTTTGCAAAAATAATGCAAAAAAAATTACTCAAAAATTTGCATACGCGAAAAAAAGGTTGTAACTTTGCATCCGCAAACGGGAAATAAATCCCGGGAGCAACTCTCGAAAGAGGAAACTTGGTGCGGTAGTTCAGCTGGTTAGAATGCCGGCCTGTCACGCCG
>CAYNEZ010000070.1:0-15106 GCA_964396365.1 uncultured Sangeribacter sp. | reverse complement strand
AAACTGCCCAAAAGGCAGTTTCCCTTAACCCATACGTCTTTTTTGGACGCTTACTGTACTTATGTACATCACTGCAAAATGTTCATATTCCAAACATAACTGATTATGATAGACCTTAAAAAAGTAACTTTTACATATAAGGGAGCGAAAAGCCCGGCCCTATCGGATGTAACAGGAGAGGTAGGGACCGGACTCTATCTACTTGCGGGCGAAAACGGAGCAGGCAAGACAACTTTGCTTCATGTCATAGCCGGACTTGCTCGCCCGCAATCAGGATTAAGCGAAATAAACTCACATACTTCTTTTACAAACAATCCTGCAGAAATGGGAGATGTATTCCTTTTGGAAGACAGAATGAGTTTTCCTGGTAAAACAATCAGAGAATTTAAAAATGTCCATTCACGTTTTTATCCAAATTTCTCAGAGGAAAAGTTTGATGAAAATCTCAAGGCGTTTGGACAATCAGGAAAAGAACCAATGGCATCGCATTCTCTTGGGAACCTAAAGAAAGCACAACTCTCTTACGTGCTTGCTCTCGGAGTGAAAGTGTTGCTTCTTGACGAGCCAACAAATGCTCTTGATATCGAGGGGAGGGAGACACTGCGCAAACTAATAACTAAAAATATATGCGAGAATCAAACAATCATCGTTTCAACCCACACAGTCTCTGACCTTGAGAATCTATTTGATGGAGCGATGATAATGCAAAAGTCGAAACTCCTATTTGTCGGAACAGAAGATGATGTGGCAGAAAAACTGGCATTTGAATACTCTATACATCAAGATCCAGACTCGCTGTATTCAGAGAACATTGGCGGACGCTACCTCAACATATATCCTTCAGATGGTCATGAGGAAACTCGTGTTGATTGGAAAGCCCTTTACATGGCTCTGCATTCAGATAAATCCCAATGTATAATATCTCAACTTCAAAAGCAATGACATCACAGACTTCATCTTTTTCATGGCGCAGGGTGGCGCAGCTATATCAATTCAACGCTCCATGGATCAAGAAACAAACAATGATTTATTTCCTCTTTTCATTGCTAACTTCTATCTTATATCTTCTTATCCCTTCACAAATAATACGTACTGGAGTCTTTAGTACTTGCAATACTATATTGCTCTTTATGTTCATATGGTCGCCAATAGTATTCACAAAGGGTGGGGATACCAGAATAGTCGACAGGCTGATTCCAGCAAGTGCTCTTGAAAAATTCTTGTTCTATATGAGCTATCTTCTTATAGTAATAGGTTTGGCATGTTATTTATTTCCATGGATAGCAGAAAGATTTTTGCCCAAACTATACTCATTCAATAATTCTGAAGTTTGGATTCCAAAAAGAGTGAGTGTAACACCTATTGTATTCGAATGGTCAACTTATCTTTCGACTATTGCAGCCATGATGACTTGTTTCTATTTCGTAATAGCTGGCAAGCACAACAGACTGGTAAAGGCATACTTGATTTCAATTTGTGTGTCAATAGTTTTGTCAACTTTCAGTACTTTTTATGGAGTAAAGCAAGCTATTATTTCGGGATATAAAGATGCCGGCCAAGATATTCCTTTTAATGAATCGGAAGTAGCTGAGATGGTGAGCAATGCTTTGAATGATCATATACACTTTTCAATTTTTGCTCTTGCAGTCAACATTGGACTTATCCTCTTGCTGATGTGGTTAAGTTATAGGTCGTTATATCGAAGAAATCTGTAATCAAAAGATGGAATTTAACGACAATAAACCTATCTACAGACAGATATTGGATTATACTTTCCATCATATTCTGAGTGGTGATTGGCCACCAGGGGATATGATTCCTTCTGTAAGAGAGCTGACTTCTGAACTTGGAGTCAACAATCGGACAGTCTTGAAAGCGCTTGATGAGTTGCAGAGTCTCAAGGTGATAGAACCCCGGAGAGGGATGGGATTCCTTTTAGCCAAAAATGGGGAGGAGATAGTGAGGAAAGAAAAACAAAAGGAATTCTTTGAGAAAACCCTTCCGGGAATAGTTGATGAGATGAAGATCCTGGGAATATCAGCTGATGAAGTGGCTGCTATCCTTGCAAATGGGGCCGACAAATAGTCATAACTGTAAAATTAATATTGGAATATGGTTAGTATAATAATGGGTTTAATAGCGATAATGATACTGCTGATTCACGCTATATCGAATTGATGTTAAGTAGCTAATAAAAATTAAACGATATATGAACACATTCAACAGAACCAATCTTGCACAAATAAATCCGGCTATTTTCGGACATTCCGGCATTGTCGTTCAGTCGCTTAGCTCGCTAAGCTCCTTCACTCCGCAGCCAGACTGCCTCGAAAATATCTCGGATTTATATGTGCATTAATTTTTATTAGCTACTTAAAAAATATTCAAAAGGGGATGAGTGTAAGAAACACTCATCCCCCTTTTGAATATTGATTGAGATAATCAGCGAATTACTTTTTTTGTCACTGTATTGCCATGATGCTCTATGATCATCGTGCCTTTAGTGGGAGAAACGAGCTTGATGCCTTGCATGTTGTAGTATTCAGGAGTGGAGTCAGCATTTTCCAACAATGATTCTACAAAAGTTTGGGTTGGAAGTTTAAGCGAGAGATTGCCGGAAGCATTACCATAATACCAGCTACCATCATTCCCACCGAATATGCTGATGTTTTCGCAAGTCACCAATACTGACTTAGCGGGGAATGAGATTTCGCCTTCAGCAAACTTTCCGAATGAGTTTTTCGATGCTTTTTCTCCTTGAATTGCCTCAAAGAAATAGCCGGCATTTGATGCAATCCACCATTCGCCTCCAGTGTCGATGCCAAGATTCGTTGGCTTGAAGAACACTTTTTCCGGATCAGATGTGTCAAACACCAGGTAAATGTCAAATCCTTCAGCCCTGAGCGAAAGTTCAGGATAAGGACAGTTTTCACCGTATGGGTTCACAATACGGATGAGTGCCGGATTTTCAATGTTTTGCTCTACTTCAACCTCGTAGGGAGAAATGGAGATATCAAACAATGATTCGAACGTGTCAGTCGTGAATGTTCCCTTTCCAAGAGAAGTCCATCCTTCGCTTGAAGATGGGGTATATGTGTATTCAGCATAATTCCATTCGAGAGGAGTGCCATTATCAGAATAAGTCACAGCTATAACTGAGTACATACCCGGTCCTTTAGAGCTGTCAAGATCAACGTAAGAGGTTTCTGTCAAGCTTTTTACTCCTTCTGCGTTATTCAACACTGCATCGATTTTTTCTTGAGTAAGGATACCTTCAAAGCATCCATATCTGCATAGGGGAACATCGGCAGAAAAAGTAATGAGAGCTTTCATATCTGCTGCATCCTTATAGAATGTCTCGGCATCCACTGACACAGCCATGTCTCCCATTCCGTCGAGCTGGAACGTACAGTCTGTGACGCATAGCATATCATCTATTCCCTCTGTGATATATCCGAGGTAAAGATAGAATTTTCCAAGTTCCGGAATGAAATATGTATATTCCGCATACATATCAGCTATCTCCATCACTTCTTCTTTTGACATTCCAAGCCATTCTTCTCCATAGAGAGCAAAAACTGTGCCGCAATCCACTACATTGAGAGGCATTCCGTAAGCATCGATATTGGTAGGCTGAGGCATTACTTTGCATAGACCTGTGTTTGCGTCATAGTCTACTATAATATCTGCATTGTTGTAGATTCCTTCCAGCTTATATTGTATGGATGAAGAGGCGTTAGAATTGGTTCTTGAATACACATTGATGCCGTTGAATTCACCTGTCCATTCCGACATATCGAGAAAATCTTCAAATCCATTATCAAGTGTGAACGTACCGGTGCCTGCCATCTGCCATTCTCCCCAAGATACATCTTCGTTGTCTTTTGAAGGAGCATTCATTTTTGTAGATTTAGATTGGACAGAATGCTTTAGCCGAAGAGGTGTCGAGAGGTCTTTCATCTGCGGAGACACAGGGAGTGCCAAAGCGGAAGCAGATGCTAATGCAATGACTGCAAGACTGTAGAATTTTTTCATAATTGATAAAAATTGAGTTTAACATTACTATGTAAGATGCAAAATTAATAAAAAATTCAATATATTCGAAACTTATGAGCAAATAAAACAAGTCATCAGAAAGCGATAAAGGATATTGAAGTAAAATTTGCTCGGATGCCTGACGAAATCTTAATAAGTTTAACAACTTCCTTAGTAAAAATAGGTCGAAACAACATCATTTTTATTAACTTTGCAATAAAAAAGAATTTTCATTATGGATTTCAAAAATGTAGAACTTGATGTTCATACCCATACTATAGCCAGCGGGCATGCATTCAGCACTATTCAAGAAATGGCCATAGCTGCAAAGGAAAAAGGACTTAAGCTCTTAGGCATAACAGAACATGCTCCGGGCATTCCCGGTACATGTGAGACTATTTATTTCAGGAATCTCCACGTAGTGCCTCGTGAGATGTATGGCGTTAATTTGCTTTTGGGCGCTGAGATAAATATTCTGGATGGAGAGGGTAGTCTTGACATGGATGATGAACTGATGTCTAAACTGGATCTCAGGATTGCCGGTATACACTCGTTATGTTATAAATGGGGTAGGCGCGATGAGAATACACATGGAATGATAAAGGCCATCAGAAATCCATATATAAACATCATCAGTCATCCGGGCGACGGAACAGCTGAATTGGATTTTGAGCCGATTGTGGTTGCTGCCAAGGAACATCACACTCTCCTTGAAATCAACAATAGCAGCTTGAAACCGATACGCAAGAAATTGTCAGCAAAAGATAATAATACGGAGATTTTGAAACTATGCAAACGTTATGAGGTGCCTGTCATACTTGGCAGTGACGCCCATATATCGTTTGATATTGCCAACTATGAATATCTTCCACCTCTCTTGAATGAAACAGAATTTCCGGATTCCTTAATCATCAATAGATCCATAGAGCAATTCAGGTCATATTTGAAACTTGATTTTTAATTCGTTACTCAACTTTTGCATGTTCAAAAACTCATGTAAAGGCGCAAAGTTTTTTATAACTATTAAATGTAAATGATTAAAAATTAGAGAGTTTCGCGACTCGGTGTTGGGAAGTTCGCAATGGAAACGGGCTGCTACGCATCGCCCGGAGAACGCAGAAGCATAAGCGCAGTTTCCTGCGCTAAGGGATGGCGAATAAAGAAGTTGTAGTAACTTCATTATTTGCATAAGTCATTTGGATAAGCCAATGATTACGGTAATTTAATGTTTTATATTCCTAAGTATATAAATCGCATTCTCCGATGGTTTTTTCGGTCAAAAATATGGCCATTTCATTTTTTTATTTGTAATTTTGTAAAAGGCATATTTTTACGTTATATATGAATATGTTGATATATGGCACGATTGAAAACTATGTATTAAGTTTGCAAACAAAATAACAACACATAGACTTATGAAGATTCTAAAACGAATAGTGGCAAGTATCGCGGTCTTCGGAGTGATTCCTGTGATGGCTGCTTCTAAGGCTACGCCAATCTTAGTCAACGCATCCGAAAGATTGCCTCAAGAGCAGAAAGTGGCATCAACCGCTGTCATTAACGATTCGTATCCCGGTATTCCTAAGAAGTTCTTCTCTAAAGGAGATGCTTTCATATCGGGCAAAATATCAGACTATACCAGGGATTTAGGTTTTGACAACATTTCATTAATATATCGTAATCCGTTGACGGGGGAAAGGACTGTCAAGACCGCATCAATTGCAGAGGACGGCAGTTTTTCTGCGATCATAGGTATGGCGGCTCCCGGATTCATCTCAATTGATGGAGGCAACAACTGGCTCTCAGCCAGATATTATGCAGAACCTTCAAGAACCCTATATTTTGAATTTGATTTTGAGGATATAAAGCGACAATATGAGAATTATCCTGACTACCATTGCATAGGGCAGAAAGTATCCCGTTTTGGAGGAGATACCGGGGAAATCAACCGCCAGATATCTGCTTGTCCACTTTTGAAGCAGTGTGATATCCGAACGTTGGCTAATGATGCGGTGCCCAGTGTCGCTGCTGAGAAGTTAGATGCCATATTTGAAGAGAATAAAAAGATAATTGAAGATTATATTAATTCTCATGACCTTCATCCTCTTTCTGTCAGACTTCTCAGGAACGAACTTATTGGTCAGAATGCCGATGCATTTGGAGAGTATGAGCATGTTCGTATTTATAAGATGATATCTGAGCCCGATGCACCGTCACTAAAAGAGAATCCTGATTTGTCGTTCTATGACTGGTGGAAAGAACTGCTGACGGAAACAGATGAATGGTTTCTTACGTCTCAATATATGGAGGGAAGCCAATCTTGTTACTTAGCCAGTTTCTTACCATATCTGATTGATGCTCAAACAAGATACAAATGTGTCGTTTATTTTGATTCTATTGCTTTCCTCAAATCAAAAGGGGCTATTCTGACTCCGGAAGAAGAAGAAATAGCAGAATGGTTTGCCACAAATGTAGGCAAGACCCTCTACTATAGGGCAAATGAAAGAAACGTCTACGATGAATATCTCTCTAAAGTATACTCATTGGCTGTGCGTGCCGGATTGGAAAAGGAGTATTTAGAATATTATTCGGATCAAAGAAGAAGATTATTGGATAGCGGTGTTGTGGAGGATAATATTGATGAAGCATATAATGTGAATCTTACAGCTGATGCAATAAAAAGATTTATCGGAAAAGATGAGGTCCCATTTCTCTGGCAGGTAATACAGACATATATTTTGACTGGAGGTCATGGGCTCGATCCAGATGGATATTCCAGAGAAAGGATGTTTGAGATTCTCGATGAGATCAAGAATGCCAAAGTTATCACACATCCTGTAGTAGCCGATGCGTTGATAGCCTTTTATGAGCAAGCATATAGTCCAAAAGATTTTGATCTGCGTGCCGATGATAGAGGAATGATAATAAAGGAAATTATTGCCCCATACGAAGGGAAAATAATATTGCTTGATTTCTGGGGCACTACATGTGGACCATGTCGTGCTCAAATAGAAGAATCTGCTGATGAACGCAGACGCAATCTCGATCATCCTGATTTCAAGCGAATATTCATCTCGAGTGAGGCGGATTCCCCTCTGATCGGAGTTTATAATGACTACGTTGCCAAAAATCTCTCAGATGAGACAACTGTGCGTCTTCCTGACTCTGACTATAGGAAAGTGATGGATCTTTTCAGTTTCTCCGGGCTCCCTCACTATGTCCTAATAGATAGGAAGGGCAAAGTAATAATGCCAAATTTTAATAGCGATTATTTAAAAAGCTATCTTTATGATTTTGGCATTACTCTGTTTTAGTACAATCGTACCCAATATGAAGCATAACTTGAATGGCATTCTCGTATCATTTTCTATCGTGTTATGGACCATCACCAGACTGTCTCGCTTGTGGGAATGATTCAAGCAAAATAAGTACTTGCTCTGAGGACGCGACCTTCTAATTGCGTTTTCCGGACGATGCAGAGCAGATCGTTCCCATAATCTTGAATAGAATAGTTGAATTGCAATAGTATAGAAACTAAATAATGGCAAAATATTTGGATGTTTGCCATTATTTAGTTATCTTTGCATCTGAAAAAATGAATATTGGATGATAGAAACTAGAACTGCTATAATGATGTATGCGGAAAACCGTGAATCATTTCGGTTTGCTGATTTGCTGTCACACCTAAACAGTATCATCAACATATCAAAAGTAACACTTTCGTGGTATCTTAGAGAATTGGTGAAAGATAATATGCTCTATAAGCTCGGGCGTGGTATTTATACAAGCAGACCACATCAGGCAACAACCTATACTCCCAGACTGAGAAACAAAGCAATAAAAATAGGGAAACTTATTGCTGGAGCATTTCCTTTTATAAAACTTAGTGTCTTTGACGGTCAAGCCCTTGCAGATTTCCAACATCATATCTCATCTAATAATCTCATCTATATTGAGGTGGAACGGGAAATAATGGAGTCGATCTTCCATTGGCTAAAAGGTGAAGGGTATAAAGTATATCTTAATCCGAATAAGGATTTTGTGTATGACAATATTGATATTTCCATAGATGCTTTAATCGTCAAGCCTCTCATATCTGAGTCTCCACTCACAGAGATACGCGGAATATCAACTCCAACGATAGAGAAAATCCTTGTGGATATTCTGTGTGATGATGATATGGACTATCTGCATGGGTCGGAATGGCATTATATCTTCGATCATGTCATGAATTCATTTTCCGTGAACCGTTCAACGCTCCTGCGCTATGCTTCCCGGCGCAATGCCAAGGATAAAATTGGGAAAGCCCTTGAAAACCTGTGTAATCATGATTAAGGAACATTGCTGCAAAATTGAATAAACTCAAAAAGACACGACCGGAAGCTTTTTATTATTGGTACATTATAGATAATCTCATCTCATAATATCATATGGAACTATACAACGGCAAATTTAAAAAAATGTGCCGTTGTATAGTTTTCGAAAATTAATACTAACTATTAGAATTACATAGCTTTGCATCAATGAACCGATACTTCAACACACATATTTAAGGGCTTGACCTTCAGTTCTGGCACGACTTGATTGAAAGCCGTGGCAAACTTGTGTCGTTGAAAAAGGGAGAGTGTCTGTGCCGCAGAGGGGAAGCGACAAATATCTGCGGCTACGTGAAGATCGGATAAGAGATTGCAGAGTACCTCCATATTCAGTCAAACAGCCTTAGCTGCATCAAAAGGAAGCTATTATTGGGCAAGAAAAATCTCAAAATATATACCTAAGTATATAAATCGCCTTATAAGAGACGATTTACGCTCAATCGAATATCCATTTTCAATTTTTTTGTGTAATTTTGTAAAAGGCATATCCTTTTTACGCACAATGGACAGTAACAAATTCAAATGTTTTTTCTATCCCGGTAACGCGGTGAGCGGTGAACTCGACTATGGGCTTAAAAAATTTAAGGCAATGAAGTTGATTAAAAAGACAGTTTTTTTATTATGTTTGGCATGCGTGTCTTCTTGTTCTGCTGAAGACACCCCTGACATATCTCCACTCCCCAACATAACGATCAATAATTTCCCGGTCATCGATGGCTCAGACTCAACAGATCCTCTGAGAGATCTCCTCATGTGTAAAATTCTTGGTTATAAATATAAGTGGGAACGTCGCCCCTTTACACAAGAACCAGATGCAGATATAAAAGAAATCATTCCAGAATACACTTGTTCAGACGCAGAAAGGAGTTATTTGGAGAGTACCTGTCTGAAACATTCAAATACACACCAGTCATATATAAATTTGATTGATGATAAGGTAGAACTTGTAATTGCTGCACGTTCCATTTCGAGAGATGAAAAGGCATATGCTGAGGAAAAAGATGTGACTCTTATTGAAAAACCTATTGCCAAGGATGCGTTGACTTTTATGGTCAATCCATCAAACCCAGTAAACAATTTGTCGATCAGTCAGATTCAAGGCATATATACTGGAGAGATAACCAATTGGAAAGAGGTAGGCGGAAAAGACGAGGAAATCAAACCTTATGTGCGAAACCGCAATTCCGGTAGCCAGGAGAAATTTGAGACTTTAGTCATGCCAGGGCTCACTATTGCAGAATTTCCGGAGCTTCAAGTAGGTCTTACAATGATGTCTCCATATTATCAACTTGAAGATGATAAACAGGGAATAGGTTTTTCACCTTTTTATTATTACAGCGTAATAGTGGACAATGGAAGCACAAAAGCTATCGGTGTCAATGGTGTTGAAATGACTAAGGAGAATGTCAGGAATAACTCTTATCCTTATACGACAGAGGTCTATGCTGCTGTACGTTCAGACATTGATCGGAACAGCACAGCCTATGAATTATTCGAGTTCCTGACGACTCCGGAAGGGCAGAGTATTGTTAATGAAAGCGGCTATGTACCATTAAATCAGGATTCGGGTGTAAGAAGCACTTGCAGTAACGAAGATATTATTGCCTCAACCAGATATATTGATCTAAATGGAGTGTCATATACCACACCACGTAAAGGCATAATGGTAAAAACCGAACTTTATAAAAACGGAAAAAACAAGAGCTCAAAAATATTTGTCTACTAACTTCAATTGATAAATGAAAAAATATCTCTTATTATTTTTTATCCCTTTATGGTTTCTTTCTTCTTGCCAGTCGGATGAACCGACGCCAGAAGAAATATCTTTTATGATTTTGGCGATTATATAAATTTATTACTTGAACAGAATATAGCCCCGGAAAACTTAAGACAAGAATTTGATGTATTAATGAATCAACTTGTACCGTATAAGACTAATACAGATAATTTTTATACTGCAACTCGGGGTCCAATTAAGATAAAACGCTATTCAGGTATAACGACGTCTGATCAGACAAGAATAAAACCAAATGGTTCGATCGAGTCGCAACGATAGCTTCGAGGACACGAACTGCTTTAACAATCTCTTTAAGGAAATGAAAAAAACAATCACTTCAATAATCTTGTGTTTAGCGGCGATTGCTGCAATGGCACAGACCGCAGACATAGAGGTCTGCTATAATATGCATTCCTTTTTTGCAAATGGAGTGGAAAAGAACACTAAGTATCATCTTTTGGCTAATTCCACTCTTTCTAAATTTTTTAATCCCCAGTCAGAAGAGATTGATTCCCTGACTTCAACACCGGAAGGGCTTGCTGCTTTCAAGAAAACGCAGGAGGCTGCTTTGAAAGCGATGATAGGTCAAGGGATGATTACAGTTGACAAACTTCCACGTAAAAAGGTGACAAACTATGTCATTAAATCTGCGCAGGATTCCACAATTACTGTATATGATATGCTTAGGGATGAGCATGTATATTATACAGAGCCTTTCTCTGAAATGGTATGGGAAATTGGAGACAGCACAAAAAATATACTTGGCTATGAGTGTATTCAGGCGAATACGGACTACCATGGAAGGGTATGGAATGTGTGGTTCACTACGGAAATACCAATTCAGGATGGTCCGTGGAAGTTAAGGGGTCTACCGGGTTTGATTCTTGAAGCCACAACTGAAGATGGCATTGGATTCTTTGCTGATGGGATCGAGCAAACAGCAAAAAAGATAAAGAATGTATATGGATCAGAAAAATATGAGAAACAAGATCGCAAGGATATTCTGCGTGCCCGACGTGCCATGATTGATAATCCAATGGGAGCACTTTCCGCAACCGGTTCGCTTGAAGGTGTAAAGATTGATTCTAATGAGTTAAATAAAAAATCAGAATCGTTTGATTTTCTCGAAATGGATTATAGGAAATAGACATGAGAAAACTGATTTTGATTATTGTCGGCATCATGCAGAGTCTTATAGGATCTGCATCTATAAAAATTTTTATCTATCCATTATTCTTGCCATTCATGCATTATTCTCGCCATCTATGCCGCAAAGGGGAGTACGCAAAGAATTGAGAAAACAATAGTTTTCTGCCAAAATTATCAACATATGCATATATTTCGCTTTTTCAGAGTCAATTTTAAGTCTTTCCAGCAAGATAGATAAGAATTATGATAAGATGACAATATATAAAAAACATTTAATTTTATATATACTTTTGGCTATTCTATCTCTTCCACTATGGGGGAGGGATTGCGTACATGTGTTCACAAGCAAAGGTATCTATGAGACCAGTGAGGATCTTTGGTTCAAGTGCATTGCATTTGACGACAGCACCTTTTTAGTCTCCGATAGGTCGCACACTGCTTACGTGGAGATTGTAGACCCCTCCGACAGTGTGGTTTGGAGAGAGAAATACAGGATGTCAAACGGCATGTGCGACGGCCAAGTGTATGTTGGAGATGACTGGAAGCCGGGTGAGTATCGGATGTATGTTCATACACGTGGCTCTCTCGGTCGGAGTGATTCAGTATTGTTTCCAAAACGTTTGTTAGTGGTCAGAGAACTTCCGGAGGCTCCCGATTTCCTGAGTCATGCAAAAGAACGAATGCAGTACGTAGATATTGCAGACACAACTGATACTGGCAGGTTGAATGTCACTGTCACACTTGACAGCACTGAATATCATACACGGAGCAAAGTCAAGGCAACTGTAAGGGTTACGGATTCAGAAGGTATTCCTGTACGTTCAGTGCTTGCAATGAGTGTAGCCGATGCTCTATATTCATATTCATTGGCGGATGTAGATATAGAGTCGCAAACATACGGTATTTTACAAGATTCTGTAAGAACTAAAAATCGAGGATTCGAGCCCTTTCTATCTGATGGACCTGTCTCAGGACGCCTTAAATCAGGAAGAAAGAAAAATACCATTACTTTTGACGGACAATATATAAATGTCTTTGACGAGTCCGCTGAGAAAGGAGCGGTCAATATAATATCAACCGGCAAAGATGGATATTTCGAAGTTTCTCCCGATATAGGATCATCACTTGGTAAGAAATTACTTATTAAAGCATTGGTTGATGAGGATCTGAAACCAAAATTGCTATTCGATGAGCCGTTCAAAGAAATAGATGAAATACGTTTAGGAGCTAATGACAGACATTTCCATATTATTGAGAAGAATGAGATAATCGAAAATGAGGACACTGTCGATTATTTCGGACGACATACCGTAAGGCTCGACGAGGTTCTGGTCAAGGGAAAGAAAAAATATTATTCGAGAAAGAAAAAAGACAAGCTGATGGGATACCTTGACAGTATAGCTATCAGCAAGGGACAAGCATGGGTCTGCTGTGGAAAGATTATTAACGGAGAGTATGTTGGAGGTTGGCTGAATGACTACTATCCCGGATACAGCCATCATCCTATAGACGATCCGTATTATTCTAATACACCACCAAAAAACATCAGTATTCCTGAGAGAGGCAAATTATACAGAATGATTAAAATGAGATGGGATCAAAGCATGCAATGTTATACCTATGAACTTGAGTCCTGGGGTATGTACGAAGGCCCTCATTATTCTGATGAAGACTTGCTGGAGATGGAAGGAATATCAAGGGCTGTTGGATATTATCCTAAAAGAAGATTCAGATATCCTTCTGAAGAGGACCTGATGTTTGCGGAGGACTTCCGTAATACCCTTGTATGGTTGCCACGAGCCCAGACTGACGATAACGGAGAGTTTTCGTTTGAATTTCCGACTTCAGATATCAAATCAACCTTCAGAATATCGGGGATAGTACTTACTCCTGATATTCGCAATGCGAAGACCATTAATGAGTATTTCAAAGTTAAATGATTCAAATATGCTGGGGAAAAATATAAACTACATTCGATTATATTGCTTTTTGATCATAATGATCGGATGCTTTTGGACTTCTGCTGCTCCAACGTCATCAACCATAGGCAAAGCTGAAACAGACGTTGAGGCACATTCACCGGACAGAAATCTTCAAACACTCTTTTCTGATATAATGGCAGCCTCGCTTCCAAAAGAAAAAGTGTATCTTCATCTTGACAATTCGAGTTATTACAAGGATGAAATTTTATGGTTTAGCGCCTACCTCGTAAACTCCGATGGAAATACATCCGATGTAGTAAGCAAAACGCTTTATGTAGATCTTCTTAATCCCGGTGGGGATATCATAGACACAAAAGTATTAAAAATTGAGAATGGCAGGGCTAATGGCAGTTTTAAAATCAATTGCACCCCATTCTATTCCGGTTTCTTTGAGATCCGTGCCTACACCAAATATATGATGAATTTCGGACCGGAAACAGCCTTCTCAAGAGTCATCCCTGTCTTTGATTCTCCGAAGAATGAAGGAGACTATGAAAAACGGAGTATGCGAAAATTCGGAACGGGAAACTACACTTATACCCGGAAACAACCGCAAAACGGAAAAGACCTCAATATAAATTTTTATCCCGAGGGTGGTGATCTGATCGATGGAATCCCGACAAAAATAGCGTTCGAGGCAAAAGACAAGAAAGGATATCCAATTGACATATCTGGAGCGATCTTGAACGCTAATCAAGACACAGTGGTCTCTTTCAACTCTTATCACGAAGGAAAAGGTGTGTTTAATATAATTCCGGATGTGAATACCCTTTATGCCACGGTGGAATATAAAGGGAAAACCAAAAAACTAAAGCTTCCTGAAGTTCAATCAAATGGTTTCTCCTTAAGTGTCGATAATCTGTCAAATCATGATAGCGTTTCAGTCACTGTCAATCGTGGGGGCATTTTCAATCGGATCGACACAGTCGGAATTATTCTGACAAGTCAAGGAGTCGTGAAGACGTATAGTGCTGTGGCATCATCATTCAGAAAACCACTTTCAATCTCATTTGACAAGAAAAATCTCTCTCCGGGGGTTGCAGAGGTTACTCTTGTAGATACGAGAGGAAGGAAAATTGCAGACAGATTGTTTTTCAATATGCCAGATTCCACTGATTTCATTGACTTTAAATATTCGTTTGATAAAGATGTTTACAAACCATACGAAGCAATAAACTTGTGGGTATCATCGACGGATGCGTATGGCAATCCAGTCGGTCATCCATTTTCTCTCTCAGTCAGGGATGGGAAAAATGAGACTGCTTGGGAACGAGATATCTGCACCGATCTATTGCTGATGTCAGATATCAAAGGATACGTTGCCAATCCAGGATATTATTTCGAGTCTGCTGACAGCACACATCTCTCCAATCTTGATCTTCTGATGATGGTGCAAGGTTGGAGAAAATATCCTTGGGAATCACTTGTTGAAAGAAATAAGGAGAATCTTCTATTCCAACCCGAATCGGAAGGTATTGAAATAGCAGGAACTGTTCGCAGCCTTACCAATAAGAAGGTGCCGGATGTTGATGTGACAGCGTTCCTTATGAAAGGAGATAAGGATGAGGAAAAGTCGATCCCTCCCATGGACATGACTCGCACAGATTCTCTTGGCAGATTCTCATTCACCGTCAATATTGAAGACAAGTGGAAACTTATTCTTAATACGACAAAGAAAAGTAAACTCATAGATAGCCAGATTGCTCTTGATAAGAGTTTTATTTCACATCCACGTCGTTATTTTCATTATGAAATGGATGCCCCATTATCATTTGCGGATGATGGCA
>CAYNEZ010000069.1:0-15125 GCA_964396365.1 uncultured Sangeribacter sp. | reverse complement strand
TCATGTAAAAATCTCTGCTATTATTTGACTTTATCAAATATTTATGCGTATATTTGCAAATCAGTAATTTAAAGGTTAAATATATATGAAGCATTTAGTCATTGCAGGGAGTATATTTGCAGTTTCGCTTGCATCTTGTCAAGATGATAATACGCTATTCAATGCCCCTAATCCTATCAGATCATATGAGGCTGACGCTCGAATCATGGCTCAGTTTGTAGACGTGGATGCCAATTCTGGTATGTTTGTACTTAATCCGGATAAAAAAATCACTATTTCAGATTATGTAGTAAACACAAGTAGAGAGGAACTTCTGATGGTCAGTGAAATCAATAGATCGAGGTTTCTCAATGAAATGGCAGATGTAAACAGTCAGATATCAGTTGTAAAGCGTTCTGGACTTGCTAGTGCTTTCATCTACGCCACTCAAATGTCTGATGCTGTAATTTCGGGAAAGAATAATTCTGACATACTTGTCTACAGACTTGCGGATGAACCATGGGGGAGAACTAAGCTTACAACAATTTCATTGGAGGATGGAAAAACGAAATCAAAGGATTTTTTTGCAAATTCAGATATAGTAATGACGGTAAGTGCTTCGGGTGCTTCAATGTTCTATTGTGCGCAACTGACTGTTGGAGATCAAATCACCAAGGACGCAGAGACCATCATTATTTCTGGAGTGAAGTCAAATATCCCTATCCATTCTTATGTGTTGTCAATGTCCAAAAAACTTGATGATAATAAGACAGTAAGCGGAGTGTCCTTGATTGGAGGCGGAAACATTAACCTGTCCTTTGCAAAATGAAACGCTCAATTTATTTGATCGTTGCCCTCATTCCCATTCTTTTTAGCTCCTGTGAAGACCGAACAGGATATTATGACGGATATCAGAATAATAGGATAGCATTGCTGACTGGTAAGAAATGGTTTATGTATTACCAGCATCGTCCACCATTTCAAGCGGAAGAATTCGAATCGGAGGGTACTGTTTGTAGTTTTAGCTCTGATGGCAAAGGTATTCTCAAAATTGTTGATGGTGATGGAGAGCTCCAAGAAGGGTATAAAGTCCAATATTTCCAGTGGACATTCACTACGGATAATTTTACTGTGCTTTATCTTGGAGGAAACATGCAGCAATTCTGGCTTATTGATAATTTGACTTCTTCCGAACTTTGGGTACACTGTGGTGCACAGGATCCGGCAATATATCCTAACACAGACCAAACAGAATATAGGTTTAGAGCTATAGAATGAATGAGTTTAATTTGATTGAAAATTTTTTATTTATATTATCTTAAAAGTACTTAAAATATATATTTTTTTTGCTGATAATGTAGTATTTCATAAATTTACGTACTATTATATAGAGGATAAACTTTATTGCACAAAAAAATGAAAAAAATAGTCTTACCAATTCTTTTTATAGCTTGTATATTACTGACAGGTTGCAATAATAATGAACCGGAAACTAAAGATAAGACCTCCACTATCATGCTCTATGTAGATTCTCACATGGAGGATATGATGTTATTGGGAGGATGGTCTGAATGTTTGCGTGTCAAAGAAGAAAAAGAATCGGAGTGGTATAAGCATACCGGAATTGTAGGATTTGATTACGAGAAGGGGTTCCAATATCAACTTAAAGTTGAGAAAACTACTCTCTCTAATCCTCCTGCAGATGGTAGTAGTGTCGTATACCGATTGCTTGAGGTTGTATCAAAGAATTTTGATGGATATAATATTTCTTTTAAATATCATATTGAAGCTGAGGATGCAGATGGCATTGAGGCTGATTTGATGTCTGCGAAAGAAGAAATGTCAAAGTGTTTCTATTTGTTATATAATGGGTATCTGAAGAATGCTAAGGTTGGTATCATTGAACTGATAGGCACTAACGGCGAAAGCAAATTTAGATATGGCATTGAACAGATAAAAGCGGATAAGATCGACAAAAAATATACTTGGTTATTGCCAGAAGGACAGATAGTGTGGGCTGGCGATTGGATTCTTCATGAATCTATAGAAGATGAAGGAGTCGATAACTTCTTCGTTATCTTAGAAAAAGTATCAGGGTTTTCAGTAAGATCAGAACAACCTCTTTACGTAAGACATTGGATATACAAGGATTTAACCAAATATTATCAGCAATTATATCCGAACGCAAATGTCAGATCCGTAATAGTCGTACAGGATAATGAATATTCTAACACACTAAAACAAGAATAAGCTTATGAAGAATTTTATTAATCTTTCTGTGCGGAATCGCAATTCCGGCGGTCAGGAGAAATTTGAGACTGTAGTCATGAATGGTCTTACGATTCCTGAGTAGACCTCTCGTTTAATTTTTGTGAGCTACTTATAAAATGAAGAATATTTTTAACACTATCGTTTTTGCTATTGGGATTTTCATAATATTTTTTATTGCCAGTCTCTTCATTACGGGCTGCAGCAAGGAAGATGTCGAGCCATTCGACTTGCATCTTTTCGATGGCAATTGGGAAGTGACTGTCACTGATGACTCCGAAGTATTTGGTAGGAATTGCATTTTAGAGATAACTTATGAGCCAGAAAGATCTGAATGGTTAACGATGGGAAGAATCGCCACTTTTTATATTAATGGTGTCGGTGTTAAATTTTATGATAAAGAATATAGTTGGGGTATTCGTCAAACTGATAATGGAGAAATATTGCTAAGTTTAGAATTGAAGGGACTTCTTGATTCAGATAAGACATGGGCTGGGAATTATTTCTATAAGATAACCAAGCTAAATGATACTCACATGTGGTGGCAAGCATATTCAGATGGGAACAGCGGCACTATAAAGATGCGTCGGCGAACCGACTTATAAAAATTATTATTCATGTGTTTTAATTTGTAATCAATCATTTATACTATAATATATGTTTTTTCGCTTTCATAAATATATTGTCAAAAAATGGATGCTCATGAGAATGGCTGCAATGGAATTTGGTTTTAAACAACCATTCAATGTAAATGAAGAATATCCAATTTTGAAGAGTATCCTAATTCTAACGCTTTTTCCAATTGAAATGATATTTGTATTCTGGTATGCCAGAATGTATGGGTCTCTAAGAGCTTATACTTTTCAACTCATATTCATATTCTTCATAATCAATTTCTTAATATCCATGCTTATAATAAACCCTTTAAAAAATGATTCGGAAATTCAGGAAACAATTAATCTTTACGACCAATTGGATTATGACTCACGGAAGAAATATAACTCGTTCAAAAATATAGCTTCTCTAGCATTTTTTATGGCTGTTCTTCCTTGGATGATTTGTGGAATTGCAATTGCAATAATATGTATTAAAATCCCTCTTTATTCATATTGTTAAGTTGTTAAGGTATGAGAAATGGAATTATGGCATTGCCAATATTTCTTTTGACATTTGGTGCTTGTTCTTATCAGCACAGAATAGACGGATGGTATCCTGTGGCAGACTATCCGGACAATGCCATTGTAGGAAAACCTTTGGCTACGGTTAGAGATTTTGATGTCATTACTTTCGAAAGAGCTACTCATATAGTCGACGGCGATACAGTCAAACAGGTGTTGATTTATGGAAAAGTGAAACCTGAAATGAGACAGAGTTGGGCAGATGGCACTGAGAAGTTGATTGGTCATAGACTTGGATTCGTCTTTAATGATTCCGTCATAACGGCTCCCAAAATCAATGTCCGTTTAGAAAGCGGATCTTTCGAAATCACATGTCCAGACACCATACTCCTCAAAAGAATTTACAAATCAATAAAGCAAGTACCGAATGAATAAGTTTGGGGTGATGATTAGCTATGCAATGATTTTGTTTGTTGGTAGCTGTAGAAATAGTGTTGAGATTACAGGGGTGGTATATGATAAGAATGATGGATGTCCACTTTATCAGGCAATAATCACCGATTGTAAATCGGGAAAGACTGTGGTGTCTGATAAGGATGGTGCATTCTCTATATCTGTAGAAGAAGGAGATTCTATCAATATAAGCTATGTTGGTATGCTTTCTAAGACTATAGTAGCGAGCTGTAAAGACTCCATTCATTGGAAGATAGGACTAAGTGAATATGGTCCAATTATTGAGCCGGCTTTGCAACATAGTCATACAACTTATGATGGGGTGTACCTGTCTGTAAAGAATTTTAATGATCTTGCAAATTCCCTTTAAATGATACTTATTATTTATCCCAACGCTCTTTTTCTCGTCTGAGTTTTATTTGGTTTTCTTGAGCTATTTTTTGTGCTATCTTTTTTCTACGCTTGTCATTTTCCTTGTTCCCGAGTTCCGGATGGGCCTGGACATACTTGAGAAATGAAATCCTGTCAGTCGTTTTGGGATGATCACTGTAATCATTGTATTGTTTTTCTTCTTCAGTATTGAGCATACCTAAAGCATTTATAAATTCATCTGAAGCTCCAAGATATTCCATAAAGCGATATGCTATCAGATCTGCTTCATATTCTTGTTCTCGTAAATATCTGAAGGAATATTTGACTGTCAAATGATCAAATCCTTCGCTTATGTTGAGAATTAGACCGGCAAAATCAGTAGCGCTTGTTGCAGGAATACCGGCTGCCACTCCATTAAAAGCGGCAACCCCTACTGCAAGTACACTCAGTCCGGTCACGAAACCTCCTATTAATTCGTTTTTCCTACGTTGCTTTGCTTCAGCATAGAATTTTCGGGCATGATGCAAAAGTATGCCATGACTGAATTCGTGAGCCACACATCCCATCAATGTTTTATACTTCATCCCTTCCAGATTCAGTAATCCTGTATTAAGGCACATGGCAAAACCATCTTCCGTAAGCGCCGTGAAGGCATTAGGAACCGTATCTTCCACTACGTATAGTGAGCAGTTTAGATTAAGCTGTTTAATGCCCATATCCAATAGCAAAGTGTCGCAGAAACCTTGTAGCGAATCTACGATGGCCTCTTCTTCTTTTGGATAGAATCGTGGCAGTTGGGCAGTCTTTTCTATGGTTTCTTTTTCAGCTCCTTTGTTCTTTTCGATGTCTTCAATGAATTTTTTGCGTAGTTCATTGTTCTTGAGCATGATGTCCCAGAAGATTGATGCATTGTCTCGATCTATTTCTTTGACAGCTTGATCTATGTCATATTTCTCAATCAACTTCCTGTATTGTTTTTCCAGGTTGTTGCCATAACAAGCTAATAATGAAAATGAAATACAGATTGTAAATATTAATCTTTTCATAATCTTAGGTAACTTTTGATTTAATCGAGTTGCATTCTCCGGTCGGAGTGAAAACTGCCCACTTGCAGGCTAAGTTGCTGGCAAGGATTGATTTTCAGATGCAAAGATAGCATATATCTTTGTTTTATGCAAGAGTGAATCGTAATATTTTCTCGGCTGGCGTATTACAGACGGTTCTTTGGATTCTGATTATGTTTAACGACTAAAAGATTTGCAATGTTGTTTAATTTCATTAATTTATGCCGAGCGTATTGGAATGCCTGGAAAGAATGCGGGCATCGTGACTGATGAATGAAGGAAAATACACCGAATTGAAAATCGGCGAGTTTCCTTAAAAAACTAAAATGACGAGCCAAAAGATGGCGGAAGATTAATAAAAAGAATTTTTATTTTCATATTTTTTAGTTAATTTTGTATTCGTAAATAAGTCGAAAAAACCTCATTTTGTAATCGGATCCAAAAAAAATTAGTATGACGAAAAATGCGAAAGAAATAGAAAATCTTATGATAGGAATGGGAGATGAGGCTAAAGCTAAGCATCTAATGCGTTTCTTCAAGTGTGCACCCGGTCAGTATGGCTATGGAGATAAATTTTTGGGAATAAAAGTTCCCGAGACCCGTTCAATAGTTAAGGAATGCCTGTCTCTTGTATCTTTGAAAGATGCCATTGATCTTGTGAAATCAGAGTGGCATGAGGTGCGTCTGGCAGGTTTTCTATTCATGATAGAGCTGTATAAAAGGGCCGTCAAGACTAAAAGTCACACAACAATCAAAGATGTCGTAACTACCTATATTGACCTTATTCCATATGGTAATAATTGGGATCTCGTAGATTTAGTTGCTCCGAAAATCTTAGGAGAATATCTTGTATTATATCCGGAGGAGCGTACAATCTTGGAAAAATTTTCAGAACGCCAAGACAGCCTTTGGCATCAGCGCGTTGCTATTGTAGCCACATGGACACTTATTTGCAATGGAATTTACGACGACACTTTGCGCTTGTCGCAAAAATACTTAAGTCATCAGCATGATCTAATTCATAAAGCCTCCGGCTGGATGCTTCGCGAATTGGGAAAGAGAGGTGGTGAGCAACAACTGAGGTGTTTTCTTGATAGATATGCTGCGAAAATGCCAAGAACCATGCTTAGATATTCCATAGAACGTTTTCCTGAACAAGATAGACAATATTACCTTAAACTTTCGTGAATATGATTCGAATAGGCAAATATGAATTTGGCTTTGCTCCATTCTCAATGGTTATACTTTTTGTCGTGCTTAGCATTGTCGCTGTTTTATCTGCAATAAATCAAGCTCGTCCAGAATTTCCAATGCCACTCTCAGCCTTGATAATCATCAATGAAGCTTTTGCACTTATTGCAACACTCGTATATGGCATATTACTTCATTTGACAATTTCTATAGTTACTTTCATAAGAAACCGTAAAGCAGAGTCATGATACAAGAGTTAGAAACTGCTTTAAATGGTAGACTTGGAAAAAAAGAGATTCATATTATTATAGAATGGGCTTCTCTGTCTCCCGATAATAGAGACAGACTTTTATCTCTTGCGCTTTCAAATCAAGAGAAAATTAGCTCCAATGCACTTTGGTGTATGACTCATCTTAGAAAAAAAGATGCTTCTTGGTTGCAGTCTAATCAAAAATTATTTATTGATTCTTTGCTTGAAGAAAAGCAAATAGCTAAAATAAGAATGCTTCTTCAATTGCTTAGAGATCAAGACTATCCAGAAGAAAGTATTCGAGTTGACTTCCTCGATTTTTGTCTTTCTAAAATCAATTCGGAATGTGATCCATATGCAATCAGATGTTTTTCACTCTACATCTCAATCAAAATGTGCCGCTATTTTCCGGAACTTTTATGTGAACTGAAAGAACGTATATCTATGCTTTCTCGCGAACCATTATCGCCTGGAATGAAATGTGCAGTAAGAAAAGTCACACAAGAGATCCAGTCACTTTCCAAGTCTTGAAAGAAACTCCTCACGCTTGTTTTCGGATATAGGTACATATGTCTTGCCGAAGACAATCCTATTACGTTCCACAATCTCTACAAGCGGTATATTCACAATAAAAGATCTATGTACCCTCATAAATGTGTCGGATGGCAAAATATCTTCAATTTCCTTGAGAGTCATAAGAGAGGGCAGGGGAGAACAGTCTTTCCTAAACACTATCACTCGGTCGTTTCTCGCTTCAACATATTCAATGGAGTCAAGTCTCATTTGCACTAATTGGTTTTTGACTTTGATAGTTATCATCCGAGGCGCCGACGAATCATTATGCGTGTTTGATAAATAAGAATCGCTCATAGATTTCCATTCAAGTGCACGGCTCACTGATTTCAGAAAATCAGAATAACTTACCGGCTTCAATAGATAATCGAGAGCATTAACCTTAAATCCTTGTAGGGCATAGCTGTCATAAGCTGTCACGAATATGATTCGGGTGCATTAGGGTATAATTGCCGCGAAGTCTATTCCATTGAGCATAGGCATATTAATGTCAAGAAATATTAAGTCTGCCGTTCCTTCCATTACAATCTTGACAGCTTCTGCAGCAGATTCAAAACATCCAAGTAGTGTGAGTGTTGGAGTCCTCTCAACGTAGGTCTTTATCAATTCTCGTGCCAGTGGTTCATCATCTATTACGATGCATTTCAATTTTTTGTCCATGTTTAAATAACGTTTCTGAGGCTTTAAGATTGCATATCAACTTTGATTAAAGTTCTCTAATAGGGCAGACTTCAATATTAATAGTTCAGCTTTATAGACACCCGAATCATTATCTATGAGAAGATGATAGGCATTAGGATATAACAGGTTAAGTTGTTTTTCGATATTTTTCAGTCCTACTCCGGATACTCCTTTCTCAAGATTCTTATTTCCTTCTTTTCTGCATGAATTTTCTACTTTACAGCGTAAATATTTCTCATCGATAAGTATTTTAATCCTGATGAATCCTTTATTTTCATAAATAGACACATGTTTGAAAGCATTTTCTACAATAGTGAGAATCAAAAGAGGAGCTATCTTAAGAGAATTATCGTTGACTACCGGAAGCTCGCATGTCAAATTCACCGAAGGATTGAGTCGAAGACTCATCAATCGAGAGAAATCGCTGATAAATTGTATTTCTTTGTCAAGAGGTACTGTCTCTGACTCCGCATCATAAATCATAAACCTGAGCATATTGCTAAGTTCATGGAGAGATTTTTGTGCCTTTTCAGTGTCTATGGCAATTAATGCATAGATGTTGTTGAGAGAATTGAAAAGAAAATGAGGGTTTAGTTGCGCTTTGAGGCTCATAAGCTCAGTGTTTCTTCGTTCAGCTTCGAGTTCAAGCACCCGGCTCCTCATCTCTTCTCGCGCTTTCGACAGTCGCATTGCATATGCAAAAGCAATGGAAAGAATCATCATTACGCCATCCCTTATTATAAATCTTATATACCCCATAAAAAGCTGACCATCTGTCATAGGTTCAGATTGCATATGTCTTGGTCGGGGCAAGCCTCCATGAGATTCAAACCATATCGGCAATATGGAGCATAAGCAGACTACAAGAATGAAATTTATAAGAAAAAATAGAAACTTGTTATCCCTTCCAATGAATATCTTGGGTACTATCAGAAAATAGTTAGCACAGAATATTCCGGTATAGCATGTAGCCATCAAAATATTGAACGTTGTCATATCTTTGGGCTCGCTGTTATTGGAAAAGAGTGTCAGCATAGAAGGAAAATAGAATAGCAGGAACGCCAACAGAATTACTGCTGCCGTCCCTGCCTTGCTACTCTTAATTGGTGGAGTCATATATATATTAGTGGAATAGTGATTTATTCATATCTTATAGCTTCTATTGGATCGAGATTTGATGCTTTTGCAGCCGGGTAGAACCCGAAAATCACTCCAATCACTGTGCAAACAGCAAATGAGAGCACCACTGACGATGGATCGATCTGGACAGGCCAATTAGCAAATATCTTAATCAGCCATGTAGCCAGCGCTCCAAGAATGATCCCGAGCAAGCCTCCGGTCACGGATATGATGATGGCTTCAATAAGAAACTGGGTCATGATATCGCGTCCTGTGGCCCCGATGCTCATTCTAAGGCCAATTTCACGCGTTCGTTCTGTAACGCTCACGATCATGATATTCATAATTCCAATTCCTCCTACAAGGAGTGAAATTCCCGCTACTGCAGCCAGAAGAACAGTCATCATTGAAGATGTTGAAGAAATCATCTCTGCGAGTTCCTGCATGGATCGGATAGTAAAGTTGTCCTCCTGCTCCGGACGCAGTTTATGATTAGTCCTAAGAATATCCGTAAGTTCAGCTATAGTCTCATCGGTTTTGTTTTCATCAATTGCAGATGCCTGAAGACCTTGTATGTAGTCAACTGCAAGCATACGCTTCATCACTGTGGTATATGGAACGAGCGCAAGGTCATCTTGATCCTGCCCCATGGTATTATAGCCTTTTTCATCCAATACACCAATCACTGTAAGGGGAATAGAGCCAAAACGCACTACTTTTCCAAGAGGATCTGTACCATCAGGGAAAAGATTATCAACGAGAGTCTTGCCAAGGACACAAACTTTTGCGGCTGACTTGACATCTGCCTCCGTAAACATTTCCCCCTCAGCCACTTTTCGCTGCCGAATATCAAGAAACTGAGTGTTGACTCCTTGAGCCTGTGAAGGGTAGTTGTTGTTGCCATTCACCCATTGACCTGAAGAGGAAACCATAGGAGTTATATTGGCAATAGTAGTGGCTTGATTTAATATGGCATCATAGTCAGCCGGTTTGAGCGTCTGCATGTCGTCGCTGCTCTGACGCACACCTCCACGCCGTTCTGCTCCAGGCATTATCATGATCATATTGCTTCCCATTTCTGAGATCTGAGCCTTGATCGAATTTTTCGATCCCTGGCCTATGGCCAGCATCGCTATGACAGCTCCGACCCCAATGATCACACCGAGCATGGTCAGAAAACAACGCATCTTATTATTGCCAAGAGCTTTTATTGCTATTTTTGATAGACTTGATATATTCATTGTGTAGAAAGATCAAGGATTATTATTCTGTGTCTACAGGAAGATTCTTGTAGACCTCTTCTGCCGACTTAATGTCATGGTTGTATTCATCGCTTACTATCCTGCCATCGCGCAGCATTATATTGCGCGACGAATATAGAGCCAGTTCTGGGTTATGAGTGACGAATATTATCGTCTTTCCTTCTCTATGCAGACGCTGGAAGAGCGTAAGGATTGAAAAAGAAGTCCTTGTGTCAAGATTTCCGGTTGCTTCGTCAGCAAGAATTATGACAGGATTATTGACAAGAGCCCTTGCAATAGCCACTCGTTGTTGCTGTCCGCCAGACATCTGATTGCTTTTATGGTAAATTCGTTCACCGAGTCCTACCTCCCGCAGACACTTCTCAGCCATTTCCGTCCTTTCTTTTGCACTTACTGACGAGTTATATAGCAAAGGAAGTTCTACATTTTCAAGAGCTGTGGTCTTAGGAAGAAGGTTGTAGTTCTGAAAAATAAAACCTATCTTTCGATTTCTGATACGTGCTCTTTCATTCTTTCCCATACCCTTGACAGCTATTCCGTCAAGGTAATATTCTCCTGCTGTGGGTGTGTCAAGGCATCCGAGGGTATTTAGGAGAGTTGACTTTCCGGATCCGGAGGTACCCATGATGGTGACAAACTCACCCTCATGGATGGTGAAGGAGACTCCGCGAAGTGCCTTTACAGTCTCATCTCCAACCTTAAAGTAGCGTTTAAGATTCTCTATTTTAATTATCTCTTTTGCCATATCAGTTTACTTTTTTTTCGACCCCGGTGGCTTTGGCATAAACGGATTTTCCTGAGCTTTTGGCATTTTTTCACTACCAGTTTGTTTCTCTTCATACTGAAGTGCTACCACATCCCCTTGTTTAAGTCCGGATGTTATTTGCTGATAGACACTGTTTTTCATCCCTAATTCTACTGCTGTTTCAACGAGTTTGTTGTCACGTACCACCCAAACAGAATTTTTAGCAGCTTCTTTTAGAGGCTGAGGTTGAGGAAGATCAGAGCCTTCATTGTCTGGCATCGGTTCAAATTTCAATGCTTTCAAGGGCACTGCAGTGGCTCCCTCAAGCTCCAGAGTAAAAATAGAAAGATTAGCTGTCATGCCAGGCAGAAGTTTATGATCAGGATTTGTAGTAGAGACTATTACTTCGTAAGTCACAACGTTATTAGTGGTCGTAGGGTTAATTCTCACTTGCGTGACAGTCCCTGTGAAGGTGTCTTCCGGATAAGCATCTACTGTAAATGTCACATGCTGCCCAACTTTAACCTGACCTATATCAGCCTCGTCTACGGCACCCACTACTTGCATATGGTCAAGATCAGCTATTACATAGAGACTTGCTACACTCATATTGGATACAACTGTCTGGCCTACTTCCACTTCCCTTGAAACTACAATGCCATCTATAGGAGAAGTTATTTCCGCATAAGTAAGATTTTTTGCTGCTCTTACTCGATCGGCTTGCCCCTTTTCGTATGCCATCTTTGCTACTTCATAATCCTTTTTTGAGGTCTGGAATTCGTAGTCGGAGATTAACTTTTCGTCATGCAATGCCTTATCGCGCTCATAATTGCGTTTAGTATAATCATATGTCACTTTTGCTGAAGCGAGCGTAGCGTCAGCACTCTGCAATTCACTTTGAAGCACAGTCTTGTCAATTTCAGCTATAAGCTGACCCTTTGTCACTTGATCATTAAAGTCAACATAAAGGCTACTTATAATGCCTGTCACCTGTGTACCGACATCCACAGAGGTCACCGACTCCATAGTTCCGGTTGCGGTCACAATCTCAGAAAGAGATGTGGGTTCTACTTTATATGTGTCCAACTCAAAAGATGACTTTTCTGAGCAGGAAGTAACTGCCAGTAGAAGGGCAGCTGGAATAATTGAATATTTCATTATATCTTAATTATTTAATTCTACATCCTGTGTGGCATAATAATTTATGGTCTTTCCTGCAAGAATCGACATGTATTTACTTTGAAGAAGTTCAAGGCGTGCATTCAGCAGATTATTGTGTGCAGTAAGAAGATCAAGAGGATTGACATATCCGAGTTCAAACTGGCGGTTGACAAGATCATCAGTTATCTTCATTGCATTCAATTGCGATATGCCGGCTTCATATCTTGCCTTAGCATTTGTCGCATCAATATATAGGCTTTCTATAGTCTGCGAAAGATTGTCAAGAAGTTCTTTTTTATTTATATCATATTCTTGCTCTGCTATCCTTGCCTTTGCAACTGCTCTCTTTGTTGAGTTCCCATCATATATAGGTACGCTGAGAGTCAGACCTAAATTTTCATTAAAATTATGTCCTATCTGGTTTGTCCAACTGTTTCCACCTGAATTATAGCCTGTGCTTAGACCACCCTGCAGGGCAAGGTTTGGGAGATTTCCAGCTTTTGCTATCTTGACATCATTGGCATATATCTCCCTGCTTAGCTCGTTGCTTTTAATTGTAGGTAGCCATGCAGCCGCCGTATTATAAACCTCAATTCGATCAGGAAGAGAAGAAAGCACATCTGTATCATTGAAAGATATATCAGCAACCTGTAGATTATAGTCTATTCCGAGTTCCAGAATTTTTTTCAATGCCATCTTTGCACTTTCATAGTTACTTTTGGCTTGAGTCAGATTGTAGGCATCCTGTGCCCTTTGGCTTTCTATTTGGGCATAATCTACTTGCGAAGATCTTCCGGATTCTGCAAGTTTTTGAGTGCGGGCTGCCTGTGCTGTACTCACTTGAAGAGTTTGTTCTGCAATTGTAACCGTTTCAGATGCGTACATTATATTTAAATACGCCTCAAGGATACCGAGTTTCAGTGTCTTTACGACATCGTCGCCGGCCAGTGCCTGTTGCTGTTCAAGAATTTTCGCAGATTCTTGACGGTATTTCCTGACGTTTCCTTCCCATACTGTCCAAGATGCCCCAATATTGTATGTGCTTCCATAGGAATTGCCATTTCGTCCTGCCCCCGGAGAAGGATAATTGGTAAGGCTTTGGTTTGTCGTAAAACCCACAGTCGGGAGCCAAGCATCCTTAGCAGAAAGATAATCCTGACGAGCCGATTGAATGTTGAGCATTGTTCGTCGGATTGCTGTGTTGTTTGTCGTGGCCCATTCAATGCAATCATCAAATGTCCAAATCTTCTCATCTGCCTTCATGCTTGATGTAATCACTGACATTCCGGTGAGAAGAAGTATTATTCTGTATTTATTAAACATAACTATTATTTTGTAATAGTTGCAAAATTAAGAGATCTCTTTAATATTTAAAAGAAATCTCTGCATAAACCTAATTTTTTCAGGTAGAAACTTAGGAAAAGGTAGTCATTGCACCGTGACACCCTAAAATGTTAAATAAATTTAAAGGAGACTTAGAAAATGTCTAATGTCTCCTTTTATATCTCAAGTCTCAAGTACGATCTTTAAAGTATGAGTAAGCGGCTTGTACTTTATGTACGAAATTGACAGTCTCTTCTCCACGGAAATATCCATTTTTTACAATTGGGTCTCTGTAGTACGCCGGTTTAGATTTCATAATTGCAGCGGCTTCGACGTTATCATCCCATATCTGAGAATTTAGCCCATATTTATTTGCAAGCGCAATTGCATCCAGTATATGTCCCGGTCCGGAGTTGTAGGAAGCAAGAATGAAATTTTCCCTTTCTACAGGATCTTTTACTCTTTTTTCAAATATTGAATTGAGATCTGACAAAGTTTTAACAGCCACATCTACACATTTTGCAGGATTAAGCATTTCATCTGGATGATATCCATAAGAAGATGCGGTGCGTGGCATGACCTGCATGATTCCCAATGCTCCGGCCCAGCTTTTGACATCTGCATCAAAATGTGATTCCACATAGGCTATTGCGGCGATAAGCCGCCAATCAAGCCCCGTTTTTTTTGCCGCATTCTTAAATATATTATCATAAGGGGAAATCTGGCCATTGGCAAAAGACATCGTTCGAATGTCATCAAATCCATCGGGCAACGCTTCGAAGAATTCTAATTTTGACAATCTGTAGTATTTGCTGAAAACGGCAGACACATCATCTTTTTCGTCAGCAAACCATCGATCGAGCGCCTTGGCAATTCCTTGCGATTCAGGTGCTACCGCCCATCTTGAATATTGATCGAGACTAACTTTAACAGAAATGTCCAGACCTGGATAGTAGGAGAGTGCTGCTTCTGCCACATCGGAGTCAACAACAGTAAGAGGCATATCTCCCTGCCATACCATTTTGAGCAATTCATCATCGCTGATTGTATCTTTGACAAGGGGGATTATACTAATTCCTCCACCGATCTCCTCGTTTAGATTTTGCATTCGGTAGAAGTATTTTGAATCTTTTTGCACCGTGACTGCACGTCCTACTAAATCTGTGACATCCTTAATCAAGGAATCATTTGGGACATTTGTTTTTTGCACAAGTACCTGTGAACTTACGTTGCGAGGTCCACACAGAATGACGCGATCTTGAAATTCGGAAGTAACTGGCACAGGACTTGCTACAATATCAATTTTTCCTTCATCAAGCCATTGGATCATTTCTGAAATTGTACCACCAATCACAACTTTAAATTCAAGACCATAGAACTTTGAAAATCGATCCATCAGTTCATAGTCGTAGCCCATCGGAGTGCCACGATAGTCAAAATAAGTAGTAGGAGAATTGAGCATTCCCACGCGTAAAGTATCTGGAAGCTCAATATGCATACCATCAAGGTCAATATGATGGCCTTTTTTGCGACCACACTGACAGAATGCTATAGAAATAACCGTTA
>CAYNEZ010000068.1:0-15430 GCA_964396365.1 uncultured Sangeribacter sp. | reverse complement strand
ATGACATATGCAAATCGGGATTTGGTATTTGGATGATTGGAGGTGTCGAAGATGGTCAGAGGGGGCAGAGATGGAGGAGATGGAGATAGGGTCGGGATGGCCGAAAAGGGATTGGATTATATTAAGGCCCCGACCCCCATTTTTTATGAGTCGGGGCTTAAATATTGGGATAAAAATTTGTCATATTAGGAATATTTTTCTAATTTTGCAACGCAGTAGCAATCAGGATTACTTTGAAGCATAATTGCACTCAGAGCTTCTGTGAGGCTTCTGCAATCCCAACACGTTCGGCAGAGCGCGAGCAAGCTTGCCTTAAAAAATAAGTTTAAATAACTTCATTTTTATGAAATTAATAAAAACTGCTGCTGCGGCAGTAATGATGACGGTGGCGTTATCGTCGTATGCATCGCCGGAAGATACTCAGCATCATGAGCCTGAGGATCATCTCATTTCGCTTGACCTTGAGGCCCGTCTTGACTGGCAGATGGTAGACCACAGAAAAAAGCTTGACAATTCGCAGACAGGCTTCATCGGCAAATACATTGCCCTGAAGGCACATGGCGAACTGACGGAAGGCCTAACCTATACATGGCGGCAGCGTTTTTCAAGAACACCTAAGGACAATACATTCTGGGATCAGACAGACATCCTTGATATCAACTACAAGTTCGGACGATTTGATGTGGGTGCCGGCAAGCAGGTGGTGCTCATAGGTGGATATGAGTATGACAGAGCTCCGATCAATCTAATGTGTCCGAACCTTTTTGTGACAAATGTAGCTTGCTATCAGTTTGGAGTATCGGGTGGATGTCAAATTACAGAAGGAGACCACTTGGCATTTCAGGTTTCGCAAAGCTTGTTTGCTACTCCTCAAGACCGCAATCTCTATGCGTATAACCTTATGTGGCGAGGCAATCATCAACTTCTGGACTGGCTACGCTTTGAGACGATATGGTCAGTGAATGAAGTGGAATATCTAAGAGGAAAGTTCTGCAATTATGTAGCATTGGGTAATAAATTTGTGATCAACAATAAAGTCTCACTGATTGCAGATCTCATGACGCGTACGTATCCAGACAATAATCCATTCAAGAACAATACATTCATGGGAGAGGCCGCATGGGATATCAATTCAAAGTGGAAAGTCACAGGAAAAATCTCATATGACTGCAACAGAGGCGTCAACATGACAGACAAGACAGAAGTGGCACGTGGGTCGCAACTTCTCATCGGTGGAGTTGTAGGAGAATGGTATCCAATCCGAAATGGAAAGCATCTTCTTAAAGTGCACGCAGCTCTCTTTGGCTCGTATGGAAGCAACTATAATCCATCGGATATCATGCAAAAGGAAACGCTCTATGGATCAGTAGGATTGACATGGCACATGAACTTGTTTAATTTCAAATGATGGTATGCCTCTAAAATATGAAGTGTCGAGGGTTTGGGCAAAAAGCTAAATTGACGGAATGACAAAATGAGGGGATCCGAACGAAAGTGTGGATTGACAATTTGAAGGGAGGATAGGTTGATTTTGGAAAAGATGACTAAAACTAAACTATATACATCATGGAATCTACTAATGTGACCACAGAGTCAGTGGCCAATAAGGATACAAAGACAAAATCAGGGAAAAAAACATATCTGACAGGGATTGTCTGCCTAATGTGGGTTTTTGTAATATTCGGGGCCATAGCATTTAAGATGGGTGTGGCACCAATGATGAAGACTATGATGGCGACAGCCCACGACCTTCTGCTCAACACATGCTTTTTCTTAATGGCTGTGTGTGTGCTTACGGGAGCACTCGGAAGAATTCTTGTGGAATTCGGAGTCGTGGCAATGCTGCAGAAGATACTCCAGCCGATAATGAAGCCTATCTTCAATCTTCCGGGGGTGGCATCGCTTGGAGGAGTGATGACTTTCCTTTCAGACAATCCGGCAATAATCACGATATCGAAAGATAAGCAATTTGCGAGATATTTCAAGAAATACCAATTCATATCACTGACCAACTTCGGGACAGCGTTTGGAATGGGGCTACTCGTGATCATCTATATGATCAGTCTTGGCTATACCGTAGAGCCCTTGATCGGATTCTTCGGTGCGATAGTAGGCTGTGTGGTATCGACTCGTTGCATGCAGCATTTTATACTTCGATCACACCCTGATTACAGGGATATGGAAGCTGTAGATGAGGTGTATGATGAAATAAAAAAGACTGAAGAAGAGGGAAAGAATAAGGAAGAGTCACTATTCACCAGAATCCTTAATGCTGTGCTTGACGGAGGAAAAGGGGGAGTAGAAGTAGGACTTGCCATTATTCCGGGTGTGCTCGTGATCTCAACTTTGGTGATGATGCTTACATTTGGAGCTGGCCCTAATGGCTATGACGGCAGTGCCTATCAAGGGGTGGAGCTTTTGCCAAAGCTTGTAGGCAAGATCAATGTGGTGTTTGAATGGCTTTTTGGTTTCCACGATCCGCATCTAATTGGCTTCCCGATCACAGCTCTTGGAGCTGTGGGTGCAGCCCTTGGCCTGCTTCCTAAGTTTATGGCTGAAGGCTGGGTAGATGGGAATGCAATTTGCGTATTTACAGCTATCGGAATGTGTTGGAGCGGATATCTGAGCACCCACACAGCAATGCTTGACTCACTTGGATACCGCAATCTGACATCAAAGGCGATACTTGCACATACGATAGGAGGGCTGGTGGCGGCTGTAGTGGCGCATTTTATCGCAATGCTTGTGCTTTGAGTCTTCAGTCTTGAGTCTTTAGTCTTCAGTCTTGAGTTGCTACTTATTAACTGCTATTGTGAGATAGCAGTTTTTTTTGTAATTTTGTGTCGGCGTTGAACTGTCTATTCAACTGCTCCGGAGAATACCGGTTTTTTTGAATCACCTTTGATGATCAGATTATGAGAACAGAAGAAGAACTCGAAGGAGTTACCCTCCTTGGAAATCAGGGGACAAAATATCCCACTGACTATGCTCCCCAATTGCTGGAGACATTTGAAAACAAGCACCCTGAGAATGAATATGTGGTGCGACTTGACTGTCCTGAATTCACTACACTATGTCCGAAGACCGGACAGCCTGATTTCGGACATATAAAAATATCATATATCCCAAGAATCAGAATGGTGGAGAGCAAGAGCCTGAAACTCTATCTCTTCTCATTCAGAAATCACGGCGATTTTCATGAAGATTGTGTCAACATAATCATGAAGGATCTTCGGGATCTGATGTATCCACGCTATATTGAAGTGAAAGGGATCTTTATGCCGAGAGGGGGCATAAGCATTCATCCGTTTGCCAACTGGGGGGATGCGGAACACGAGGAATTAGCAAAACAGAGACGTATATCCCAACTTGAGTTCTGATATGAAAGATTCAGTAATAGTGCTGAGTGGAGGTATGGATTCCACCACTCTTCTCCATGAGCGAAAAGACCAGATTGCACTTGCAGTGACCTTTGATTATGGTTCGCGTCACAATGCCAGAGAGATAGAATGTGCCCGCATAAATTGCAGGATGCTGGATATCGAGCACATCGTGATTCCTCTTGAATTTATGGGAAAATACTTCAAGTCGTCGCTTCTCATAGGTGGTGATGAAATTCCTGAAGGCCACTATGCAGATGAAAATATGAAATCGACTGTAGTGCCATTTCGCAACGGCATCATGCTTTCGATAGCTGCCGGCTTGGCTGAAAGCCGTGGGCTCAAGAAGGTGATGCTTGCCAATCACGGTGGAGACCATGCAATCTATCCTGACTGTCGTCCGGGATTTGTGGATGCCATGAGTGAGGCCATAAAAGAGGGAACGTATGACGGAATTGTCATAGATGCTCCATACACCAATATCACCAAGAGCGACATAGCAAGAATCGGGAAGAGAATCGGCGTAGACTATAATCTTACGTATTCCTGCTATAAGGGAGGAGAGAAGCATTGTGGCAAGTGCGGGACATGCGTGGAGCGTATGGAGGCACTTAGGGATGCGGGTATTTTTATCAATGATTAATTATCAATGATAAATGATAATTTAGGAACAAAGAGTTAAGGAATAAGGATGTATTACGTTAAGAAGAGGCTTGAGATATCAGCAGCTCATAGATTGGAACTGCCGTATGAGAGCAAGTGCCGGAGTCTGCATGGACATAACTGGGTGATAACGGTGGAGTGTAAGGCTAAAGAGCTTAATGAGTCGGGAATGGTAGTGGATTTTACGAAGATCAAAGAGTTAGTGGCCGGAAAGCTTGATCATGCCATTCTCAATGATGTGCTTGACTTCAATCCAACAGCTGAGAATATTGCTCGGTGGATAGTGGATTCGATTCCGGAATGCTACCGATGTGAGGTGCAAGAGTCAGAAGGGAATACAGCAGCTTACGAGGAGGACTGAGATGAAAAGAATAAATGAGATATTCTATTCTCTGCAAGGTGAAGGACACCACACAGGGTATCCTTCGGTGTTTATACGGTTTTCGGGCTGCAATCTGCAATGTCCGTTCTGCGATACGCGTCATAACGAGGGTGTAGCAATGACTGACACAGATATCATCAGGGCGGTAAATCTTTATAAAGCGGATTGGGTGGTACTGACCGGCGGGGAACCATCATTGTGGATAGATGCTGATTTCATCAGATTACTCCATCATGCTACCGGTAAGAAAATAGCTATAGAAACCAATGGGACTAATCTTCTGCCGGAAGGAATTGATTGGGTGACCGTATCTCCTAAGATAGGGATAGAGGATATGATAGGCGATCCGGAACTCAAGGTGGCGTATGCAGATGAAATCAAGGTGGTAGATGTAGGTCAGGCGCTTGATGTATATTTTGATTTGCCGTGTCGTGGAGATCAGACCTTAATGTATCTTCAGCCATGTTATGTGGCAGACAAGAAGATCAGGGAGGCTAACACTATGCGAACAGTGGGGCGTGTGCTTCAAGATCCACGATGGACTTTGAGCCTACAAATCCATCGTTATCTTGGTATTCCCTAACTCAACTGCGGTATGTCTTTGGACTTGCAAGACGTACGGTTTCAAAGCTTTGGGAATAAAGAAATATGCTTGTCAGCGAAATCTTTGGTGTATTGCCAGAGGAAAAATATGAGTAAGATGGGTATGCCACCCAAGTTTTGAAGGATGAAGAAAATCCTTTGAAGGATTGTCACCAACATAATGAAATTCATTGGCCTCGGGATATTTCTTCATGACATGAAGAAAATTGTCGGGGTCATATTTATCATGTCCTGTCTCCTCAGATATCAGAATGTCGGATTTGTCAAAATAAGAATAGAGTCCGGCAGACTTGATTTTATTGCGTTGAGTAACGCTTCTTCCATCAGTGATCAAAGCAGTCGGTATATTCTTTTGTTTGAGAATTTTGAGAGCTTCTTCCATTGAAGGAGAAAGATGATAGATGGAAGGATCGGGAGTATGATTCCTGAACTCCGATACAATTCCTTTCATATTTACGGACTCTCTAAGCCCAAATTCTTCCAATAAGGACTCGAGTGCAGAATAATGATTTCTATGGGTGAGTAGGGCTACTTCCATAGCAGATACGATTCGCCGGTTTGGCAATTCAGGGTATCTTTTACATATGAATGATGCTATGTGATGGATGCCACTTTTTAAAAATAGCACTTCAGGGATGAGCGTGTCATCAAGATCGAAAGCAATGACCTTTAAGAAGGGCTTTTTCATTTGGCGATACGGATGATTCTTGCCCCCTGAATGCGCTTTACATTCCTTTTTATATAGTTTTCAAAAGGAAGCTCCTCCAATGTGACATTATCTTTTGAGGGAGATAGTTGAATAATCAGCAGTTTGTCTCCGTCTCGGGTCAGTATTCCCATTTCCCGGCTGTCAAGATTGAAGTCTGGTGTCATAAGAAAAAATATATCACCATCCTTTGCCTGAGGATTGAAACGCTTGGAATTCATCAAATCTCCATTTGAAATATATGGAATCTGATGGTTGCGAAATCCCATTTCAAGCATTTTGAGTCGGTCGTAGTTGGCAGGATTCGCGAAGGCCTTAAAGTCATCCCTGTGGTGGGAAATATAGTCGATTGACTTTTCTTTTTTTCTTGCAGCCAACCCTTCCAGATTGAAGGTCACGTCGGTCACATTGCCTCGGAAAATATTATCGGAAATCCAATCAGAAGGATAAAGGAATCTTGAAACAAAGTCAGTAGCCTCGCCGCGTTTGAACATAATATTTTCGTATTTGTCGGCAAAGTCTCGCCAATTAGGGGCTGAAGACGTTTCGTATGCCTTGGCGAGTGCAACGCAAGTGGAAATTAAGCTAAGAGGAGTGAAGGAGTGAATGTCAACAGTAAAGATCATAGTGTCAGCTTCAAGAATCTGAGACTTGAGGGCTGAAGGAGCACCAACAAGATTGCGTGCAAAGAATGCCACTCTGCTTTCCGGAGCCATATCCTTAAGCTCCGGACTATTGAGCAAGGCATTGATCACAGTAGTGTCTTGGTCGCAGTGAAAATCAACGCTGTCATAGGCAGCGGCATTGAAAGAGAGGATGGAGATGAGGATTATAGAAAATAAAAACCGATAAAGTTTCATATTTGTCGTCGTTTGTGAATATCAATACAAAATTAGGAAAAAAAGTTGAAATAGACAAATATGAAAAGCCGGAAGCATGGCATCGCTTCCGGCTTTTATTCTCTTATGATTAGAAGGGACACGCACAGGTGCGCTTTGTCACTCAGTATGACTTAGGAAAACGGGTCAGAAGAGAGTTTATTTTGGAAGGTGGAAGACAGTAGAAATTTCTGTCATCTGAGCATCAGACATTCCTTCCGGCTCAAAGCCCATGTTGCAGGCGCACATAAAGATATTGGCGCTCTTATTAAGGACATCAATCTGGTCAAAAGCAGACATGATGTCGGTGTCAACGGCGAATACCCCATGCTTTTCCCACATCACGACGTCGTAGTCATCATCAATGGCCTTAATTGTGGCTTCTGCAAGATCATTTGAAGATGGAAGCATATAAGGCACGATGCCGAGGCCACGAGGAGCAAAAGCTTTAGTCTCCGGAATCATAGACCACAGAATCTTTGTGAGCACATCTTTCTTAAGATATTCGGGATTATGGGTCATTGCCACAAGTTCAATCGGGTGTGTGTGGAGGCTTGCCTTGTAGTTTGATCCCTTGCCTATCAGATAATTGTGGACAGCAAGGTGAGAGGGGAGTTCGGAAGTGGGTTTCACCGGTTTATCGGCAACTATTTCATAGCTTGCGCAATCATCACAGATACGGATGATGGAGCCATTGTCCATAGGCCAACGGGCGAGGTCGCGCATACGCATCTGTGTGCCCTTGCAATAGAACCAGCATCCTTTAAGATGAGGAAGGGTGAATCCGATGGGGAAAGGACCTGCAATAGCGGGCATAGCCTTGATTTCGTCAGTGATATGCTCGGTGACGTTGACGGTAATGTTGCCGCCGTTTCTTTCCGCCCAGCCTTTCTGCCAGAGATATCCGGCTGCTTCAGCCACTTGCTCCACCTGATGAGCAAGTGCAGGATTATTATCTAGAACTGATGACATATATAGATTTCGTTTAAAAGGTTTAGATGTAATTAGATGATTTGAGGAAGGAAACAAGAGATAATCAGGACTACGATACCTACGATAAGCACAGCTATGGTGCGCGGTGGGCAACCTTGCCATTCCTTAAGAATGATACCCCAGACATTTGAGAAAATCACGTTCAGAGCCATCAATATACAGAATGAAAGGGTCATGAGTGTCGGGGAATCAACCAGATATCCTTTTCCAATGGAAAGTCCGAAGAATTGGCTATACCATAATGCACCGGCGAGGATACAAAGGAGAAGGTTATTTAGGAATACGTTTCCTTTTCCGTAATCACTCCATGTATGATTTTTAGAATTCTGATAGAAGCAATAGATTGCATTGGTGACAAATCCACCTAAAGTCACAAGGAAAGTAGCTGGAAGAGTCTTGTATTCAGCCGGGGTGAGAGCTCCAAAATTGATGTCAGCACCGAATGCAAGGCCGATGTTGAAGCATCCACTCATGAAACCGCAAAGCAAGGCAATGAGGATTCCTTTTGGGAAGTTGAAGTCTTTCACAGAAGATTTCTTCTCATCTTCGCTGAGAGCATTGGCTTTCATGGCTCCGGCTATACCGATAATATTAATACCGGCAAGAGTAACGATCACACCGATGATGACGGAGAAAGTAAGCTGAGAAAGAGGGTCTTGCTCCGGGAAAAATATCTGCAGCATCACCGGCCCCATGATGGTGCCAAGACCGGCACAAGTGCCAAGAGCAATGGATTGTCCTAAAGCCACGCCAAGATAGCGCATAGAGAGACCGAATGTGAGACCTCCGATACCCCAAAGAGCACCGAATAAGATGGTCATCCAGATGTTGAAAGATGGAGCAGACTCAAAGAGTTCGCCTAATGAGTGGTTTTCAGGAATAGCAAGCATCATTCCAAGGAACGGAAGGATTAAGAATGCAAATACAGCCTGCACAAACCAGTAGCTTTCCCAACTCCAATCTTTTATCTTATTGATTGGCACATAGCAACTCGATTGGAAAAATGAGCCGATAGCTATGATAAGTAGTCCAAGAAAAATCATTGTTTGTATAAGTTTTCAATTATCGTTTGTCAGAATTGTCGAAGAGATCGTAATCATTAAGCAGCTATCAAAAAATATCCCATATATTAGCTAAGTAGCTCACAAAAATTAAACGACATATGTAATCCAAGCAATCGCAAGGGTCTTGATAAGATAACTGCGGCTAATCTTGGCCATCTTGGCATTGTCGCTCAGTCGCTTAGCTCGCTAAGCTCCTTCGCTCCGCAGCCAACCTGACTCAAGATTATCTCGCATTTATCATATCATTAATTTTTGCGAGCTACTTACTTAAAAAACTAATATATCATAGTATATGAAGTGCACTTCATATACTATGATATGTGTGATTGGGATTGTGATTAGCGTTTGGAAGTGACGTCAGCCTCGTATTTTTCAATTTCCTTGATGTAGGTTTCGCCTACAGGAACATTGTTCTTGAGACAGAACATATCATAGACAGCATTCCAGGGGAGGTTCTTGCACTCTTCGAGGAGAGCGAGACGCTGGAAGTATTTGCCTTCGAGTTCGTAGTTGCGCAGAGTGGTGACTGGCTCGAGAAGAGCGCGGAGCATGCACTTCTGTGCAGCGCGGCTACCAATTACGTAAGCACCAATACGGTTGAGAGTGGCGTCGAAATAGTCAAGACCGTAGTGAACACGGTTGAGAGCACCGGCACGAACGATTTCGCTGAAGAGATCCATAGTCGGGTCGTCCATGATAGTGACATGGTCGGAGTCCCAACGGATAGGGCGAGAAACGTGGAGCATGAGTTCCGGCACGAAGAGAAGCATAGCACTCACCTTGTCGGCAACGCTCTCGGTCGGGTGGAAGTGACCGGTGTCGAGAGTGATCATCATGTTGCGCTGAGCTGCATATGCAGTATAGAAGTCGTTGCTGCCGACAGTATAGCTTTCGAGACCGATACCGAATACCTTAGATTCAACACAGTCTTTCATCATGTCGTAGCGATGCTCGAAGATCTGGTCGAGAGAATCTTTGAGGAGCTCGCGATAGAGAGAACGGTTGAGAGTGATATCCTTGCTGCCGTCGTGAACCCAAGTGTTCATGATACACGGATCATTCTGTGCCTCACCGATAGCCTGAGAAATAGCGCGGCAACGCTTTGAGTGTTCAATCCAGAAGTCGCGGATGCTCTTGTCAGGGTTAGAGAGTGAAAGGTCGCCACTCTTAGAGTGAGAGAAAGAAGTGGAGTTGAAGTCAAGTTTGATATCGTGGTCTTTAGCCCAGTCGATCCAGCTCTGGAAATATTCAGGAGTCACTTCGTCGCGGTCAACATATTTGCCTTTGAAGTCACCATATATTTCGTGGAGATTGAGGCGGTGTTTGCCAGGGATAAGGCTCATTGCGTAAAGAACGTCATCGCGGAGTTCTTCGATGTTACGTGCGCGGCCAGGATAGTTTCCGTTTACCTGAATGCCACCGGTGAGACCACCTTCGCGAGGCTCAAAACCAGTCACATCATCAGCTTGCCAGCAGTGCATGCTGAGATGGAAATCCTGCATTTGCTGGAGCACCTTGTCTGTGTCTACGCCGATAGCGGCATATCTTTCCTTGGCTACTTCGTAAGCCTTCTGGATAAGTTCTTCTTTCATAATGTGGTTAATTTATTTTTATTATTAGAGTTATCAGAGTTATTAGAGTTATCTGGGTTTTAAGCTTGGGGGGTGAAGGTGACAGTTTCGGTAGAGTTGATGGCAACGTCGCGCATCTCTTTAAGAGATGAGAGCGATTTGCATGCGCGGAGTTGCATCAATACATTGCCGAGGGCAGTGCACTCTGCAGGACCGGCTACCACGGGAATGCCAAGAGTATCGGCTGCCATCTGCATGAGATGCTTGTTGCGAGATCCTCCACCAATGACATGCAGACGCTTGATTTCTACTGGAGAAAGTTCGCGTAGCCATTCAGTGATCTCACCGTATCTATTAGCGAGACTTCTATAGACAACCCTAATATAATCTGCAGGCGTCTCGGGCTTGGGCTGCCCCGTCTTCTCGCAATATTCATCGATCGCTTTTGTCATGCTGATCGGGTTGGCAAAGGAGGGATCGTCGGGATTCACGATGCTTGGGCAGTCACTTTCAAGATAGAGAGCTGCAAGTTCTGATATATCAGTGGGAGCATCTTTGAATTCTTCACGGCAGCGTTCGAAGAGCCAGAGTCCTGTGATGTTCTTAAGGACACGGATTGTGCCATCAACGCCACCTTCGTTTGTGAAGTTATATTCAAGGCTTTTCTCAGTGATTATAGGGCCTTCATTTTCGATGCCAAGAAGTGACCACGTCCCACAGCTGAGGTAAGCATAATCTTTGTCGGGTGTCGGCACTGCAGCCACTGCAGAGGCAGTGTCGTGTCCGGCAACTGCAACTACCGGTACTTCTCCAAGGCCTGTAAGTTCAGCAAGGCGGGGGATAAGTGTACCTATTTCCTCTCCCGGTTCAATCATCGGACCGAACTTGTCGCGAGAAAGTCCAACTTTAGCAAGAAGCACTTCATCGAGTTCACCTGTGTTTGGATTGAGAATTTGGGAAGTGGAAGCAACCGTACGCTCTGTGACAGCTTTGCCAGTCAGCATATAAGAAAGCGCGTCGGGAATAAATAGGATCTTGTCAGCATTGTCAAGAACCTCCGGGTTGTTACGGCGGATTGTATCAAGTTGGAAGAGAGTATTGAAATCCATAAACTGGATACCTGTCCTTGCATAGACATCTTCCTTAGGCATTTCCTTACAGAAACGCTCTACAGCTCCTACTGTGTGAGTGTCGCGGTAGCAATATGGAAGACTTGCGATGCTTCCGTCTTTTAGGAAGTAAGCCACGTCGCAACCCCAAGTGTCGATACCGATGCTTTTGAGTGCAGGCTTTTCCGGCATTTCAGACAGGATGCCGGCACATTTCTTCATCGATTCGATTATATGCTGATAGATGAGCGGAAGGTTCCAATACTGGTGATCGCCGATAGGGAGCATTGGGTAATGATAGCGTGCGATCTCCTGCATGTCTACTTTCTCACCGTCGAAAGAAGCAAGGATCGTACGTCCGGAAGTGGCGCCGAGGTCAACCGCAAGATGATAAGTCTTAGTCATTTTTTTCGAAATCAGTCAAGATGGAACACTTCTTTTATAGGAACAGTGACGGGGGAATTGTCGGGATTGACTTCCATGATGTCGGACATGAAATCCCACCATTTGCGTGTGATTTCGTCAGCAGCTTCGGCATCCTGAGAGTTGGAGTCGCCAATCACTTCTTGATATCCGAAAAGTATGTTGGTGTCTTTGTCCCAATAGATAGAATAGTTACGCACTCCTGATTCGGCTATCTGCTTTTTGAGTTCCGGCCAGAGTTGAGCGTGGCGTTTTTCATATTCGGCTTCAAAGCCGGGCTTAAGAAACATTTTGAATGCAAATCTTTTCATGGTGTCTCTGATGAGTAATTAGTTAGTATGATTTGGTCAAATTATTAGGAGAAGTGGGAAGATCATACGCCTCTTCAGCCACTTCTCTTGCAAAGTTAATAAAATTTATTGAGAATATTCAATAAAAGTGGATTTTTTTGTGGATTTTTCGTTATTCCGGGCTCACATAGTCAAAAAGAGAGAGTTTGGCGGGTACCTGCGGTAAGATTTAGTGGTGATGAAGAGCCATTGGCCTTCAATGTGATGTCGGCATCGGCATTTGGCATGATAGAGAAGGAAGATATTTTCCCATCTTTCCATTCAAGGTCGACAGTGGCACCGCATCGAGTGCGCAGACCGGATACTGAACCATCTTTCCACTGCGATGGGAGTGCAGGGAGGAGCGTGATAGAATTTGGAGTAGACTGCACGAGCATTTCTGCTACTCCAGCAGTGCCACCGAAATTGCCGTCGATTTGAAAAGGAGAGTGTGCATCAAGAAGATTTGGATAAGTTCCGCCCCCTCTACGCTTATCGGGACCATTGTATTTATCCGGACTTACATATTTAAGCAGACGACGATACATGGCATATGCTTTATCGGAATCTGCAAGACGGGCAAGAAGATTTACTCGCCATCCAGTGCTCCATCCTGTGGTGTTGTCTCCTTTTATCTCAAGAGTTTTTGCCGCAGCTTTTGCAAGTTCTGGAGTTTCTGAGATTGATATATGATGACCCGGGTAGAGTCCGTAAAGATGAGATTGATGACGGTGTTGAGGGTCCTGCTCCTTGAAGTCGACAGCCCATTCCTGTAGCTGACCGGCTTTCCCAATTTTATAAGGGGCAATTTTAGCGAGAGCTGCATCGATTTCCTTCACGAGCCCGGCATCAGTATCAAGGACAATGGCCGCCTCACGAGTGTCGGCGAGACATTGGCGGATCATGGCGATATCGGAATATGCACCGGCTGAAGTAGCTGCCGGCTTACCATCGGGAGCAATGAAATTATTTTCCGGAGAAGTGGAGGGAGAGGTTATTAGATTTCCGTCTTTATCCTCAATCATCCAATCAAGGCAGAATTCAGCTGCTCCCTTGAGAGTGGGATAATACTCAGCGAGGAAATCCTTGTCGCGGGTGAAAAGATAATGTTCCCAAATATGAGATGCAATCCAAGCACCACCCATATTCCAGTTTGCCCATTGAGGATCGCCAGAATTAAGGCCAACCGGGTTTGTTATGGCCCAGATGTCGGAATTATGGCCAAGGCACCATCCACGTTCAACTCCATAATATTCCCGGGCTGTGTCTTTGCCCGTAGTAGGGAGCTGCTTGATGAATGAGAGAAGCGGCATGTGAAGTTCACTGAGGTTGGTCACTTCTGCCGGCCAGTAGTTTTCTTCAACATTGATGTTTGTAGTGTAGTTGGAGCTCCATGGTGGAAGAAGGTATTCGTTCCAAAGACCTTGCAGATTTGCCGGCACTTTTGGAGTACGAGAGCTGCTGATAAGCAGATAGCGTCCATAATCGAAGTATAATTCTTCGAGGTCGGGATCGTAAGCTGAATTATCTGTATAGTTTTTTAGGCGAATGTCGGTCGGCATATCGTTGAGAGCGTCCGGAGACTCGCCGAGGTCAATATTTACGCGAGAGAAAAAGCTTGAATAGTCGGAGATATGGTTTTTAAGAAGCTGTTCAAATGATTTAGAGGCTGCCTTGTCAGCTTTTCGGGACGCGATAGCTCTATAATCTGAGCCGTGAGTAGCTGGGTTTTTGTCGGCTCCGTTGAAATTAGTGGCTATAGCAACGATAATAATGGTCTCTTTGGCATTTTTCACGGACAAAGTTCCGTCGCTGCCTGGAGTCAAAGTTCCACCAGGAGCTATTGCACGAATATCGGTACGAAATCTTATGCCCCGAGCATCATCATATAGCATTTTCTGGTCGGCAGGCATATCCACGTAGTTAGGGAGGGAAGAATACGAAGCGCTTCCTTCAGCGATGATACCGGTATTAGTGGAACTTACTTCATAATTCTTTATAGGAGATTCAAATGAGAGGGTGAAATCGATTGGATTATCGGCGGAAATGCGTATGGCAATAATGCTATCGGGGGCAGATGCTATGTATTCCGTAGTGATTTCATTGTTCCCTTTTAAATATGCCACTTTTGCTGTGGCATCTGCGAGATTTAATTTTCTTGAGTAGTTAGAGGGAGCGGATTTATCGGCAAAATCAATGAAGAGATTACCAATTGGCTGATAGTTGTTTGTATAATGTCCTTGAACTTTCTTTTGAAGCTTTTGAGCGAGCTGATAGTCGCCGGCATCAAGGGCCGCGCGTATTTCCGGAATGGCCTTGTAAGCACCGGGAGTGTATACGGCAGTGTCCGGCTCTCCGGTCCAAAATGTTATGTCGTTGAGAGAAATCCGTTCGCGAGAGGGATCGCCGTAGATGATACCGCCTTGTGTGCCATTTCCGATTACAAATGTTTCCTCAAAGAAATCGGCCGGACGGTCGAAATATATGAGAGGAGTGGCTGCAGAAGCTTGAAGAGCTATCAATGCAAGAGCGGCTGACGCAAATTTTGTAAACAATTTCATGATTTAGGGTTAAATGTTTGTTCAGAATGCAAAATTAGTAAAATTAATGCATACTTCATAATGGACAGCGAATAAAAATATTTCCGCGCTTTGAATCATAAGTAACTTACATTATAGTTGTGTTATTCGGAAATTATGCTTATATTTGCGTTTCGAATAAATAAGACTAATATATATGAAAGAAATACGCATTGATCTTAACAAGCAACCCTCAGAGTATCTGTTGCTTGCCAAGCAACATGAAGAATTGCTATATGAGTTCAATCATACTATGCCCGGCACCGGAGTACATCTGGAGTTAATGCATCGTCTGTTCCCGACAATAGGAGATGGAAGTAGGATCGGCATTCCATTGACAGCCATACGGCCGCATATGGTGCATATCGGCAAAAATGTAATGATAATGCCAAACTGTCTGATGATGGCAGCCGGTGGCATAATCATTGATGATGGAGCTTTGATTGGAGCTAATGTGCAGCTTCTATCCAATAATCATGACCTGTATGACCGGAATGTGATAACGTGCAAGCTGGTGCACATTGGAAAGAATGCATGGATAGGAGCTGGGGCAACTATCCTTCCCGGTGTTACAGTAGGAGAAAATGCAGTGGTGGGTGCTTCGAGCGTGGTGACCAAAGACGTGCCAGCCAATACAATAGTGGCTGGAAATCCGGCGAGAATCATTCGGGAGATACCTCCAAGACATTAAAACCAATAAGTAGCTAATAAAAATTAAACGATATATGTACACATTCAACAGAACCAATC
>CAYNEZ010000067.1:13159-15484 GCA_964396365.1 uncultured Sangeribacter sp. | reverse complement strand
TATTCCAAGACATGCTCCGACAATAGTTCCAAAAGGAGGAAGAATGAACGAACCAATCACACCTCCAATGATAGCTGCAATAATAGTAGACCAAATACTATTTTGCAAGCGGGTGATGGATGTAGATTGAGGTTTATAACCAGTCATTTTCAATATACAGCTTTTTTGCCAACGCTGCACAAGGCTTATCTTTATGTCCGTCTTCTCTGAAACTCGGGTGATTGCCTTTGAGGTTCGATAAATAATTGGAACTCCTATCAGAACGCCGACTAATGTCTTCCAATACCAAGCCCAATTGGTTAGAAATATAGGAAGGAATGCCATTATGAAAAGAAGCAGACCATTGACGATCATAAGATTTTTATGTTTCTTCTCTTGTGTCACCAGATTCTCTGCCTCCAATTCCAATTCATAGGTAGTCTTGATAGCTTCTGAATCAACCAGCTCTCCTTCCAAGGCATTTCTAAGGTTTTGAGGGTCAACAATCTCATACAGAGACAAGAGCTTATACTTTGTATTTTCAGAACAATTGTTAAGAAGTGTAGCCATAAGTTCATTGTCGCATAAACTCATCAAGAAATCAGAATTCACCGATTGATAGGCACCTCCAGTCATCTTTAAGTATTCATCCACCACATAATCGCAAGTTGCCTCTATCTCGATTTTGTTGTTCTTACCACTCTCATTTTCTTCATAGGGATGAAGCCAAAAAAACAGCTTGTGGTTGATTTCTTTGTAAGAAGGATAGGAGGAAGAAACGTCTTCAAGCGATCCTTGACTCCATGCTATCATCTGATCTCTCAACCATATGATCTGGTCAAATACATACTGTGATTCTCTATATCGGTTTAAGGATGACATCAACATAGCTTTTACTGCTGAATATGATTCATCACCAGCATTGGTCAAAGCTGAAGATACATCTATCTGCTGTCCTAATACACTTTCAAGATCGCTCAAAGCATCATCAACAGCTCTTTTAGCCAACGACACCATTGAGTCGATATGTGGACCTTTCGTATTTACTATATTTTCACATATTCTTTTGTACTCATTGATTTTCTTTTGCTTTTCCCAGACCTTCAATAGTTTGCCAAGACCATTCATAGCTATTCCAACGCTGGCAATAGCAATGGCTACAGCTCCTTCATCTGAGTTAATTCCCTTTCCAGATTTCTCAGCAGCTTCAGCCCATTCGTCAGCTCTTTCCATACAGAATTTTGCTGCCTGATTAAAGACTGAGTCTATTTGAGCCATATCTTGATATACAGACCCAAGAAATTTGTTCAATTCACTCATCGTCCCATCAAACTCCTGGTCTGTCATGAGAGGAAGAGTAGATTGAGAGTCTTCATTGGGTTTCGGAAGAGACTCATCAATTGTAGCAAGGACCTCAGTGTTACTATTTTCTGAAGTTGGCAATTCTTCATTAAGCTGCTCCAACTCGCTGAGGGCATCAATTGCAGCTTGCGAATCTTTTTGATTTGTAGACATATATTTATAGATTATAGAGCATTTGAAGCTCATACATGAATTGCGAATTGATTATGTTGAGTTGATCATTTAGCTTAGAAATGATCGACAACTCAACTGGGGACAGACTTCCGATATTAAACTGACGCATCAGTTGCCTTATCTCCTTCATCTCATCAAGCTGACGGTCGAGGCGCCGCTCAGCACCCCTTATAATTTGGTCAAATTTATGAAGATTTCTTTCTGAGTGCATTCTAAGCACTTCCAATTGCTTCCGACTTTCAATCTGAGCCAAACGTATCTCTCTTATTCCTGCGGCAATTTGAGGCATATTATTGACCATAGCCGTTATCGTAGGTGCAGATCGAATAACTTCGGATAATCTTGCTGTCTTTTCAAAGGCTGATGAAGTAGCCTCATCGTATGAAATCAATGTATTATCTTCCATAATTCAAAGTTTTTGTTCTGTTATCTTTTTGAGTTGCAAAGTTAGGGTTACTATAGAAGTTCGGAAATATACGTATATTTTATTTCTAACGAAGCAGTAGTAACTTTGCAAAGAAAATTCAAATAGAATAATCTTATGAAACATGGATTTTTCTCAAAAATTCTTGGGACAGTCATCAACTGGCGACCGGAAGATTATATTGAAAAAGAAGAAGAATATGCCAATAACTCAATTAAAAATACTGAAGAGCAGACTGATGACGAAGATGACTGAAAAAAGAAAAAACTTATCAACCACTAACACAAAAGCCAGAGATAGAGTCTCTGGCTTTTTATTGATCATACGTTTTCTATCCAATCACGTACTTTTTCTATTGTATCGTGTTGGGGCTTCATGGTCTTAAT
>CAYNEZ010000067.1:0-13059 GCA_964396365.1 uncultured Sangeribacter sp. | reverse complement strand
GGCTTCTTGAGCAACATCATGGGGGGATTCGTCTTCGTGAAGTGAGATCCAGAAGGGCCAGAAAGTGCGGTCGTTGTCATTGTCTGTGTCGCGGAGTCGACAGGAAAAGTCTTTTTCCGGGAAGAAGTTATTGAGACGACGCAGGGCAAGTGGCAACACTGCATTCCATTCTTTAAGAGCTGTTTTAGTCTCTACTGCATGATCAAAGTCGGGAAGAGTTGTTGATCTACAACCGAAATATATGCCGTGGGAAGGGTGATATATGTCGTATTCAATTAGAAGGTCGTAGTGCCGATGCCCATCAGGGCTTTCGATCTCCTGCTCAATGTGCTCAATATAACGAGGCTTGCCTGAAAGAAGAATCTTCTCAGGATCGCTTCCTTCAGGCAGAAATTCCTTCAATCTTTTTATATGATGGATCGAGGCTCTGTTGCTCCAATAATACTTGTCCGGATTCATTGACATTAAGACATGCGGTCGCGGTAATCCTCGTAGGTGAATTCACGGAGGAGGATAGGGGTGCCTTCTTTGGGTTGTAGCCAAATGGAGGGGTGCTGAATGCCATTGAACATGTTGGTTTTTACTGTGGTATAGTGGTTCATGTCGCAGAGAGTCAATTGGTCTCCTGCTTTCAATGGCTGCGCAAAGTCCCAATCGCCTACAAAATCTCCACTTAGACAGGAGTTACCACCGAGACGGTAAGTGTGACGTTCAGAGTCTCCAAAATGATGGTCTCCTGTACGAAGATCGGTGTTTTCTTCTTCCGGGAGAGCTTCAGCTATTACTGGTTTGTAAGGCATTTCCAGACAATCAGGCATATGGCATGCAAAAGATGCGTCGATGATAGCTGTCTTTATTCCAGCATCCTCAACCACGTCAAGAACTTTTGTGATGAGATCACCTGTCTGCCACATGAATGCGCTTCCCGGCTCCATAATGATCTTAAGATTGGGATATTCCTTGTGAAGATCTTTCATAAGAGAAATAAGGAAATCGATGTCGTAACCCTTACGTGTCATAAGATGTCCACCTCCCATATTGAGCCACTTCACTTTCGGCAATAAATGTCCATACTGCTCTTTAAGAGCATCAAGCACCTTTGCTAAATCATGGCTATCTGATTCACAAAGAGCGTGAAAATGAAGACCTTCGATTCCTTCCGGCAACCCATCGACAAGAGCGGCAGCAGATTCCCCAAAACGGGAACCGGGCACACACGGATTGTAGATGTCGGTCTCAATCACACTGCAATGGGGATTGACGCGGAGTCCGGCACTTACAGGCTTCACTGGATGCGATGAGTTCCATTCATCAATCTGCGGTTTGAATCGATTGAACTGTGCAAGGGAATTGAAAGTGATGTGGGTGCAACCTGAAAGAAACTTGGGAAAAGTCTCATCCGTATATACCGGGCAATAAGCATGCACGTCGTTGCCAAGATAATCCAGAGAGAGCTGCATCTCATTGAGTGAGCTTGCTGTGCTTGAACTGAAATATCGCTTCACGATCGAAAACGTCTTCCAAAGTGCATTGGCCTTAAACGCCATGATGATCTTTACATCTGCCTCCTGCTCTACACGGCGCAGAAGCTGGAGATTGCGTTCAATTCGGTCTTCGTAAACTATATAGTAGGGAGTTTTCATATTATTAATGCAAAATGCATAATTCATAATGCACAATTAATCAGCGATTTTATACTTTTAAGATATTACCCTTTTAGAAGTCAATTTTACCTTTTTTTGCTTCTTCGAGCATTTTGGCTCCTGGCATCAGAAAGACTTCGAGACGACGGTTTTTGTCTCGGTTTTCAATGGATGTGTTTGGAACAAGAGGGGATTCGTCGCCGAAAGCGTACGAGAAAGTATAGGAGGTATCGGCACCTTGATCGTCAAACCAGGCTGTGATGGCATCTACTCGGTCAGCAGTAATGTTGTCGCGATATTGAGTTGAGCCGGTATTGTCGGTATGCATTACGAGAAGCACTCGAAACATATCCGGATCTTTCATATATCTTTTTATAGGATTCAAATATTTAGAAGCTCCAGCCGACAGTTCCGTAGAATTTGGAGCAAACAGTTCGCTCGCAGGAATAGTGATTAGAATTACCTCCTTCTTTCTATATGCCTCAATATTGCATTTACCCTGTTTAGGAGAAAGTGGGCCATTCATAAGTTTCTTTCGAGCCTCCAGATCCTGAAATTTCCTGATGAGGTCGGCAGCCTTTGGCTCTTTTGACAAATCTACCGATTTCATCATTTGGGAAAAAGTCATGTCTTCAAGGTTGTCTTGTGCCGCAACAGATAAGCTGAAGAAAACAACAACAAACAATAAATAAAATATCAATCTGCCTATCTTCATATTTTTTAGTTTAAGTCAAGGAGTCCTTCAGGGAGACGCATGATGATGGTTTTATTTTCTTCGTCCATTTTCTCTATGAAATCTTCAGTAAGTGGAATATAGACAGTATTGCCATCCTTAGCTTCTACTATAAATAGCTCATTCTCCGTATTAGTGTCAATTTCGACGACTTTTCCTATCACTCCGGAATCTATATCCTTGATTGTCCAGCCTATGAGATCATCATAGAGAGCATACTCCTCATCATAGTTCTCAAGCATAAACTCTTTCAGTCGCTCACGTAGAGCATAGACTGTCTTGTTGACAAGTTTCTTGGCTTCGATCTCACTGTCAATACCTTCAAACTTCACAAGATATGAGAAAGAACCCTTCGTCCGTACGCTGTCGGCATAAAAAGGAACGTATATCCCGTCAATATCAAGTATAGCAGGATTCCCTTCTTCAAGATAGCCAGGGTCTATGTCAAGAAGCATATTAAGTTCCCCTTTAAGGGCATGTGTCTTCAGGAGTTTCCCAACTGATGTTATTTCCTCTTCCTTAATCATTAGTTTCTGAATATTTTTGCTCCGAGAGAGTTTAGGCGTTCATCAATGTGTTCATAACCTCTGTCAATCTGGTCAATATTTTCTATTCGGCTTGTTCCTTTCGCTGACATTGCAGCCATAAGAAGTGCGATGCCTGCACGGATATCAGGACTCACCATCCTGGCAGCCTTTAGAGAATTAAATTTACCGCTACCTATCACAGCAGCCCTGTGTGGATCACAAAGGATGATCCTCGCACCCATATCAATAAGCTTATCGACAAAGAAGAGTCGGCTTTCAAACATCTTCTGATGAATAAGGACACTTCCTTTTGCTTGGGTAGCAGCCACGAGGAAAATACTCAGGAGGTCGGGCGAAAGACCGGGCCAAGGAGCATCGGCAATGGTCATGATTGAACCGTCGATAAAAGTCTCGATCTCATAAATCTCCTTTTGATTGATTGCTATATCGTCGCCCTTTACTTCAAGATTTATACCAAGGCGGGCAAACGCGTCCGGAATGATGCCAAGATCGCGTACACCTACATTCTTGAGAGTGAGGTTGCTGCCGGTCATAGCAGCTATACCAATAAAGCTACCCACTTCAATCATATCCGGAAGCAAGCGATGATTAGCACCCCAAAGAGAATCAACCCCGGTGATAGTCAAAAGATTGCTTCCGATGCCTTCTATCTTTGCTCCCATGCGCACGAGCATACGGCAAAGTTGCTGAACGTATGGTTCGCAGGCTGCATTGTATAATGTGGTCTTTCCCTTAGCGAGGACTGCTGCCATCACAAGATTTGCAGTACCCGTGACGGAGGCCTCATCAAGCAGCATATAGACACCTTCCAAGCCTTTAGGAGCCGTGATATTATAAACCCTCTTTGACGAATCATATTCGAACTTGGCTCCCAATCTTTCCAATCCGACAAGGTGAGTATCAAGACGACGTCGACCAATCTTATCGCCACCAGGCTTTGGAAGCACAGCTTCACCGAAACGGGCTACCAACGGACCAATAATCATCACTGAGCCTCTAAGAGACTGAGCCTTCTTGAGGAAATCCTCACTGTGAAGAAAAGCAAGATTAACGTTATCGGCTTGAAACTCGCATATATGGCGGTCAAGGTAAGACGTCTTGACCCCAAGATGAGTCATAAGATCGACGAGATTATTTACATCTGCAATGTCAGGAAGATTTGAGATGGTCACCTTTTCGGATGTGAGAAGAGTAGCACAAATCACCTGAAGAGCTTCATTTTTAGCACCTTGAGGTTCGATTGAACCTTGAAGACGGCATCCGCCTTCCACAATGAACTCACTCATACACTCAGAAATTTTGTCTGTTATTTTTCTTTTTGCCCTGCTTCTGCTTCATTGGTATCACTTCTTGATAATCATGAAGATATATGTCGCCTGGAAGAAGGTCGATTTTTCCATCACTCATAAAGCACAGGTCGCGAAGCACCTTTGCATCGCTTACTCCTTCCTTATTATGAGCGAGCATTAATTTTTTCATATGATTGGCTATCACGCCGATCAAGTTCTGACGTTCTTCTGACTCCTCCATATCTGCAACTGTGCGTACCATATCTTGAATATGCTTTCCATAATATCGGAATATAATATCCCGCGAATTGCTGTATGGAATTGGATCAGGGGTTGGATTTGCTTCTTCAGCTTGAATCACGGGCACAGGGAAGTCTATGTCAAGTTCAAAACGAGACATGATATTGATATGGTCCCATATCTTCTTAGTGTCATTTGGATCCTTCTTCAAAGCAGGGAAAAGTATCTTCATAATGTCGGCAATGGCATATGCGCAACGCGTACGCTCTTCACGATCTGGAATCGAAACGCAAAAATCCACAAGGTTCTGGATATTACGCCCATATTCAGCGAGAAGAAGTGGTTCCATACCAGTATTGTAGGGTATCATCTTGAGGACTTCAGACTCTACTTGGGCATATCTGATATCCTCTATGTTTACGTCATATATCGTTTCTTCCATTTCTAAATAAATGATAGATTATTAATGATAAATAATTACAAATGCATTATTATAGCCTCGTCCATTTATTATTTTTAAATTGCATTATGAATTATGCATTATCCTAAAGGCCTTTGACTGCGGATTTCTTGGCTTCGTATTCCTTAAGGTATTCGGGTACACTATATGCGACATCTATGAAGTCAGATTCACGGAAGGCTTTTTCAGCCAAGGCTGTCATGTCTGAAGCTTTAGGATTCACTCCATCAAGCCAATAAAACCTCTCCCCTTTCAATGTATCCTTTGATTTTGCAGCTCCGTCACCCATAAAATAGATATCTCTATCTTTAGGAAGATCTGCATAGCTTTCTTCAGTAAGGATGAGTGGCTGTGGCTCCATAAATGCATCAAGGCGGAAGTCATATGCAGCTGTATAGACCTCCATTCTTCTGGCATCGATCATCGGGACAAGTATTTCATCTCCCTGCCAATCAATGTTGCGGAACATAGCCTTAACTGCAATGAGTTTTAATGTAGATACCCCAATCAAAGGAACATTAAGAGAAATACATAACCCTTTCGCCATCGAAAGTCCTATTCGAAGTCCAGTGTAGCTTCCAGGCCCCATACTGACGGCTACAGCATCAATCTTCCAATCACGACGTCGCGCTTCCTTGACACATTCATCCACAAATGGACCAATGGCACGCGCATGATTCATCTCTGTCTCATCAACACGGCTGAATTCTGCCAGACCTTCATGTATGAGAGCAACACTACAGTATTTTCCGGATGTCTCTATCGCTAATATAGTACTCATTGTTCTTTAGTTGAGATTTTAATATTGGAAGTTGAGGGTTGAGAGTTGGAAAGAGATTGACTGATGCTTTGGGCACACCGCATTCCGTCGATTGCTGCAGAAACTATCCCTCCTGCATATCCGGCACCTTCACCCGCCGGATAAAGACCTTTCAACTCAATATGACAAAGTGTGTCTTTATCCCGTGGGATACGTACAGGACTTGATGTGCGTGATTCCAAGCCAATTAAGATTGCTTCGTTGGTAAGAAATCCTTTTGCTTTACGCCCGAAATCCTGAAATCCTTTCTTCAGTCGAGATGCAATATAGTTGGGTAGCATTTTATCCATACGTGCTTCATACAATCCGGGAAGATAACTTGATGGTGGAAGGTTTTTAGAATCCTTCCCTTCCACGAAGTCTTTCATCCTCTGAGCAGGAGCAACGATGCTATTATTTGATTCCTTATAAAATTTCTTCTCGATATCTTCCACCAAGTCAAGCATCTCAAACTCCCCTCTTCCTGCATAATCCTTAATATCACCCGGACGAAGCTCGACGACCATTCCTGAATTAGCCCAAATACTGCTTCTTGCAGAGGCAGACATACCATTGACAACAAGTTCCTCAGAATTACTTCCTGCCGGGACCACCACACCACCGGGGCACATACAGAAACTGTAAACGCCACGACCATCGACTTGAGTGACAAAATTATATTCAGCTGCCGGCAGCCAACGGCCTCTGCCAGCAGGATTATGATATTGAATCTGATCAATAAGACGCTGAGGATGCTCCAGACGCACTCCTACGGCAAGCCCCTTAGCCTCCATTTTCACTCCATCGCGTGCAAGACTTCTATAGACATCGCGTGCAGAATGCCCGGTGGCAAGAATAACAGCATCGCCAAATATCTTGTCGCCGTCAGCAGTCTCTACGCCAACCGCTTTTCCATCTTTTATCAATAGACGGTTAACTCTTGTTTGGAAACGCACCTCTCCCCCACAGCTGATAATCGTCTGACGGATACTTTTCATAATACCAGGAAGCCGATCGCTTCCAATGTGAGGATGCGAATCTATAAGAATGTTTTCATCTGCACCATGCTGTACAAGCAGAGAAAGCACTTCGGATGGGTTTCCACGCTTCTTGCTCCTTGTGTATAATTTACCATCAGAAAAAGTTCCGGCACCACCCTCTCCAAAGCAATAATTTGATTCTGGGTCGATTTTTCGCTCTCGGTTGAGTGTTGCGATATCTATTCTTCGAGAATCGACGTCTTTACCTCGCTCAAGAACAATTGGCTTCATTCCAAGACGAAGGCATTCAAGAGCAGCGAATAGACCAGCAGGACCAGCTCCAACAATCACAACAGTATGTTCAGAGTCAGAAACATTTGAAAACTCCACAGGAACATAGCCAGAAGAGACTTTTTTATCCTCTCCGGAAGCAACCCTTATGGTAAGGTTGATGATTATGTCACGTTTACGTGCATCTACCGAACGCTTCACTATTTTCCAATCGTTTACTTTACAACCCGCAACTCCAAAAACTTTAGGAGCGAGAAGTTCTGGATTGGCAGCAATCTCAGGCGACACACGCAGGGATATATCTTTAATCATAATATTCACATTCTTAGAAGACGAAACAAAATCGCCTTATGAACGTTTTCACTACAAAGTTAATAATTTTTTTTGGCACTTCATAAAAAATGCTTAATTTTGTATCAATGCGTATACTTAAATCTTGCGCACAGGATGCAAAAGGGTGTCTGAAGAAATAATATAAGAATAAAATGAAAGATAAGAAAGATATAGGATGCTTGTTTGACCTTGACGGAGTTTTAGTCGACAGCGAACGGATATATACGAAAATTTGGGAAGCTATTGAACGTCAATGGCCCACTGGAATCGACAACTTTGCATATAAAATCAAAGGCACAACACTTGAAGACATATTGGAAAGATATTTTCCGGAGGAAGTGAGAGAAGACGTCACAAAAGAACTTATACGTCTTGAAGGCATGATGATCTATGAAGCTCTGCCCGGAGCAATAGGCTTTTTAGATGCCCTGAGAGAAAGAGAGATCCCTATTGCATTGGTGACAAGCAGCAACGGACTGAAAATGGCACATTTATGGAATGACATGCCAGGATTCAAGGAAAAATTTAATGTCATCATCACCGGGGACGAAGTGAAATGTTCAAAACCGGATCCGGAAGGCTATCTTGCAGCGGCTTCAGCTCTTGGAGTCAATCCTAAAAGATGTGCAGTTTTCGAAGATTCATTGCAGGGTGTAAAAGCCGGTAAAGCAGCAGGAGCGTTTGTGATTGGAATTGCCGGTACTCTAAAAGCATCAGATATACAGCCATACAGTGACATAGTCGTAAATGCTGTAGCTGATATTTATGTCAACAAACTTGAGGCTATATTAAAATCAAGAGGCTGATCCTATGCATAATTTCGAACCATTGGCTGAACGATTGCGTCCGAATACACTTGACGACTATATTGGACAGAAGCACCTCGTCGGTGAAGGCGGAATCATTCGCAATATGATAGAATCGGGTAAGATCAATTCTTTTATACTCTGGGGACCGCCGGGAGTAGGAAAGACTACGCTTGCACGAATCATAGCCAATACAATAGATGCTCCATTCTATACTCTCAGTGCCGTGACATCCGGGGTGAAAGATGTGAGGGATGTGATTGACAAATGTACCCGTGAAGCTTCAAGTGTATTTGCAAAAGCTCGTCCCATTCTATTCATTGATGAAATACACCGTTTCAACAAAGCTCAGCAAGATTCCTTGCTTGGTGCTGTTGAGAAGGGTGTGGTGACTCTGATTGGCGCAACGACGGAGAATCCATCATTTGAAGTGATACGTCCACTTTTAAGCAGAGCCCAAGTATACACTCTTAAATCACTTGAAGAAGAGGATCTCCAGACCCTTCTTGACCGTGCTTTGAAAACCGACAGAGTATTATCGAAAAGAAACGTTGAAGTGAAGTCGACAAAAGCTCTTTTCCGGTTTGCCGGAGGCGATGCGAGGAAACTTCTTAATATATTGGATTTGCTTGAACAAAGTGTGCCGGAGGAGTCCCCCGTCGTCATAGATGATGAATTTGTAACCAATTGCTTGCAGGTGAATCCTGCGGCATATGATCGCAACGGAGAAATGCACTATGATATCATATCTGCATTTATCAAATCTGTAAGAGGAAGCGATCCTGATGCTGCCATATACTGGCTCGCAAGAATGGTTGCCGGAGGCGAGGATCCAAAATTTATTGCCCGCAGACTTGTGATATTAGCCTCTGAAGATATAGGTCTTGCCAATCCCAACGCACTTTTGCTTGCCAATGCCACTTTTGATGCCTTGCAGAAGATAGGATGGCCGGAAGGAAGGATAATCTTGGCTGAATGCACGATATATCTTGCCACATCGCCAAAAAGCAATTCGGCATATCTTTCTATTGATAATGCACTTGAAATGGTAAGAAAGACGGGAGATCTGCCAGTGCCGCTTCATCTGCGCAACGCACCAACCTCGCTGATGAAAGAAATGGGATATGGACATGACTACAAGTATGCCCATGACTTCAAAAATCATTATGCCACTCAGCAGTATTTGCCGGATGCGCTTGTAGGTGCGAGATTTTGGACTCCGCAGCAGAATCCCGCTGAAGCGAAGCTGGATACGTATATGAAGGCTCTGCGCAATAATGCATTGTGACTTCCTTTAGCTTGAGCGAAGCTAATTATTCATTGACTCAAGGAGGAATGTTACGTTGTAGCCTCGCTTGGGATGCTCTGCGAGGCTTAGTATCAGGCCTTGTTTGAGAAGAATTTGGCGTGATAGAGAGAGTCCGATTCCGGAGCCCGATTGTTTGGTTGTAAAAAACGGAATGAATATCTCCCGCGCGACGTCATCAGGAATAATATGCCCATCGTTGCTGATCAATAACTTGCCCTGCTTTTCAACGTATTCTATTCCAATATGTTTTGCTTCAGCTTCTATTGCATTCTTAGTAAGATTAATGAATACTTGTCGAAGCATACTCTCATCCGCTCGCAACATAACAGAGATCGGTACCTGTATTTCCCAATTCAAGTCGGAATATAGAGATGCTATGCTTTGGCAAAAAATACGAACATCAAGTTCTTTAAAAACAGGTTCCTGAAGTTGGGTCATCTTTCGGTAGCTGTTTACAAATGTTGCAAGACCGGTACTTGTATCGTAGATTGCTTGGATACCCTCCTCATACGGAGTATCCTTGATATCAGGAAGTGAAAGATATGCCTGACTTATACTACGGATTGGGGTTGTAGCATTCATGATCTCATGTGTTAATACTCGAGTCAGTCGTTGCCACGATTCCACTTCATTGTGCGCAACAAGTTTTTCAATCTCATGTCCCATATCATTAAGGGCATTTTGAAGTGCCCTCTCTCCAAAGAGCAGCCCCTTAGTAGGAAGCCTAAAAGAAAAGTCTCGATGGCGCATGGCATCGCGCATCAGTCTTGCCCTATCTCTCAACAGACACTGATGGCGATAGATCCAAATTAAGATTATAATAATTATTGTTAAGATTGAGGCTACGATAGCGATTGTCATGGCTGATACTTACGGTATAGGGTCTGGCGAGTGATGCCAAGCAATTCGGCAGCCTTACTCATATTGCCGTTGCATTTGTCTACGACTTTCCTTACGTGTTCACGTTCGATTTCATGAAGCGGGACCACCTCCTTTGTCTTGTCGACAGCATCTTTAAGCACACGAATCAGATCATCATTATCCCAAGGTTTTGTGACAAAATCCACTGCCCCATTTTTGAGTCCTCTCACAGCCAACTTGACATCAGCATAAGCCGTGACTAACACAACAGGTATATCGGGGTGTTTCTTAGTGATAGCAGAAAGCCATATCAAGCCATCTTGACCTGAATTGACACCGAGTGAGAAATTCATGTCAAGAAGAATCACGTCAACATCTTCTTGCCCGAGAGTGAGAAGAATGGTATCCGGCGATGAGAGCGTGATGATACGCTCAAACACCTTACTGAGACAAATTTTCACTGCTGTCAGAATAGACAGGTTGTCGTCTACTACAAGTAATGTACCGTATTTCGTATTCATGCTACAAAGATAGTCAATTTATGAATTTAATGAGCAAAAAAAGTGAAAAACATATTTTAGATTTTGAAATATGTATGATTTTCATACAGGATTGTGTATGAAAATCATACAAAACATCTTATCAACGTCTCTAATTCATTGACATTTTACAACGTTGACTTATCTTTGCAAAAAATAAAGCAAGGAATGAGGAAGATTTTTTTTATATTCATATTGATATTGTATTTTGGAAATATGATGGCGACCAAGACTGATACGCTTATGTTGAGTTTGAGGGATGTCATAGACATCGCCCGAAAGCAGTCGCCTTCGGCACAGAGCGCGAGAAATACCTTTCTTGCCGCTTATTGGAACTACCGATATTATAAGGCAAACTATCTCCCATCCGTCACTCTTACTTCATCTCCATATATTAATAAGGAAATGAATAAAATCACACAATCAGACGGCACAGCAATGTTTATTCGTCAAGATCAATTCGGGGCTGATCTTACATTAAAGGTGAATCAAAATATAAGCCTTACCGGTGGAAGTTTATTTCTTAAAAGCTCACTTAATCGTCTTGATGAATTCCAAAACAAGACCACAGCCTACAGCACCCAGCCTCTTCTAATAGGTTACGAACAAAGTCTTTTTGGCTACAACTCTCTTAAATGGGATACGAAGATAGAACCTATTCGATACAGAGAAGCTAAAAAACAATATGTGGAGACTCTTGAACTCATATCAGCTACAGCTTGCAACCAATTCTTCTCACTTGCATCTGCGCAGACTGAGTTGGAGATGGCGCGACAGAACTTTGCTTCAGCTGATACTCTTTATCGTATGGCACAAGGGAGATATGAAATTGGTACCATCACAGAGAATGAGATGCTTCAGTTGGAAATCAACCGGCTTAACGAAGAAACCAACGTGATGGATGCAGAAATCAATCTCAGGGAAGCAAAACAGAATATCAGGACATATCTTGCCTTAGAAGAGTCGAAAGATTTCAATCTGCTTATCCCCGACAGTGTTCCGGAGTTTGAAGTTCCGTTGTCGGATGCCATGGTGCTCGCACTTGAAAACAGTCCGGACCCGGAATATTACAAACGCATAGTCAAGGAAAGTGAGAGTAATCTTGCATACGCAAAAGCTAATGCAAGAATGAAAGCTGACTTATATGTACAGTTCGGTCTTTCGCAAACCGGAGCAGATATTGGTCAATCCTTAAAAAATCTTATGCATCAAGAATATGCGAGTGTCTCATTGTCTTTGCCGATCCTTGATTGGGGCCGAGGAAGAGGGAAAGTAAAAGTTGCAAAATCTCAACTCGCACTTACTCAAACAGTAGCGGAACAGGGAATGAATGATTTCAATCAGAATGTAGAGAAACTTGTGTTGCAATTCAATATGCAGGGAAAGAAAGTGAATATTGCCTCCCTTACCGATCGAAGGGCGACACAACGACATTCCGTAGCAATGAAACTTTTCGTTATGGGACGAATCAGCATACTCGACTTGATGACAGCAGTGAGCGAAAGAAACAATGCAAAACGTGGATTCATCAACGCAATGCGGACCTACTGGAGCCTTTATTACACACTCAGAAGCATGACAGCCTATGATTTTGAGCAAGGGAAGGCTCTGATGGATGAAGAGCAATTATTAAAGATAAAAGATTAATTATTAATGATAAAAAATGAATTATTAATGATTATTTTTGTCGGGCAAGTTCGACAGGTCTGATAGGTCAGACAAGTCCGACAAATAATTCTAAATTTTTAATTAACTAAGATGGATATTCAATTGAAGAAAAAGCCATGGTATAGAAGATACCTTTCTTATATTTTGATAGGAGTAATATTCCTTGCTTTATCAGTCTACACCTGTATTCTTGCATTCGGACCTCATCGAATGATGATAGATCCGGAAGAATATAAAATAGCTGAAGTAAAGGAGACTCCGTTTTTGGAATATTTGGATGTGGAAGGAATTGTACAACCCATCCAGACCATTCAAATAAATGCATTGGAAAGTGGTTTTGTAAAAAAGATTGTTGCAGAAGAAGGAAGTATGCTTGAAGCTGGTGATACTATTCTTGTGCTCACCAATATCGACCTTCTTCGCTCAATAGAAGATGAGCAGGCTGAATGGCAAAACCAGCAACGTAATTATAAGGAGCAAGAGATAGAGATGGAGCAGCGTTCCATCACCCTCCGTCAGCAAGCACTTGATACAGAACATCAGATATCGTCATTGGAGAA
>CAYNEZ010000066.1:11084-15702 GCA_964396365.1 uncultured Sangeribacter sp. | reverse complement strand
GTTTGGGACCAGGTGGTCGCAGGTTCGAATCCTGTCACCCCGACATAAAAGACACGGTATTGACCGTGTCTTTTTTTCATTTCAAAATTCATGATAAGGAATAAAAAAAGCAGGCTCGAAAGCCTGCCTTTTCTATTAGCCGAAATAGCCGTTTGAGAATATTCCATTGTAAGGAGAATCCTTGGGAAGATTCGGAGTGAGGTCGGGTTTGCGTTCTGGTTGCCAAGTGCGCACCTTAATGATAGGCTCATCAGGATTGAGGAAATCCACCATCAGATAGAGATAACCGACGTCGCCATAAGAGGATGAGAAATATTCCTGACGAAGTTGTATGCCATAGGTGTCTTCTCCCACATCGACTGCCCCTACATCAGTATTGGCGAAACGGATGTTGATAAACTGGTTGGAAGCAAAGCATCGCTTCAACTGCTCCATATATTCCGCTTTTGTCTTGCGGGCATAGGTGACATGCTCCTTGTTCTCAATGATCTGCGTATCCCCGACATGGCGTTTCTCTGCCTTTTTCACCACGTGGCCCACGATAATCACCGCATCATCGTCAAACATTGTCTCAATGAAGTCAAGACGCTTCAAAGCAAAGGCTGTCTTATAATTTTCAAGGAAAGTCACCACAACCATTTTCATATAGTCAGACCAAGCCTCTCCTTCCATCGAGAAGATATCCTTCCGCGCTACACTTCCCAGGCCAAAAGCGAGACTCTCTATCAGGCCATCCTTATTGAACGTGAACGTAACATCTTCCGTAAACTTACGTTTGCCCCCCTCGAAACTGAACTGCATGGGTATAGATCGGCATACAATACGGTCCTTCATTGGATAGAACTCATACGTTTCGCGCGTAGCCTTGCCAAGGATTTTGGCATTGCCATAATGGATAAGGCTCTCAAACATCTGGTAGCCCTCTTCAGTAAAAAGTTCCTGCAGGCCTGTGTATTTTTTGTTGACAATTGAATATACGATCTTCTCCATTGATCCTACAAGAGGAGAACTCTCTTCCTTTGAAGTGATGCTGATTCCCTCATGGGCTCCTGCCGACACAGCCTCCTTGAATGCCTGGGCTTCCTTCTTGTCACTCTTCAGGCCCTTGGCATTTTCTGTCAGCGAGACATGGGCATTCGGCACGAGTCCAGCTCCATTGAAAGCTTCCAGCAACGGTTGGAATTCCGGCACAAGATGGTTTTCATCCGGGAATCGGTATTCAATATCGAGAGCAAGCGGATCAAGAGGTGTGGTTGGTGTCACCTCAATCTCTGACATACCGTCGCGAGCTGTCAGGATGGGAGACTGGCCCTGAGAACCACGCCAGTAGCTGAAGCCAATGCTCGTCACAGGTTCACCCTTATAATGAGCCATGATAGAGACGGTCTTTCCTCCTGCATCATCAGGTTTCGACACTTCGGCTATGCCAAAACGCACATTGGCGCAGATGTCGCGCATTTGTTCCGGAATCCAAGTTGAGAGAAGACGTGGCGTGCCATCAATATTAGCCTCAAACGAACGGGAATTGGGCAGACTGCCGAGGATCACGTATGCCTGATATAGATAGCGGAGGGCAAGGTCAATCTTTCCGGTTTCCTCCGCACGCATACCTTCCCGAACGAGATTGGCCACATTGTCGCGACGACGTTCGAACATCTTCTCCACCTCCGTACGCTTAAGATAAGTCATCACCCGGAAATCCGGAGCCTTATCGGAGAGCCATATGCTCTCCACCCCCTCGAGATTGGCAGGAGCCGAATAGCTCTTGATCATGGTCTGCATCTGCGACTGTGAGTCAATTGATCCGTCGGCATTGAGAGTCTCACTGCCGGTAAGTGTCGTGGATGATGTGATGTTGACAGATATTTTGCCAATCATGTCTGAAAGGGCTGCCTGCATCGCTTCCTGACGGTCGGAGCCCACACCCGTACCATATAGATAATTGTCATCATCCATAATTTTTTGCGCAGTCTCCTCGGCTTTCGAGAGGTGCGCAGCGAAGGCCATGCCTCCCCAAAGGGAAGGCAAGACAATCGCCAAAGCTAAAGTCAATAGTTTTCTTTTCATATGTTACTCAAACTTATTTCACTGTTATTTTTCGTCCGGCCACAATGTAAATGCCACGGGTTAGATTTTCTATCCTATAAGCGACTCCTCCCTTGAGATGCGCACGGCGGAGAGTCACGCCATCCATTGTCACGACATCTACGGTGCGGTCGTAATCTGAAGAAAGTATTATCGTTCCCTGCTTGACAACTATCTTGAGTCCGTTGTCGCCAGAAATCAGTTTCAAGAAACTTTGATCTCCACGCACAGGCATATAGCGTCGTCCGTCAATGCGGGTCACATATGCTTCAAGCGGACGTGGAAGCACGTCGACATGGAATGCAGAGCCGGGAGCAAGGAATTCTCCATCGTTATTTCTAAGGTCGTCGATACCCACGTTCAGACCCATGGCATCTGCAGCCTCAGCATCATCAAGCGGGAGCCAAAGAGAGCGGAATTCCCGTCCTGAAGCCCAGGTTGTGATATAGGGAGCAGTTGTCGCAGGAGCTATAACCGTGGCATCGTCCGTTGAGAATTTAACGTCTCCGTGGATACGATATTGTTCGTCATAGGAATCATTATCAGGCATTGACACAAGATAAGGGATTGTCTGACGGATTGCAGAGGCCTCTCTCCATTCCCCGGTAGCATCTGCCTCATAGAGCCAGAAGGGACATTGGGTATAGATGTCGGTAAACGCTCCGAAAGGAACGAGTTGTCGACCATCGGCAGAAGTAATTTCTGTCGGTTGGAACGGAATTGCCAATGTCTCCCATCCGGCGCACCCTCCTGTCGGAGTCAACTGAGTGAACTCCTTGGTAATCTCGCTGTGTTCAGCGGTAAACTGCACGAGCGGTGTAAAGGGATAGCCGGGAGTGAGGACAAGATTCTCACAAATGCCGTCTGCTACAATGTTATGGTCCATGCCTTCCGGTGCATATTGCACACTGTCTACATAGAGAAGTAGGTTCGGGTTGCCAATTTCCTCCACTACTCCATTCTGTAGAGGGGTATGACCCTTCCAGACGAGCGAAGTGAGTCGCTCACAGTCAGAGAATGCCCCCGTCCCTATGTGCTCTACAGTAGCAGGGATAGTCACTGAAAGGAGGTTGGAATTGCCCCCGAAGCTGTAATCGCCGATTTCAGTCACAGTGTACTCGCGGTCGTAAGCTGAGACCGTTTCCGGGATAACAATATTGCCCTCGACAACATTACCCATCACTCCTTCTTCAGCAGTTCCGGCTTTGGTCTGTAGCAAGTTAGTCTCATCATCAATCACCGTGTAAGTGATTCCATCAAAATCGAAATCATCGCCATTACGAGGAATACGCAAGCTACCATCACTCGCATTTATATTATAGAAGTGATTCCAAGGCATAGTTGCTTGAACTGACGCAAGAGTAGCATTCGGAGTCATAAGGGTTGCTATCTCATAAGTAAGATTGTCAAATAGGTCTTCAACCGAAGCTACAGGAGTCTCAGCAAGGTAAGTTACGTCTAAAATATTTTTGCTTCCTCCAAACAATCCGTACTCACATGCAGGCATCGTATTAGGAAGACTCACAGACTTAAGAGATGTACAATTATAGAAAACATTCGCACCTATTGAAGTGATTGATTCTGGGATGACTACAGTCGTCAAGGCTGCACATCTTTCAAATGCAGCGGATTCTATCGTTTTCAAAGATTCCGGAAGAGAAATCGATGACAGATTTGAACAGCCATAGAATGCATATCCTCCAATTTTTGTCACAGAATCCGACAATCTTAATGAAGTCAAGCCACTACAGTTTGCGAAACCACACCAACCAATTTCTACAACGGAATAATCATATATACCATCAGACACCATTGGAGGGATAACGAGATCACCACTAACTGTATTGCCGGCAACATACATATCATCCACTAAAGTTCCTGCCTTGGTACGACAAGTCTTGGCATCCGCATCAATGACTGTATACCATAGCCCCTCGTACTCGAAATCTTCACCTTGGCCTGCGGGAGCTATCGAACCGTCTTTGGCATTTACACGTAGGAACTGATTCCAAGGCATAGTTGCCTTAACTGATTCAAGAGTAGCATTCGGAGTGTTGAGTGTTGCATCCCTATAAATGACAGTTGGGAATATATCTACATTTGCTGATACCGGAGTTTCTGCCAAATAAGATATTGATTCTAAGGCATTGCAGTAATCAAAAGCTCTATTCTCAATTGAAGTAACGGATGCCGGAATGCTTATTGATGGTAGACTCAAACATTCTATCAAGGCTGCCTGACCTATGGTGGAGAGCTGTGGTGGCAACACTACACTGGCAAGGTCATGGCATCCGCCGAATCCTTCCCGTCCTATGGCGAGTAATGTTTCTGGCAATATAACTGATGTTATTGAGGTATCGGCAAATCCCCTGTAACCGATCTCTACAACCGCATATTCATAAACACCGTCTGAAACAATTGATGGAATTATCACATCTCCTTCACATTCATTCCCTGCATATCCCACACCATCAACAGAACCTCCTGCCTTGGTACGACAGGTCTTGGCATTTGCATCAATGACTGTATACCA
>CAYNEZ010000066.1:0-10984 GCA_964396365.1 uncultured Sangeribacter sp. | reverse complement strand
CATATTCTACCCCATCAACAGAACCTCCGGCCCTGGTACGACAAGTCTTGGCATTTACATCAATGACTGTATACCATAGCCCTTCGTACTCGAAATCCTCACCTTGGCCTGCGGGAGCTATCGAACCGTCTTTGGCATTTACGCGTAGGAACTGATTCCAAGGCATAGTTGCCTTGACTGATTCAAGTGTTGCATTTGGAGTGTTGAGTGTTGCATCTCTATAAATGACAGTTGGGAATATATCTACATTTGCTGATACCGGAGTTTCTGCCAAATAAGATATTGATTCTAAGGCATTGCAGTAATCAAAAGCTCTATCCTCAATTGAAGTTACGGATGCCGGAATGCTTACTGATGACAGACTCAAACATTCTATAAAGGCTGCATGACCTATGGTGGACAGCGTTGGTGGCAACACTACATTGACAAGGTCATGGCAACCACTGAATGCATCCCTGCTTATTTCAAGCAACGATTCCGGCAATACAACTGATGTTATTGAGGTATCGGCAAATCCCCTGTAACCGATCTCTACAACCATATATTCATAAACACCGTCTGAAACATTTGATGGTATCACTACATCACCTTCACATTCATTCCCTGCATATCCTACACCATCAACAGAACGTCCTGCCTTTGTACGGCAAGTCTTGGCATTTGCATCAATGACAGTATACCATAATCCTTCATATTCGAAGTCATCACCAGCTGAAACGAAACCGGAAATACCGTCTTTAGCAATAATGTGTCGGAAACAATTCCAAGTCTCTGTAGCCTTCACATCTGCAAGGGTCGCGTTGGGCATCATCAGAGTAGCGAGATCATAAACCTCTCCAGTGAAAACATCACCGGTCCTGATTGGAAGTTCAGCATTGTATGTGACAGTCTTGATATTATAACAGCTATCGAATACTGCCCATCCAATCTCTTCCATGCCACTTGGGAATAATATAGTCTCTATGCCATTGCAACCATAGAATGCTCGGTCTCCAACCTTTCTAAGGGATTCGGGGAAGTTGATAATTTTAAGCGAATCACATGAAATGAATGCACTGTGAACAATTTCCTTTAAGGAGTTCGGAAGATTCAATGAAGTAAGTCCTGCATCTTCGAAAGAAGCCTCTCCAATGAATTCGAGAGTTTCCGGGAAGGTTACAGAAGTTAACTTGTCACAATCATGAAAACCATCAGTACCGATTCCTACCACCGTATACTCAACATCATTATTAGAAACTATTGATGGAATCACGAGTTCACCTTCACAGTAATTACCCGGGATAGTGTAACCTTCCACTCCGAAATGACCTGTCTTTTTCATTCCAGCTTGAACTGTAGAATCCTCTTTCTTCCAACCGTAGGATCTACTTTCTCTGTGTCCTGCCTTTGTCTCTACGGTACGCGCTTCAGAATCAATCACGGTATAGAAAATGCCCTCATATTCGAATTCTTCACCTTGACTAAGGCTTGGAACTACGGAGCCATCTTTTGCATTTATACGGCGGAAACGATTCCATGGCCCGTTTGTCTCAATATCGGATAGCACGGCATTGGGCATATTGAGAGTAGCTCTTTCATATGTCTCGTCATCGAAGCAACCATCATCAGCGGGAACAGGTGCTGATGCACTATAGTTTACTGACTCAATGTTTCTGCATCCGATAAAAGCAGCCCAATCTATGGTCTGAATTGAAGATGGCAAGCTAAGAGATTCCAGCTTATAACAATTATAAAATGAACCTTGTCCTATGGAAATCAGATTCTCTGGCATCTGGATACTTGTCAGTTCCGGACATCCATAGAAAGCATCCTGGGTGATCTTGGTGACGGAAGAAGGAAGGATCACGGATGTGAGTTCCATGTTACGAGCAAAGCTGGTATAACCTATTTCAGTAACAGTAAACTCGGCTCCTTCATAAACAACCTTATCAGGAACAGCTAACACACCCACACAGCTATTGGCAGGTATCTTCACGTCTCCTTCCTCGACATAGCCATCCTTAGTCTTGACAGTTTTCAAATCACCATCTACCACCGTATACCAAAAGCCTTCAAATTCAAAATCCGTTCCGGAAGCAACATAGGATCCGTCCTTGGCAACGATATATTTGAAGTTACGCCATGGTTCAGTAGCTCTAATAGCAGCCAAAGTGGCATTTGGAGCATTCAGTGTTGCATTTTCATATACTGTTGTTTCAAATCCACCTCCTGTATCCAATGGTGTCTCCGCAAGATAATTAACTGCTGTTATATTATTACAGTCAATGAAGGCAAAATCTCCAAATTCTGTCAGTCCACCAGGGATAGTAACACTCTCCAAGTTAGCACAATTCGAGAATGTTGCACCTCCCAATGTTGTCAACGACTCTGGAAGGACAACAGACTTGAGGCCTAAACAACTTTGGAATGAATCCCCTTCCGTAGATTTTAGAGAGTTAGGAAGATTGAGTTCTGTCATTTCTTTACATTCTTTAAATGCAGACCATCCAATATTGGTTACAGAATTACCAATAGTAACGGATGTCATATGATTTCCCCAAAATCCAACGAAACCAATCTCAACAACCGAATAGGTTTCTGAACCATGAGTAACCGAAGACGGAATAATCAATACACCTTCGCATGTATTGCCTGGAATAACAGGTTCTCCAGTATCCCCTGCCTTAGTTCGACAAGTTTTTGCCTCTGGGTCTATCACTGTATACCAGATGCCTTCGAATTCGAAGTCTTCACCCTCCTCAAGACTTGGGATAACAGAGCCGTCTTTTGCTTTTATCCTACGGAAAAGATTCCAAGGAGTCGTAGACTGAATGGCTGCAAGGGTTGCATTGGGCATATCAAGAGTAGCCCTGCTATAAATTTCACCTGTTTGTCCAAAAATACCGGGATCTACCTCAACGGGATTTTCTGCCAGATATGTGACTGAATTCAATTTATCGTCACCTTCTCCAAAGGCTTCCCCACCTATATATGAAATCGATGCCGGAAGCACTATAGACTCAAGTTCATAGTTATGATAGAACGCTCCATCGCCTAAAGACTCCAGGGATTCCGGAAGAATTAGGGAGGTTAATCCACAACTAGAGAAGGCTCGATCCCAAATGGCTGAAACGTTGCCGGGGAAACTGATTGAGGTGAGATTTTTATTTCCAGCAAATGCCTCTCCTCCTATGATTTCCAATCCTTCGGGAAGTTCTATGGAAGTAAGATTTGCATCTCCAAAAGCCCAGCCTCTGATTTCCTTAATGGTACCTGGAAGGACGGCTGATGTAAGCGAATGGCAATGCGCAAACATTCTTTCTCCTACATACTCAACACCATCAGGTATGATAATTGATACAAGAGATACACAACTATCAAATACGAATCCTTCTATTTCAGTTAAAGAATCCGGCAATTGGACTGAGATCAGATTCTCACAGTTATTGAATGCTGCATTACCTAACTTAACAACTGTAGCCGGCATAATCACCGAAGTCAAACCTGACAAATTACAGAAACTATTATTCCCAATTTCTACGACAGAATAATTATTAGATTCGAACGATACAATAGATGGTATAGTCAGATCACCTTCATAATGATTACCTGGATTCTCCCCATCTGACCCGTCTTTTGTCTTGACTGTCTTGGCTTCAGAATCAATAACAGTATACCAAATTCCTTCGTATTCGAAGTCATCACCAGCTGAAACGAAACCGGATGTACCATCTTTGGCCTTGATATGCGTGAACTGGTTCCATGGGGTTGTTGCTTTCACATCAGACAAATTCGCGTTCGGCATATTAAGGGTAGCATTAGAATATGCGTTTTCTTCAAATATATCCTCTTGAGCAGTAATGGGCAGCCCTGCATTATATGTCACTTGTTTTAGATCATAACAATCATAAAAACCATGTTTACCTATTGAGTTTAACTTCTCCGGCAAAGTGATAGCAGCAAGACTTCTACAAAGTAAAAATGCTGAATCTCCAACAGAAATTACATTATCAGGAATAGTAATAGACATCAGTTTGTCGCAATATTGGAATGTAGATCTTTCGATTGCAGTCAATGATTTTGGCAGATCAATAGATGTTAAATTAGAGCAACCAAAGAATGCACTGTGTCCAATGGACGTTATACTTTCAGGCAAATTGACAGAATTTAAAGCATCACAAACTGAAAAAGCCCTATTTCCAACAGATATAACACCTTCGGGAACATCTATTGAAGTAAGGCCACTATTAGAAAAGGTTCCTTCACTGATGGATGTTATAGACTTTGGAAGGGTTATAGATGTTAGTCTTCGACATTCAGCAAAAGCGAAATTCCCAATAAAATTGAGTGATTCTGGCAAATTTATAGATGGCAAATTTGAGCACCCAAGAAATGCAGACTCTTCGATGGTATCGATAGTCTCGGGAAGAATAATTGAAGTTAGACCACTATTATTGAAAGTGCCATAATTGATGGAAGTCATGGCTTCCGGAATATGAATGGAAGTCAAGCCTGTACAATTATGAAAAGCTAGTTTTCCGATAGACGAAATGGATTCTGGAATATTGATGTCATTCAGACTTGTACAATCTTCAAAAGTACATTCTTCTATTTTTGTTACTGATTCAGGAATCGTTATAGATGTCAAATTTGAACATTTCCTAAAAGTAGAAACTCCCATAGAAGACACGGACTGTGGAAGATTCATGTAAGTAAGACTTGAACATCCAGCAAAAGCATTAGCTCCAATTGAAGTTATTCCTTCATGAAGATCAAATGAAGTCAGGCCAGAACAACCATAAAATGTCCCGTTTTCAATTTTAGTTATTTTTTCTGGCAATTTGAGTGAAGTCAATCCCAAACATCCCTGAAAACTACTGGTTGCAATTGTTTCAATCGATTCCGGAAGAGTTATGGAATTCAATCTTGTGCAATTCCAAAAAGCGGAATAATTTATAGAAGTAAGTGAAACGGGAAGAGCTACAGATGAAATATCAGCAGTTGCAAATCCAGCACTACCAATCTGCACCACCGAATATTCAACAGCCCCATCAGAGACAATCTCAGGAATAACTAAATCCCCAACATATGAATTTCCTGGGATATAAGACTGAGTCTCATTTACCCAATAACCGTCTTTAGTCTTACATGTTTTTGCCTCTGCATTAATTACTGTATAAATTATGCCTTCGTATTCGAAGTCTTGGCCCGCTTCAAGTGCCTGAGATACTGATCCGTCACTTGCATTAATACGGAGGAACTTGTTCCATGGCACAGTCGATTGAACTGATGCGAGTGTCGCATTCGGAGTATTTAGGATCGCCTTTCTATATGTCTCATCCTCAAATACATTATCTTCGGCAGAACATAATTCTGTAGCTGAATAGCTGATTTCTGACAGATTATCACAACCCATAAATATACTGTTCCCTATTGAAGTCAAGGAAGAAGGAAGATTTACAGATGCGAGTCCTTTACAATTGCTGAATGCTGCATAATCCATCTGGATTACTGATTCCGGTATTTGGACAGTCTCAAGATTTGAGCAATCAGCAAACGCATGCTCTCTTATCAGAGTAAGCGATTCAGGCAGATCAATGGATTTCAGATTTGAACATCCATTTAAAACGTACCATTGCAGAACCTCTATCCCAGCTGGGATATTGATTGATTCAAGACTGCTACATCCACAGAATGCAAATGAGCCAATTTCTTTCACTGTCTCTGGAATAACTACAGATCTCAGATTCTTCTGATTGCAAAAGCCACTGAATCCAATCTCTGTGACAGTATAGTCAACACCATTATTCGTTATGACAGAAGGAATGATTATATCACCTTCTACATTGTTACCCGCTGTATAGTCTGGATGATGATCAAGATATGTGTCGCCTATCCCATCCTTTGTCTTGACAGTCTTAGCCTCTGCATCAGTGACTGTATAAACTAACCCCTTGTCTTCGAAGTGTTCTCCGGTCATAAGTGGTATGGTTCCTCTTATACCAAAATTGACTTCAGGAAGATCGCCTGTAGCAAGAAAAGTCACCGCCGGTTCTGTATCATCATCTGAGAATACATAACCCTGGCATAATAACCTTGATCCAAGGGCAGACACATAATAGGAATTTCCAGTAGTTACATGAAATGTTATATAACCCATGCCATAACCAGGAGCAGATTCCATACCTGCGGTTATATACGGAGACTCCGGTCGGTGGTTTCCAGAACCCATCACTTGGAAATATCTTTCTGAATTCAGATCATCCAGATTGACATATCCTGCATTTTCTCCTGTTGTAGCCATTGGCAGACAATAATTGATCTTGTATTCGCCATCAGAGCCGCCGAGAGTATATGGCACTCCTTTTGTCTCATTTTCGAACACTACATATCTCTTGTCTGGATTAAACAAAATTGTAAACACAGTGATCCATCCCGTCTGCTTTGCATCGATCTTAAACACTGATCCTGTCGACATCACTCCATTCTCATATCCAGAGAATGCAGGATTGGTCTGACCTGCAGGACTCACTCCAATTGTGAATTCTTGACTGTCACCGACCTTCAATCGGTATGAACTGGATGAAGCATTATGTATACCATAATTCACATCCGTACCCCACTCATCCGTATAGGCAAGACTGAATGTAGCAATATCATTATCAAATAAAACAGTTCCTCCTGGAATCTCAACAGGATTACTTGAAAGACCAGCGGCAGCTAATTGCTCAGGCGTAGCTAATGCAACTGTGCTTTTAGCATATGCTGGCAGCGAGAGAAGGGCTGTCAGGAATGTAAGTAAGATCGTTTTTATATGTTTCATGTATGAAATTTATTTTCTTAATATGTGGTTTTGTAAGTTCTTGTTTTGAAGTCGGATGTTATTGGTTGCGGCTTCTTGGTAGCTGAGAGAACAACTATGGCGACTTTTTAACAAATCTTTCAGCTATTTGAGTCAATATGCAATTTATCATTAGTTTATATCTGTTTATAACGTTGTTTGAACATTGGCTTTTATCACCTCTCTATCAGAGAAGGTTAATAAAATACAAAGTTATGATTTTTTTTTGATATTTTTGGGGATTTGTAAAAAAAATCTTGGCTCGGAAGATAAATTAGCGCGTGGGGCCGGATGGTCCCACGCGCTGATCAGGAAAGGGTTTGGTTTACTTTATCATTACTTTTCTGCCGGCTATGATGCAGACTCCTTGCGGAAGTGCGTCTACAATCATTGGAGTGCCTGCCACTACATTCACTTTGCGGAGCAACGTGCCGTCGGCAGAGAAGATCTCTACTATGCGGTCGCTGCAGCTCTGAAGCATCACTATGCCGCCTTCCTGTGTGATCTTCAGTCCATCATCATCGGGTATCGCGAGGACTGCAGACTGGAAGCCCTTGATCCTAAAGGCTTTTGAATTGTCATTGCCGATTACATATGCCTCCAATGGTTTCGGAAGCACGCCCACATGGAACGCTGATCCGGGAGCAAGCAGCTCACCGTCATCGTCAGTAAGATCATTAATTCCTACGTTCAGTCCCATTGCATTGAAACCATCCTTCTCATCCAGCGGCAACCACAATGATCTGAATTCTCTTCCTGAAGTCCACGTTATGACATATGGCGATGTAGTGCCGGTGGTGATCAGCTGTGGATTCGGATTTGAGAATGTCACAGCTCCATGAATGTTGTAGGCCGGATTATACCGCGGATTGTTGGGCATCGAGATGATGTACGGGATTCCGGCCTTTATAGATGATGCCGGCGTCCACTCCCCTGCATCATCTGCCTCGTAAAGCCAATAGGGACGTTGGCGCTTGACATCGGTGACGGCTTCGAATGCAGTCAATGGTTTGCCTTCAGGACTAGCTACCTTAGCGACATCAAACGGAAGAACGATGGTTTCCCAACCGGCACATCCGTCGACAGGAGTCATCTGCAAGAATTCCTTTGTCATGCTGCTGGAAGATGCAGTGAAGTCTGCAACCGGAGTAAACGCATATCCCGGAGTCAACACAAGCCTGTCGCATACCCCATCAGCCACCACATTGTGGTCAAGACCTTCCGGTGCAAACTTAACGCTATCCACATATACAAGAAGATTAGGATTGGAAATAGCATCCACAACTCCTACCGGCATCCGACGATTGCCACGCCAAACCAAAGAAGTCAGTCTTTCACAACCTTCGAAAGCATTTTCGCCTACATTCTCGACAGTAGATGGAAGTGAAATTGAACCAATTCTTCCCAAGCCGGCGAAAGCATTGTCAAAGACCTCTTCCACCTTGTATTCGAATGCTTTGAACGGTACTACTTCTGGGATTAAGACATCATCACTTATGGAGTCGACGGTAATCACTCCACATGTTCTTTCCTTAGCATCCAGGATGCTATATTTAACACCTCCATATGAAAAAGATTCATCTATGAGCGTATATATCTTCATATTGCGAATGTAGAACGTACCATCATAATCTCCAACATTCGCTACCCAACGGTTTACGTCTTCTCCCCGGTCTTCCGGGGTTCCCTTAACAGTAATGGAAGTCCACTCAGGAGTTATTTCAAAATCATTACAGTTTCCACAATTAACGTAAGTACTGATATTATTGAATTCAGATGTTATCACTCCATAATCTCCCTTAACGTCAAACGTGAAGTAATACGTCTTGCCTACTATATATGGATAGTCAAATGCGAACTGTGCACTCCATGGCGTATCCGGATTTGACTTGGTCAACTCCAGACACTCTTCTCCATTTTCATCCATCCATATATCTGTTATAAGGCCATCGCCCCAACGGAGCAGTTTATAAGGCCCTGGATACATCTCAGCAATGACATCTTCATTATCTACGACGGGAGCAACCACAGGCTCATCAACAAGTGTGTATAGCTTCACATTACGTATGTAAAAAGTACCGTCATAATCACCTATATTCGCTACCCAACGATTAACAATCTCGCCTCTATTCTCAGGTATTCCTTTTATTGTAACGGTAGTCCACTCCTGCGTTATCTCAAACACATCAAAGCTACCGTAAGTCTCATATGTTTTAGAGTTTTGGAAATCCGATGTGATTACTCCGGAATCCCCCCTGATATCAAAAGTGAAATAATACGTCACGCCAGGTTTATAGAGGCAATCATAAGCAAACTGTGCACGCCATTTATCACCAGGGTCTGAATGCGTGATCTCGAAACACTCTTCGCCATTTTCATCAGTCACTGTTTCTTCTGTCAGATTATCTCCCCAACTAAAGAATTTCCCAGGACCGGGATACATCTCTGTTATAATCCTTTCGTGGTATTTAATAGGTAATTGAGTATAGATCTTCATATTGCGTATATATAACGCACCCTCGTAATCTCCGATATTCGCCACCCAACGATTAACGATAACACCCTCGTCATTAGGTGTTCCTTTGATCGTGACTGTGGTCCATTCTGGCCTTATCTCAAAATCTTCACAGTTTCCACAATTGACATATGTGTTGGAATTCTGGAAATTTGATGAGACCACACCATAATCTCCTTTTACCTCAAATGTGAAATAATATGTTTCGCCAATTTTATAGAGGCAATCATAAGCGAACTGTGCACTCCATATCTCACCAGGATCTGAATGCGTGATCTTGAAACATTCTCCGTCATTTTCATCAGTCACTATTTCTTCCGTAAGATTATCTCCCCAACTAAAGAGTTTACTGGGGCCGGGATACATTTCAGCAATTATAATTTTATCGTCTTCAACTGGAGGGTTGACAGGTTGATCTTCTACAAGAGTATAGATTTTCATATTGCGTATGTAGAAGGTGCCAACATAATCTCCAATATTTGCTACCCATCGGTTAACGACCTCTCCATTGTCATCTGGCTTTCCACTGATTGTGACGGTAGTCCATTCCGAGTTTATCTCAAAATCATTACAGCTTCCACAGAATGTATAGGTACTGAGGTTTTGAAAATCTGAAGTAATAATTCCATAATCTCCCTTAACGTCAAACGTAAAATAATATGTCTCACCAATCTCATACATATTTTCATATGCAAGTTGTGAACTCCATGGTGTATCTTCCTCTGTATTGGTGATCTTCAGACATTCCCCACCTTTCTCATCCATCGAAATTTCTACCGAAATTCCGTTCCCCCAAGCTACCAGTTGATTTAAGCCAGGATACATCTCTGCTATGACATTCTCATAGAGATTCTTCATACCGTCTTTAGCCTTGATATGCGTAAACTTATTCCATGGCACTGTTGCCTGAATATCAGCGAGCAAAGCATTAGGCATATTGAGAGTTGCAGTCTCATATAATTTCATATCAAATATATTTTCCAGTAGTGATATCGGGGAGACTGCTTGATAGGAAATATTCATAAGAGCATTACACCCTGCAAATACATTTCCTTCAATATTCTCAATAGTTGAAGGCAATGATATGGCTGTCAAAGATTCACAATTGTTAAATGCAAAACTTTTGATATGTGTCAAATTGTCTGGAATGTTAATAGAAGTGAGAGATATACACCCATAAAACATATATTGCTCAATAGATTGAAGTGACATGGGCAAATTTATGTTTCTCAATTTCGAACAATCCGTAAAAGCGTATGGACGGATTTCTTTCAAAGATTCGGGTAATATGGCTATTTCCAGTGCCGTTGCTCTATTGAATGCACCATCGCTTATTCTTGTGACAGTTTCAGGAATTTGAATGCCAGTAAGCCCGAAACATAAACCAAAACTACCATTACCAATTTCTTCCACGGTGTATTCAAACATACCATCGGAAACAGTTGGCGGTATTGTTATGTATCCTTCAACACTACTATTTCCTCCGATCATTTGTGTCCAATCTTCATTCGGCACTCCTTCTCTTGTACGGCAAGTCTTTGCCTCCTCATCAAGCACAGTATACCAAATACCTTCATACTCGAAGTCGTCTCCCGCAGCTAATGCTGTAGCAGGGAGGCCTGTTTCGAACTGAACTTTCGGAAATTCTT
>CAYNEZ010000065.1:0-15794 GCA_964396365.1 uncultured Sangeribacter sp. | reverse complement strand
TCAACAATGTTGTAGTTGAGGCTCTCCTTCCTGCAGCTTCTGATCCGGATGCTGTTGAAGAGATCGAAGTTGCTCCTGCAGTAGTTGTTGTTCCTGCTGGCGTTTACAACCTCCAGGGTGTTAAGGTTGCTAACTCTATCAACGATGTGACTGTTCCCGGTCTCTACATCTCCAACGGTAAGAAGGTTATCAAGAAATAATCTTATTGATACGTTATAATCCTCCCGGGGCGGGATTACCCCGCCCCGGGTTCTTTTTTCAATAATTCAAGATCATGAAATACTTCACACTGCCTGCTGTAATCGCTTTTTTAGGCATTTCATCTGCCTTTGTCGCTAATTCCGCTGTTATATCATCAGCTTCTACGAATGTTCCTGAAGCCGAATATCCTTGTGTAGCATCAGACTCCCGGGCTACATTCAAACTGCATGCACCGGAAGCTAAGGACGTTAAGGTCGACATTTGCAGCAAGAAATATGATATGACTAAGGATGAAAATGGCGATTGGACGGTTACTACTGATCCTCTTGTGAAGGGTTTCCATTATTACGCTCTCCTTGTAGACGGTGTCAACGTGAATGACCCGGCTTCTGAAACTTTTTATGGCTGCGGACGCCAGATGTCGGGTATAGAGATCCCGGAAGATGCTGCTACTGCCGCCTATTATACATTTAATAAGGACGTTCCTCATGGTCAGGTGAGGGAATGCAAGTATTATTCTGACACAGAAGGTCGTGAGCGCAGATGCTATGTCTACACTCCGGCTGAATATGAGAAGAATCCTGACGCCAAATACCCGGTGCTATATTTGCAGCATGGTATGGGCGAAGATGAACGAGGATGGCATGAACAAGGTTTTATGGCCAATATCCTCGATAATGCCATTGCCGCAGGAAAGGCTGTTCCTATGGTAGTGGTGATGGACAATGGCAACTGCAGCCATATTTTCGGGTCACGTCAAGGGGAGACCATGCAAGAGTTTGGTGCTTCTTTTACTCCAGTAATGCTTAATGACCTGATTCCTTACATTGAAAACACATTCCGTGTCAAGACTGACCGTGAAAACCGTGCTATGGCTGGACTTTCATGGGGTGGCAAGGAAACATTCGATATAACTCTCGCAAACCTCGACAAATTTTCTCACATAGGCAGTTTCAGCGGTGCCTTGTTTTTCTTACAAGGTGGTATTGAAAATGCCTATAACGGAATTTTCAAAGATCCCAAGGCTTTCAACGATAAAGTGAAGGTGCTTTTCTTGAGCATGGGATCGGAGGAAAATTTTGGAGCTCCCTCCATCTGTAAAGCTCTTACTTATGCCGGCATCAACAATATTTATTACGAATCTCCGGGTACTCACCACGAATGGCTTACCTGGCGTCGCTCCCTCAACGAATTTATCCCTCTCCTCTTTATAAAATAATTTTGAATTTTGAATTTATAACAAAATTTCGGATTATTTTAGGACTCTGAAAACTCTAATATCTCTGATAACTCAGATAACTTTAACAACAATGAAAAGAATACTTACTTCTCTAATCCTGCTATTGTGCATACTCCCAGCCATGTCTTGGCCCGGAATGCCAATGCCAAAGCTTCATGTCGAAGGGCGATGGCTCATGGACGAAGATGGCAACAAAGTGAATCTCCACGGTTTTGGACAGACCTACAGTCCATGGTTTAACGAAATGGGCAGCAAGTGGAATAATTACAACGTAAACGAATGTCTGAAATACAATAAAGGTATTCTTGACGGCATTATGGATGCTGGCTGGAAGATGACATATATACGTATGCATATGGATCCATACTGGAGCAATACTCCGGGAGTATGGACAAGTGGAGAGAACGATATATCTGCATTTGAGTTAAGCAGATTTCGTAAATATCTTAGCGAGGTGTTTATCCCTATGGCGGAATATGCTGTTTCAAAAGGTCTTTATGTCGTGATGCGTCCACCGGGCGTGTGTCCGGAGAAAATTGAAGTCGGTGGAGAATACCATAACTACCTCAAAAGAGTTTGGGGATATGTAGCACAACAGAAAGCTCTCACTGACAATCCTCATATAATGTTTGAACTTGCAAACGAACCCGTTCAGATTAAAGGTACCGACGGAAATTATGGTGCCGGTTCAGATGCTTGCAATGAGGCACTTACGCAATTCTTTCAGGAAATTGTCGACATTATGCGGCAATGTGGTTGCAATAATATCCTTTGGGTTCCGGGCACAGCATATCAGTCTCAGTATGCCGGCTTTGCAAAATATCCAATAAAGGGTAAGAATATCGGATATGCAGTCCATGTATATCCCGGATGGTATGGCAGCGATGCCATCGAACCAAGCCATGAGCTTGGCGGCAACTATGGTGGCGGCTATGATTCCTTCGCTGCCGGATGGAAGAATCAGATTGAACCCTGTGCTGAAATTGCTCCGATGCTTGTCACAGAGATGGACTGGCTCCCTTCAAAATATCAGTCTTCATGGGGTAAGAGTATCACCGGACAGATGCTCGGGCAAGGCTTTGGCGCTAATTTCAAGCTCCTTGCCGACCGCACTGGCAATGTCAGCTGGATGATTTTTACCGGTCCGGAATTGCTTGCCAGATTTGATGGAAAAGCAGGTTCTGAGGGAAATTACACAATGTATAATGACCCGGAAGGTTGCATTTGGTCTACATATCATTGGTATGAAGAGTATGCCGGGTTCGAATTGCCGGCTGTGAAGAATGTTGGTCTCTATTTCTCTCCACGAGGCATCGAGTCTTCAGATGAGACAGTGATTCAGACAGGAAGTTCAAAAGGAGCAGCTTTGATAGCTGATCGTGGATTAGGTTTTGACTTCAATATAAATGGCGATATTGAAGTAAGCATAGCTGATCCCGATGTGTTGAGTTGGGACAATGGCTCATTCACTGCATTACGTCCCGGTCAGACCACATGCGATATATCCTATACAATTGATGGCAAAAGCGAGACTAAATCATTGAAATTTGTCTCCACTCCATTCCCGTTGCTCAATGGATACTTTAATCCTTCTATCTGGGAAAACGGTACATTTAATGAAGAAACCGGAGAGATTACAACCGGTCAATATGGCTTTGCCGGGTGGAAATACGGAAGTGGCCTTGATCTTTCCGATTATGATTATCTTATCTGCGAGGTGGAAAATCCCGGTGGTGGATTGTCGCTGCGTCTATTTGACAAAGACAATTATTGGACCGATCCTTATATGATTGATTTTGGTGGCAAATCAAGAGTTGTGGTGGATCTTAAGAATATGAAGTCAAATGAGAAACGATCTGTCGATCCCTCTCACATCTACATTGTAGGATTCTGGACATATGGTGGTCATAAGTTCAAAGTGAAGAACATCTTCCCTTCCAACGATCCCAATGCCACTGCAGTTGAGTCAGTGTCTATTGATCCAATTTCCGATGGCGCAGTCTATAATCTCCAGGGCATACGCGTAGCCTCCTCCCTCTCCGAAGTCTCCGCCCACGGCATTTACATCGTCAACGGTAAAAAAATTCGCAAATAATTAATCTTGTCGGACGAGTCGGACCAGTCCGACTCGTCCGACAGGTTCGACATAATTTTAAAAATAATGAATATTTTCAAAAAATCAATACTAATAGGCTCTGCCGTAATAGCTTCAGCTATTAGCATGAGTGCCCAAGACCCTAACTTCCACATTTATCTCTGCTATGGTCAGTCAAATATGGAAGGAAATGCCCTTGTCGAGACTATCGACAAGAAAGATATCCCAGAACGTTTTAAGATGATGGCTGCTGTCAACTTCAGCAACCCAAAAAGATCAATGGGGGAGTGGTATGAAGCCATGCCTCCACTCTGCCGTGAATATACGGGCTTGACGCCAGCCGACTGGTTCGGACGTACTATGGTTGAGAATCTCCCGGAAGATGTCAAGATTGGCGTGATCAACGTTGCAGTAGGTGGGGCTCCGATCGAAGACCTTGATAAGGATATTGACCTGGTAGCCCTTGATAAAAAGGACGGTTGGTATAAAAACTATATGAAGGAATATGACAACTCGCCCTATAATCGTCTTATTGAGTGTGCTAAGAAAGCTCAGGAAGATGGTGTGATCAAGGGCATTCTCCTTCATCAAGGTGAATCCAATAATGGTCAGTCTGATTGGGTCAATAAAGTTAAGAAAATTTATGATGATATTCTTTCTGACCTTGACCTCGAACCAAACTCTATTCCTCTTCTTGTTGGAGAGACTGTAAGATCAGAAATGGGAGGCTACTGTGGTATGCACAATTCTGTCATCGCAAAACTCCCGAAAACTATTCCCATGGCAAAGGTTGTATCCTCTGCCAACCTTGAGCAAAAAGGGGATGGATTGCATTTCACTGCGCATAGCTATAGGGTCATAGGATGCCGCTATGCTACAGCTATGCTTGAGACTATGGGAATAACAGATCCGAAGGTGTCTTATTCTGAAGAAATTCCTGAAGTGCCTCATCCTGACCCGGCTGAAGGAGATTTTGTATTTGATCTGAATACGTTCAACCCGACTATTTGGGAAAAAGGAACTTTTAATACAGAAACAGGTGTTTTTATCGGAGGTCAATGGGGCTTCGGAGGATGGGAATATAATCCGCCAATTGATCTCTCAGGATATAAATATTTGGTTGCTGAACTTAACGAACCAGAGAAGAATGGCCTGGAACTTCGGGTGTTTGACACTGCAAGTTATTGGGAAGAACCCTATAGTGCTAAATTTGGCGGTGGAGTTATCGTGGTCAGTGAACTTGATGGTATGATGAAGAATCTCCCTTCAGGAATCACTCCGCTCAATACTTCTGAAGTCTATAGAGTTGGTTTTTGGTGTTATGGAAATTCTCCGATTCATATCAAGCATGTCTTTGCCACCAACAACAATCCTTATGATAGTGTAGAAGTTCTGGCATCCGAAAATTCAGATAAGGGTGTCTACAACCTGCAGGGTATCCGAGTAGCATCTGCCCTCTCTGATGTTGTACTCCCCGGACTCTACATAGTCGATGGCAAAAAGATCCTCGTCAAATAATAGCTTTGTATTAATACCAAATAATCCGGAAAATTCCGAAAATAGAATTGACTAAAATGAAATTCCTGAAATCAATAATGTTAGGCTCGGTTGCCCTTGCATCGACAATGTCGATGCAAGCGACTGACCCTAACTTTCATATTTATCTCTGTCTTGGACAGTCTAATATGGAAGGTAATGCTCAGGTAGAGCCTATGGATCGTCAGAACGTTCCGGAGCGTTTCCAGATGATGGCTTGTGTAGACTTTCAAAATCCTGAGCGTAAGCAAGGGGAGTGGTATGTGGCTATTCCGCCGCTCGTGAGAGAATACACCGGTCTTACTCCAATGGATTACTTCGGACGCACAATGATAGACAATCTTCCGGAGAATGTGAAGGTAGGAGTGGTGCCTGTTGCGATAGGTGGCTGCAAGATAGAGCATCTTGACAAGAATTACGATCCTGCTACTCTTGCGAGCGAAGCGGACTGGTTCAGAAATTTCATGAAGGCATATGACAATGTTCCTTATGCGCGACTGCTTGAATGCGCGAAAAAAGCGCAGGAAGATGGGGTCATAAAGGGGATACTGCTACATCAGGGAGAATCCAACACCGGTGACCCTCAGTGGTGGACCAAAGTTCGTAAGGTCTATGATGATTTGCTCTCTGATCTAAGTCTTGAGCCAAACTCCATTCCGCTGCTTGCAGGTGAGGTCGTGACATCTGAGATGGGTGGCGTTTGCGGTTCGATGAATTCCATTATCAGCAATGTTCCCGAAGATTTCAAGATGGCTCATTATGTTTCTGCTGCCGACCTACCTCAGAAAGGGGATGGACTTCACTTTACTGCACATGCTTACCGGCTGCTTGGTTGCCGCTATGCTACCGAGATGCTACGCACGATGGGTATTACAGATCCGGTAGTGGCATATTCAGATGAGAAAATCTTCATTCCGACTCCTACGCCTTCTGAAGGAGACTTCTTGTTTGAGCTGAGCAATTTTAATCCTGCCATTTATGCTGACGGTTCGTTTGATGCAGAAACCGGTGTTTTCAAAGGTGGACAATGGGGTTTTGGCGGCTGGGAATTTCAAGAGCCTATTGATCTTTCTGGATACAAATATCTTGTAGCTGAACTTGATGAAAAAGACATCGATAATGTTCAGTTCAGAGTGTTTGATACCCAAGACTATTGGAATGTGCCTTATTCATCAGCTTTCAATGGAGGAAAACTTATTGTGGCTGAACTCAACGGTATGATGAAAAATCTTGAGACTGGAATTGTTCCCCTCAACACAGCAAATGTGTACAGAGTTGGTTTCTGGGGCAATGGCAACAATCCCATTCACATCAAACAGGTGTTTGCAACAAACACCAACCCCTACTCTCAGCAACCCTCAAAATAACCAGGTAAGGACACCCGACTTATGCGTATGCCTTGCTTTGACAAACAACAATAACCCAAAATGAAAAGACAACTGATACTATCACTTATAGCACTCGGCGCAATCCCAATGTTCGCCGATTCTTACGAAGTAAAGAGTCCTGACGGCAAGACAGTCGTGACAGTCTCCGACGAAGGACTGATGCCCACATATTCTGTCAAATATGACGGAAAAGACTTCCTTCTTCCATCCCCACTCGGACTTGTCACCAACATAGGAGATTTCACTGCAGGACTGAATATCGGAAAAGTGCATCCGGCAAAGCGCACAGATTCCTACTCTCTTAATAACATTAAGAGCAGCAAGGTGAACTATGATGCGAATACTTGCGATTTTACTTTCTGCCGTGAAGATGGCGTTCCTGTCTTCGATCTTCAAATGGAAGTCAGCGACAATAATGTCGCTTTCCGATATAATATGTGGCCTCAGAAGGAGACTCTTTGTTGCGTAGTTGAAAGTGAAGCCACCGGTTTTGTGATGCCGGATGGAACAACAACTTTCCTCTGCCCGCAGATGCAACCAATGACAGGATTTGCCCGTACAGCCCCGAGCTATGAGACCAATTACGATCTCGATGACACTATGGGGAAAAATGGCTGGGGCAATGGCTATACATTCCCCTGTCTTTTCAAAAATGGTGATAATGGGTGGACTCTCATTTCTGAGACTGGTCTGGCCGGAGACTATGTAGCTTCTCACCTTGCTAATAAAGAAGGAAATGCCTATGAGATTGCATATGCCATGCCTGCTGAATTAAATGGCTACGGGTCGACCGGCGCTCAGATTGCACTTCCCGACGGAACTCCTTGGCGCACCATAACCATAGGCGAAAGTCTTGCTCCAATTGTGGAGACTACAATACCTTTTGATGTCGTGTCTCAGCTTTATGAACCCTCCAAAGAATATGATTATGGAAAGGGGAGCTGGAGCTGGATTATCAAAATGGATCCGAGCTGTAACTTTGAAGAGCAGAAAAAATATATTGATTTTTCAGCCGCTATGGGCTGGGATACAGTGCTTGTTGATGCTCTGTGGGATAGCCAAATTGGATATGAAGGTATAGAAAAGCTCGCTGCATATGGAAAGGAGAAAGGTGTCGATCTGTATCTATGGTACAACTCTAATGGCTCCTGGAATGATGCTCCTCAGGGACCACGTGGTGTGATGAACGACATTGTAAAGCGTCGAAAAGACATGAAGTGGATGCAGAAAAATGGTATCCGTGGCATTAAAGTTGACTTTTTCGGTGGGGATAAGCAGGAGACAATGCGTCTTTACCATGATATTCTTGCCGATGCTAACGATTACGGAATTCTCGTGATATTCCATGGTTGCACCTTACCTCGTGGATGGGATCGTATGTATCCCAACTTTGCAGCTGCAGAGGCGGTGCTTGCAAGTGAAAACCTCCATTTTTCTCAGGGAATGTGCGATGCTGAAGCTAAGAATGCTGCGACTCATCCCTTTATCCGTAACACAGTGGGAAGTATGGATTTCGGAGGAAGCACTCTCAACAAATTCTATTCAGCTGACAATGCTCATGGCTCAAAGCGCATGACAAGTGATGTTTTTGCTCTTGCTACTGCAGTCCTTTTCCAAAGCCCTGTGCAGCACTTTGCAATGGCTCCTAATAATCTTGAAGATGCACCGGCTTGGGCTGTAGATTTTATGAAGGCTGTACCCACTACCTGGGATGAAGTTAAATTCATTGACGGATATCCCGGCAAATACATCATAATGGCGCGCAGAAGTGGCGACAACTGGTATGTGGCTGCCATCAATGCTGAAGAGACTCCCCTTAATGCTGAAATAGATCTTCCCGGATATCTCGCTGGCAAAGAAATTTCTATGTATAGCGATGATAAAGATCTCAACGGCTCACTCAAGAAAGTCAAACCCAACAAAAAAGGGAAAATAAAACTCTCAGTTCCCAAAAACGGCGCCACACTCCTTCAATACTAATCATTCCAAAAGTAAATTATATATTTCATAAGACTTATAGATCTTAAAAAAATTAAAGAATAACTCCATAAACACTAACCCAAAATGGAACCTATCAATACCGGAAACAACCTCGAATCCAAAGGATTCTACAAGGTCTCGATGCTAAAATGCATTGGCTTTGGTTCTGGTGACCTTGCCCAGAACCTGATCTATCAGACTATCAGCATGTATCTGCTGTTTTTCTACACAAATGTCTACGGACTTGACCCTGCTGTCGCAGCCGTGATGTTCCTTATCGTCAGAATTATTGACGTTATTTGGGACCCATTGGTAGGTACTTTTGTAGATAAGCATGATCCGAAACCCGGTAAGTATCGCACTTATCTTATTTTTGGAGGTATTCCTCTGACTGGTTTTGCGATCCTTTGTTTTTGGAATGGCTTCTCCGGTTCTCTCCTCTATGCATATATCACCTATGTCGGACTTTCGATGTGCTATACACTTGTTAATGTCCCTTACGGTGCCCTTAATGCATCTTTAACCCGTGACACTGCTGAGATTACAAAACTGACTTCTGTCCGCATGTTTATGGCTAACGTCGGTGGTCTTGCAGTAGGTATGGGTATTCCAATCGTTCTTAAATTGTTTGATCAGACAGAGATGGAAGACCTGTCTACAAATGACTCTGCTTGGTTGACAACAATGACCATATATGGTCTTATTGGACTCGCTCTCCTCTTTTTCTGTTTCTTCCAGTGTAAAGAAAAAGTGGTGATGGACAAGGCTGAAACTGAAAACGTAAAAGTTTCTGACCTTTGGATGGAATTCGTACACAACCGTCCACTCCGTATCCTTGCATTCTTCTTCATCACTGCTTTTGCGATGATGGCTATTGGCAATGCTGCCGGTGCATACTACATCAATTATAACATGCATGGCAATGCCACCGAATTATCAATATTTATGGGACTCGGTTCTATACCAGCATTCATTTTCATGCCTATGATTCCTTCAATCAAGAAGATGGTAGGCAAGAAAGGCATGTTCAATATATTCCTTGTCACTGCTATTGTGGGTATGACGATGCTCTATATTGTGTCTGTCATTCCTTTCCTAAAGCATATGTGGCTCGTCTATATTGCCCAGTTCATTAAATCTACTGGTGTGATTGTTGCTACCGGCTACATGTGGGCTCTTGTCCCTGAAGTTATCTCTTACGGTGAATATGTGCATGGTCGTCGTATTTCAGGCATCGTGAATGCACTAACGGGGATCTTCTACAAGGCCGGTATGGCTCTTGGCGGTGTTGTTCCCGGTCTCGTGCTTGCATTCGTAGGCTTTGACAGTTCAGCTCTCGAGCAAACCGTATTCGCTCAACAGGGTATTCTTTGGCTTGTGGCTATCATTCCTGCCATTCTCCTCATTCTCGCCATGTTCATCATCTCCCGTTACGAACTCACCGATCAGCGCATTGACGAAATCAATCGGGAAATTGAAGCTCGCCACAATCAATAAGTATCCCGCCATTAAATTATCTGTTATAAATCTTATATGACTTATAGATTAAATCATATAAGAATTATATTAAGACAATTATGAAAAAAATATTTTATTCTTTCGCAATAGCTGTCTTGGCTGCCGCCTGTTCTTCCTCAAAAGAAGAACAGGCTCCGGCTACGATTAAAGACCATTTCAAGGATGATTTTCTCATTGGAGCTGCAATAGATGTTCCACTTCTTATGGGGGAGGATCCCAAGGCTGACTCAATAGTGGCTCTACACTATAATTCCATCGTGCCTGAAAACTGCATGAAGAGCATGGAGATCCATCCTGAGAAAGACAGATATTTTTGGGATGAGGCAGATGCCTATGTGAAATATGGTCGGGATCATAATATGGCTGTAATAGGACATTGCTTGATTTGGCATTCACAACTTTCTCCATGGTTCCCTTATGATGAAAACGGGAATTATGTGGATAAAGAGGAGATGAAAGCACGAATGAAAGACCATATCCAGACCATAATGAACCGCTATAAAGGAAAGATCAAAGGCTGGGATGTAGTCAATGAGTGCATTGAAGACGACGGAAGCTGGCGTCATACTCCATTCTACGATATTCTTGGAGAGGAATTCCTTCCACTTGCTTTTGAATATGCACACGAGGCTGATCCGAATGCGGAACTGTATCTAAATGATTATTCGATGTTCAAGGCTCCTAAACGAGATAAATACGTGCAGATTATCAATGATCTTAAGCAGCGCGGCATCCGTATAGATGGAATGGGAATCCAGAGCCATATCGGATATGAAAGTGATGATCCGGATTTTGAAGAATATCAGAAGACAATAGATGCTATTTCTGAGACCGGAGTGCAATTGATGATCACCGAACTTGATATCTCGGCCCTTCCGTTTGTGATCCAGGGTGCCAATACAGAGGCTAACTTTGAGTTGACTGAAGAACTCAATCCATTCCCTAATGGTCTGTCGGAAGAAAGAGAGAAGGAATGGAACAAACGTGCTGCAGACGTGATGGCTTTCTATAAGAAAAATGCCGACAAGATCTCGCGTGTCACATGGTGGGGCACTCATGATGGGATGTCTTGGCGCAACGACTGGCCAATTAATGGACGCACCGATTACCCACTTCCTTTCGACCGCGACTACAATCTCAAGCCTTTCATGCAGAAAATCATAAATAATTAACATTATAACTTATAATTCTTTTATCTCATAAGATTAAAAAGATTTATAGACCAATTATTATGATAAAAAAATCGTTAATATTATCATCGCTGCTGATATCATTGTCTTCTTCTGCTGCTGACAACTCCATCAAGACCGTCAAAGACCACTTCAAGAACGATTTCCTTATAGGTGCTGCTATCCCGGTACGCCATGTTAATGGACAAGACTCTAAAGCAGATTCTATCGTCAGTCTTCACTTCAATTCCATTGTAGCTGAAAACTGTATGAAAAATGGTGAGATTCAGCCAAAAGAAGGTGAATTTTTCTGGGATGACGCAGATAAATTTGTCAAATATGGTGAAGATCGAAATATGGCAATCATCGGTCACGCCTTGGTCTGGCACTCCCAACTTGCTCCTTGGTTTGCAAAGGATAAGGAGGGAAACGATGTCAGTCCGGAAGTCTTGAAGCAGCGAATGAAAGATCATATTTATGCTGTCGTAGGTCGCTATAAGGGTAAGATCAAAGGCTGGGATGTGGTCAACGAGGCAATTGAAGACGATGGAAGCTACCGCAAATCTCCTTTCTATCGGATACTTGGCGAAGAGTTTATTCCCATTGCTTTCCAGTATGCCCATGAAGCTGATCCGGATGCTGAACTGTATATCAACGACTTCTCAATGTTCCTCCCCGGCAAAAGGGAAGCTTATGTCAAGCTTGTCAATGGTCTTAAGCAGCGTGGCCTTCGCATTGATGGCATCGGGATGCAGAGCCATATTGGTATGGACTATCCTGAAATGGATGAATATGAGAAAAGCATCGTGGCATTTGCTGGCACCGGTTGCGACGTCATGATCACCGAACTCGACATGTCAGCACTCCCGACAGTTCAAATGGGAGCTGACATAGGTTCTATTTTCAGAATGAAACCGGAAGAACGTCGTGAGGCAATGAAGAAATTCAACGTTTATCCGGATGGCCTTCCCGAAGAAGTCAGTAAAGAGTGGAACGACAGGATGGCACAGGTAATTGCTCTTTATAAGAAACATGCAGACAAGATCTCACGTGTCACTTGGTGGGGCACTACCGACGCAATGTCATGGAAAAACGGCTTCCCTATCCCGGGGCGTACCGACTATCCTCTTCTCTTCGACCGCCAATACCGCATGAAACCCTTCATGCAAAAGGAACTCGAAAACTAAGCATTACATCTTTAATAATTAATATCTAATCTTTTTCCTATGCAAACCCCAGAAAAACGATATCTTTTCCCTGCCGACTATATGGCAGATCCCAGTGTTCATATCTTCAATGGCAAGATCTACATCTATCCTTCTCACGATTGGGAGTGTGAAAACGTTGAAAATGACAACGGCGATCAATACGTGATGAAAGACATGCATGTTCTTTCCATCGATGGTGATCCGATGACTGGCAAAGTGACCGATCATGGCAAAGCCCTTGACATAGCTGATATCCCATGGGCTGGACGTCAACTTTGGGACTGTGACATCGCAGAGAAAGATGGCAAATACTACCTTTACTTCCCGCTTAAAGATAAAAACGACATTTTCCGTGTCGGCGTAGCTATTGGCGATCGTCCTGAAGGTCCGTTCATTCCTCAGCCTGATCCAATCCGTGGCAGCTACTCCATTGATATGTGCGTGCTAAAGGATGGTGATGAATATTACATGTATTTCGGTGGTCTATGGGGTGGACAACTACAACGCTATAAAGACAATAAGGCTCTTGAAATCCCTTATCTCCCGGAAGGCGATGAGCCATCGCTCCCAAGCCGCTGTGTGCGTTTGAGCAAGGACATGCTGCAGTTTGCAGAGGAGCCTCGTCCTATTCAGGTAGTAGACGAAAATGGCGAGCCACTCAAGGCTAATGATCCACATCGTTTCTTCGAAGCTTCATGGGTTCACAAGCAGAATGGTAAATACTACTTCTCTTACTCTACAGGCGACAGCCATCTTCTCTGCTATGCAGTAGGCGACAACCCCTATGGTCCTTTCGTATATCAAGGTGAAATACTCACTCCGGTTGTGGGTTGGACCACTCACCATAGCATCATCGAGTATGATGGCAAATGGTATCTCTTCCATCACGACAGTGTTCCCTCCGGTGGCAAATCATGGCTTCGTAGTCTCAAAGTCTGCGAACTGACATTCGACGAAAACGGGAAAATCCAAACCATCGATGGTGGAGGCAACGCATAGTATAAAAGCATGCTCTCCATGCATTCTATTATAGTTATTCCGGCAACCTTGTAAGGACGCACGGCTCGTGCGCCCTTATATTATATTTTTTTAATTCATGCAAAAGCTTCTTCTTTTTATCTTCTCTCTTTTTTCTTTGGGTGTCTTTGCGCAACTCCCAAATATCGACTTTGTAACCCCGACAATAGTCAGAGTAAGATGGACCCCCGATGGCACTCTCACTGACAATGCCACCGGAGTTTGTGTATATCCCAAGACCGAAGTCAAAGTAAATGAATCGAAATCAGGCTCAATGACTATTTATCGTTCTGACTCGCTTGAGGTCTCTGTTGACTCCAAGGGGGGAGTGACTTTCATCGACCCTATTGAAAAGCGTATTCTTCTTCGCGAATCTGTCAATGTCCCTCGTAAGTTTGAAAAAGTCGCACAAGAAAAGATAATCTATGATGAAGCTTCTGCCCATATGGAAGAGACCGCTAATGGCAAAGTGACTGTTAAAGACATTTTAAGACGTGACACTCTTGGCATGAAACAGAGGTTTGCCATTACCTTCGACATGTCTTCAAATGGAGCCTTATACGGTCTCGGACAGCAGATGGAGGATTATGTCAATCTTCTTGGCAAGACTCTTTACCTCACTCAGCACAACCTGAAGATCTTCATCCCTATGATGGTTTCTACTGAAGGATACGGACTCCTTTTCGATGCAGGATGCTCCATGAAGTTTGACAGCAAGGACAAAGGCTCAGGTATGAAGATAGGGGAGACCTCATCAGGTTTTGAGACGACTCTCGAGATGGAAGCAGCCAACACTGTTGACTATTATTTTATCAAAGGCGCAATGCCGGAGAATGTGGTGGAAGGATACCGCTATCTCACCGGCAATGTGGCTATGATGCCCCGCTATATGTTTGGTTATGTCCAGTCTAAGGAAAGATATGTGTCATCTGATGACATTGTCAATACACTTAAGGAGTATCGCCGTCGCCATGTTCCTATCGACGTGATAGTTCAGGACTGGAACTACTGGCCACAGGGTTGGGGATATATGAAGATGAACCGGGATTATTATCCGGATCCGAAGGCTCTTGCCGACTCTGTGCATGCTCACAATGCAAAACTTATGGTAAGTATATGGGCAAATCCGCAGTACTGTCCCGAAGAAGAGGATTTCAGAAGTAAGGGTCTGATGCTTGAGCATTCTGTTTATGATGCATTCAGTCCTGAAGGTCGCGACCTCTATTGGCAATATGCCAATGATGAATTTTTCTCGAATGGTTTCGACTGTTGGTGGTGTGATAGCAGCGAGCCTCTTGACGGTGATTGGAATCAAACCCCGGAACCAGAAAATGGTATTCCATATTCTTGGAATGACCACGAAAGACGTTGGCTTTTGAATGATGCAATCCTTTCAGAAGCATTAGGTGCTGAGCGTGCATGTCTATATTCTCTAAATCATGCCAAAGGCATATATGAGCATCAGCGTGCTGCTACTGATAGGAAGCGTGTCGTAAACCTAACGCGCTCCTCATTTGCCGGGCAGCAGAGATATGCTACTGCTTCTTGGAACGGCGACACTTACGCTTCTTGGGATTCATTTAAGAAGCAGATCCCGGGAAGCATTAACTATTTTGCTTCAGGTAGCCCTTATTGGACTACGGATATAGGATGTTTCTTTGTCAAGACAAGTCCAAGATGGTTTTGGAAAGGTGAATTCCCGGAGGGTGTCAATGATGACGCCTATAAAGAGTTCTATACCCGTATGTTCCAGTGGGGCACATTCCTTCCCATCTTGCGAAGCCACGGCACTGAGACTCCGCGTGAGATCTGGAATTTTGGCGATAAGGGAACTCCTTACTACGATGCCATCCTTGACATGATCAATCTCAGATATTCAATGCTCCCTTATATCTACAGTATGGCTGATGCCCAGACCCGTAGCGGATTCAGCATGGCTCGCCCTCTCGCTTTCGACTTCCCGAAAGATAGAAAGGTGTATGATATAAAAGACCAATATATGTTTGGCGATGTTATGGCATGTCCTGTGACTGATCCGGGGGTTGCCTCAAGAGATGTATACCTTCCTGCTGGTTCTGACTGGTATGATTTCTGGACCGGCAAGAAGTTTGTAGGGGGTGAAAAAATATCTTCTGATGCTCCCCTCAACCGTCTTCCTCTCTTTGTTAAAGCGGGAAGCATAATCCCAACAACAGCTCCAACCGAATTTGCCGACGCTTCTGCCGGACAACCTATTACCATTGATATCTATCCAGGCAAAGATGCTGCGTTTACTCTTTATGATGACGATGGTGAAACCTACGATTTTGAAAAAGGAGAGTTTACCCGCATCAAAATGACCTGGAACGATGCTAAAGATGAGTTGACGATCTACGATGCTGAAGGGACCTATCCCGAAGCACCCAAGTCAAGAAAAATGATAGTCCGTAAAGCCGGCAAGAC
>CAYNEZ010000064.1:0-15985 GCA_964396365.1 uncultured Sangeribacter sp. | reverse complement strand
TTCATCGTTGATCGTTCATCGTTGATCATTGACTAGAGTATCGACCCTGACGGCCCCGGCATGACCGCATCCGGCGCCCTATACTCTCCCGGCCATAGGTGACTGGGCATTAAAAATATACGTTATGACATCCACATCTCTAAATATCCGAAGGCTTACGTATGAGTGTCTTGCCGACATTCTGCGTAGGCCTTTTTTATTCTCCTTGCTCTTTTGCAGCCTCAGTGTAAGAACGATGACTAAAAAAATTATGCAATTATTTCTTTTTTCCAATTTAAAGTGTTAAATTTGTAAACCCTAAACTTTAATCAAATGGAAGTGATAAATTTTGCCGACACTCCATCGGTGATTAGCCAATATATGCGCGAACTCCGCGACGTAAATATACAGACCGACCGTATGCGGTTTCGCACTAATCTTGACCGTATTGGCCAGCTTATGGCTTACGAAATCTCCAAGCGTATAGTCTATGATGATGTCACAGTAAAGACGCCGCTTGCGGATTGCGTATGCAAGCAGCCGGCTGAAGAGGTGGTAGTCGCCACTATCCTCCGCGCCGGATTGCCGTTCCATCACGGTTTCCTTCAGATCTTCGACAACGCCGGCAATGCATTTGTCAGCGCCTACAGAAAATATCACGAGAAAGGCGACACCTTTGATGTCCTTGTTGAGTATATGGCATCTCCATCATTGGAAGGAAAGACACTGATCTTGGTAGATCCTATGCTTGCCACTGGCACATCAATGGAACTTGGCTATCGGGCTCTTCTCCGAAAAGGAACTCCGGCTAAAGTGCATGTTGCATCAGTGATTGCCTCCGAGCGTGCTGTGGAATACGTGAAAGAGCGTTTCCCCGACGACAAGACTACCCTCTGGTGTGCCGCAATCGATCCCGAAGTCAATGCCCATAGCTACATAGTGCCCGGTCTTGGCGATGCCGGCGACCTTGCTTACGGTGAGAAAGAAGATAACGCATGAGGATTGACAAACTCGACATAGTAAACTTCAAGAATATTGAAGAGGCTTCCTTGGAATTTTCCGGGGGAGTCAACTGCTTGTTGGGTATGAATGGAATGGGGAAAAGCAACTTGCTTGAAGCTATTCACTTCCTTTGCCTTGCTCGTCCTATGCAGTCGCTTCCCGAATCCGCACTGCCGCGACATGGTGCTGAGATGATGATGGTGAAGGGCTCATTTATGATGGACACAGGGGTCGCCGAGAATGTGAGCTGCGGCATAGTGAAAGGGAAAGGTAAGACTCTTAAGTGCAATGGCAAAGAATACCAGCGTATCTCCGAGCATATCGGACGCTTCCCGATCGTCACAGTCACTCCGGCCGACCATTCCATAGTAAGTGGTTCGGCAGAGGAACGTCGTAAGCTCATGGATATGGTTATTTCACAAGCGGATAAGACCTACCTCTCACACCTTATTCGCTACAACCGGAGCATTGACAGCCGCAATCGCATGCTGCGTGCCGGCGTCAAAGACAAACTTCTCTATGAGTCTGTAGAGACTGCGATGGAAGAGTCGGCTGCGGTGATTCATTCTACCCGTAAGGCATGGGTAGAGGAAATCCTTCCTGTGTTCCGCTCTCGCTATTCCGAAATTTCTGGCGATGCTGAAAAAGCCTCCATAAGATATTCCAGCGTGCTTAATGATCAGACCCTACGATCGGTGCTCGACAGCACCCGGGCAAAAGATCAGGTGCTTGGATACACGTCAAAAGGCGTTCATCGCGACGATCTCCTGACAGGTCTCGGCGATTATTCTATGCGACGTCTCGGAAGTCAAGGTCAAGTGAAAACTTTTACGATTGCTCTTAGGCTTGCTATCTACGAGTATCTTAAGAAGGTGTCGGGGCTTACTCCCATCTTGCTTCTTGACGATATATTTGATAAGCTCGACTCAACCCGTGTCGGAAGAATCATGGAGATGGTGAGTAGCGATGAAGGATTTGGGCAAATATTCATTACTGATACCAATCGAGAGCATCTCGATGAAATCCTGGGTGCTATCCATGGCGAAAGCCGACTTTTCGCAGTAAAAGATGGCCAATTCACTCTCCTCCTGGTAGACAATTTGGCATAATGACATAAAGAATATTAGTTTATCATTCATCATTTATAATTTATCATTAGATAAGGGTGGAACGTAGAGATGCAGTGACGATTGGCGATGTGCTTCGCGAATGCCTTGAGAAGAGCAGCATGCAGGGGCGCCTTGATGAAGTCAGGGCTTGCGATGCTTTTCCTTTGGTAGTGGGGACTCATATAGCATCTATGTGTAGCCGTCCATATGTCAGGAAAGGGGTAATGACAATAGGCACTTCCAATGCCTCGCTTCGTTCGGAACTCAATATGAGCCGAGGCAGGATAGTAAAGGGGATCAATGAAATATTGGGAAAGGATGTGGTGAAAGAAATCCAATTCCGATAATAACTTGACAACTTGACAACTTGACAACTATAAAATATGAGCAAAACAAACGATATATTGGAGCATTTGGATGCAGACGCGTTTAGACATGCAGTGCCGCTGCAGCTGAGGTTTAACGACATAGATGTGCTTGGCCATGTCAATAATAACGCGCAGTTGGCTCTCTTCGATGTGGGAAAGACTGAATTTTATAATGCCCTGCGTGGTGAGCTTATGGATTGGAGCAGGGTGGAGGCTGTGATCGTAAATCTCAACTGCACTTTTATGCAGCAGATTCATTTCACCGACCCGATGGAGGTACGCACTCGCGTCAAGAAGATAGGAGAGCGAAGCTTTGTGCTTCAACAGATACTTCGCAACACTGCCAATGGGCAAATTTGCTCCATGTGCGAGTCTGTGATGGTAAGCGTAGACTTCGCTACGAAAGAATCAAAACCAATTCCAGACCACATTGCTGAAGGTCTTAAGAAATGGATGTGATTGATACCTTTCTCCTTTTAGATTGTTATAACTATATATTTAATGTCAAATCATTCAACTTCCGCAAGCGAATACTTTTTCCTTAAGATTCGCCTGCGAAACTTAAAGATAATATAAGATGAATCAGATTGATGTCCATATCCGTATGGAGACTTTTGGGAAAGAGAGCCCGGAAGCTGAAGTGCTTGCCAATGTAGTTGCCACTCGCTTGGAAATCAGCAGACTCCTTGAGGCTGAAAAATATATGGAGGCACTAGAACGCACCATAAGTGCGCTTCAGCGTCTCAAAGATTTTAGCGACCATGAAAATGAGGAATTCAAGGCCCTTCTTGTAGCTTTGATATTCGATCTCGCAGAGATACATTTCGAACTAAAAGATTTCAAGCGCAGTGAAAAAGAACTGGATGCCCTCTTCAAGGTCCTAGATCCTCTTTTGACTAAGAATCCGGATCGTTTTGGTCGCTTGCACATCCTTGCCATGGAACTTTCTACCCGTATTCTCCGATCAAAGAAGAAGACTATAGATATGCTTGCCCGACAACAACTTCACGTTGATGCACTTACTGAAAAGGTCAATTCAGGCATTATAAGCGCAACTGACAGGCTTGTAGACTCCCTATGTAATGTCGGAAGACTGCTTGCCTCATCTGGCGACTACCGTGAGGCTATGAAGTTCTTCTCGGAAGCCATACGCATATCCAAGAAGCGTACCGGGAAGGTCAACCGTAAAGAAATCAAGATGACGGTGGAAATGGCAGAGATCATGATCCGGGTGAAATCGATGCGTCCGCGTGCAGAGCGACTGCTTGATGCGGTGCTTCCCCATGCTATAGCTCTTGCAGAGTCTGAACTTGAGCAAGAAATCCATACGCTAAAGGAGATGATTAAACTTCAGGAAAATATGAAGGTTTCATGGTTGAGCGCACTACGTAATAAAAAATCATAAATTTTATGTCGACAATATTGAACACAGAAGGGTCACTTCTTGAAATTCCTGAGATTCGCGAGCCTGAAAAGTTTCGTGTCGCTGTGGTGACTGCTGATTGGAATAGCCAGGTCAACGACCGTCTGCTTGCCGGGGCACTCGATGTCTTTAAGAAAGCAGGCCTTAGAGATTCTCAGGTGGAATGTTATCGTGTGCCGGGAGCTGTGGAGCTGGTGTATGCCTCTGCCCGTATCATTAAGAGCCCCAAGAAATATAATGCTATCGTTGCGATTGGAACAGTTATACGCGGTGACACTCCTCACTTTGACTATGTCTGTTCGCAGGCCGCTGATGGAATATGCCGTCTCAATTGTCAGGGAGATGTGCCTGTCATCTTTGGGGTTTTGACTGTCAATGACTTGCAGGAAGCCCTTGACCGTGCCGGTGGCAAACTTGGCAACAAGGGCGCTGAGGCTGCGGTGGCTGCCTTGCGTATGGGTACTTTCCTAAGACTCTGAATCCAATGATTTCAAACCTTAAACGTAACTGAATTATGAAGAAAATTACCTGCAGTCTTCTGACTGTCATGACTCTGCTGCTTTTGGCAGTAGGATGTTCAAAAAGTTCCAGCGACGATGCTCTGTCTTTGTTGCGTACCGTCCCTGCTGATGCGTCAAGCGTAGTAGTGGTTAACATCGCAAGTGCTGTAGAGCGTCTTGGTGGTAGCACTGATGGCGCAAAAATTAATCTGTCAAAAGAGCTTCAGAAGACCATTGACGAAAGCCAGGCTATCAAGCCCAAAGACAAGCAGGATTTGAAAGAAATCTGTGATGGTGAGTCAGGAGTGGCCATAAGCTCAGTGGTATTCTTCTCGGCAGCCCGCTCTTATATCACGGGACTTTTAAATGATCCAGACAAGTTCGTGGCTTATATGCAGAAGAATTCCGGCAAAGACGTAAGGGAGGAAGATGGTGCCAAGATCATTGGTCAGACTGCGGTAATAGGCAATCAATTTTGGGAATGCACCACCGGTACTCCCGATATAGAGCAGCTCAAGTATTATCAGCAACTTAATGAAAAGCAGTCGTATGTCTCCACAGATGGCGCCAAGCTTCTTATGGATGGCGATAAGGTAATGACCTATGTGGCAGATGTCAACCGCTCATTGGCAATGATACCGAATGCAAGCTATATGAAGATTGCATCTTCTTTGATATTTAATGATATGGCGTATTTGGCAGGCGATGCTGATATAAAGAATAAGACTTTGACTTCAAGCACTTTCGTGCTTAACTCAGACATGAAGCCGGCCGAACTCCTCCTCCCTGTAGAAAAGATAGATCCCTCGGTCGTTAAGTCGTTTGATAAAGGTGGTGCTATCTATTTCGCGGCTGGTGTGCCATCAAAGCTTACAAAGAAGATTGCAGATCTTGCCGGCTCAATGATGGGTGGGAATTCCGACGCGATAACCGGTGTGCTCGAATCTATTGACGGTACGATAGCCCTGCGTGCCAATCCCGACGGAAAAGAGGTTGAGGCTCGCATCCAGACCACTGGAAAGAATTTTGCTGAGCTTTCTTCATTGCTTCAGAACTTGTTTGGTTTGACCGTTACGCGCGATGGCGATACATTGACAGCTGTTTTAGGTAGCAAGGATTTCACCGGCAACATTACTCCTTCTCAAGCTGCCGATAAACTCAAAGGTGCATGGATGGGTATTGTGTCAGACGGGTTTATCGCACGTGATGTCACCACTGTCACTAAGTTGAGCATGGACAAGAAAAGTCTTCGTCTCGATATTGAGGCAGAAGGCGGAGTGGATGCAATTATTACTGCTATCACGCAATGACTTCACATATAGAAGAGATTACACTTGAAGCTCTCCTCCCGCATGTTTTCATGCGGGAGGAGTTGCCATCTTCTCAGATATGGCGTAAGAAAGTCGTTTTCCGAAGAGGTGGAAGATACTTGGTGGAGTCTGCAAGTGGGGGAGGAAAGTCAAGTCTTGCTGCATTTATCATGGGAAGCCGCAATGATTATGAAGGCACCCTGATGTTTGATACCCTCGACAGTCGCTCTTTATCTATTGCCGGATGGCAGGATATTCGCCGCTCTCATTTGGCTTATCTTCCTCAGGAATTAGCTTTGTTTCCCCAACTTTCTGCCATCGACAATATTAGGCTTAAAGCGGAGATTTCCGGAATCGTTGATATGGCTCGTATTGATAATTGGCTTGAACGCCTCGGAATATCAGATCGTCGTGATTATCCGGCCGGACGCCTATCCATTGGGCAGCAGCAGCGTGTGGCGCTCATACGGAGCCTTTGCCAACCCTTTGATTTCATACTTCTTGACGAACCTGTGAGTCATCTCGATGAGCGCAACAATCGCATTGCCGCCCGCATTGTGGAGGAAGAAGCTGAGCGTCAAGGAGCCGGCATTATTACATTCTCTGTTGGTAATCCACTCCTCATTGAAAATCCTGAAAATTTGAATCTCTGATGGGTCTTATCTCGAAACTTTTAAGAAAGAATACTTCACCGGCACGCCTTGCAGGATTTGCATTGTCCAATTTCATTGGACTCCTCATTGTGGCTGGAGCTGTTATGTTTTATATTGATGCGCGAGGCATATGGGATGACAATGATAGCTTTGTCAATACCGATTATCTCGTGATCAACAAGAAAGTGACGTCGGCAAGCACTCTTGGTAATCGTGATGCCACTCGTTTCTCATCGGAAGATATAGCCGGTTTGCAGGCTCAGCCTTGGGTAAGGAGGATAGGGGAGTTCAGCTCATCTGATTTCAGGGTATACGCTTCCGTAAGCCAAGGAGGAAGGGGCATGGAGACTGCATTGTTCTTTGAGTCAGTGCCTGACTCGTTTGTGGATATCCCAGGAAGTGATTGGCAGTTTGAGCCTGGGCAGAACATTGTCCCCGTAATGATTCCGAAAGATTACCTTGCACTCTATAATTTTGGATTTGCCGGATCTGCCGGATTGCCACAGCTCAGCGAGCAACTCCTCACCGGGATTCCACTCAAGCTCTATATGCGCAGTGAAGACGGAAGCCGTTCCATGTCGTTGGAAGGCCGTATCGTTGGTTTCAGCAATCGCCTTAATACAGTGCTTGTGCCTGATTCTTTCATGCACTATGCCAATTCAAGGCTTGGAGACGGCCGGTCCGTCTCGCCATCGCGTTTGATAATTGATGTGTCATCCCCCGGCGATGTGGCGATTGCCGATTATCTTAAAGACAATGGTCTTGAAGTGGCGGGTGATAAGTCGGGTAGTTCCGCTGCTTATCTGCTTAAGGTAGTTATTGGAATAGTGGTTTCGGTTGGCATATTGATCACTCTGCTCTCGGTATTTGTATTGATGCTTTCCATCTCATTGCTTATGGAGAAGAATCGCTCAGTGATTTATCGTCTGCTGATGCTGGGTGCTCCACTTCGCGAAGTGGGTGCTCCTTATTGCAGGATGATTCTTATGGGATGCGCTGTGGCTTGGATTCTGTCGGTTGTGTCGTTGATAGTGCTTCGGTCGTTCTACGCTGTAGCTCTTGAAGGATTAGGAATAGCATCTGATGGTCTTGTGTGGGCTGTTGTGACGGGTACAGTACTCGCTTTGATTGTTATTGTGGTGAATATTATGGCTGTCAATCGTAAGGTAAAAGCCGCATGGAGCCTAAAGATGAATAATGCGTAAAAAGTATTTTATAGCATTTCTGGTTGGATTAATGGTCGTGGCATTGGCTACCGCTTATTACTGTTTCGACCCTGTCGAAGTCAGATGGATGCCACGTTGCATTTGGAAAGTTGCCACAGGCACAGACTGCCCCGGATGTGGATCTCAACGTATGGCCCATGCACTTATGCATGGCGACTTAAGCTCTGCATGGCATGCTAATGCATATGCTTTGTGTATGCTTCCTTTGATAGGACTCATGGCCTGTTTGGAGTTTTTCAGGGAGTCATTCCCTCGTCTATATGGTAGGGTCCATTCTCCTTGGGTGATTCGTTTGGTGGTGATTTCGGTATTTGTATGGTGGATAATGCGTAATTTGATTTAATGAAGTTGTTTCGACTTATTTTTTTATTTTCATATTTTTTAGTTAATTTTGTATTCGTAAATAAGTCGAAACAACTTCAATGATATATGAGCAATCTGAAAGATAGGTCTGATGGTTTGATAGCTCAGTCCGGACATGATAGGCGTTGGCCAAAATGGGGCTTTCTTCTTATTGTGGTGCTTGTGGTGGTAGTGTTGTCGGTATGGCTGTTGAAGCGTGGTGTCGATGTCGGTCCACGGCAGCTGCCGGAAGTGATGGTGGCTATGGTTGATACCTCACGTGTTGATGTCTACGGAGAATATGAAGGAATGATTCGCGCAAGCCAGTCTGTGGAAGTTACTGCACGTGTGGAGGGAATCCTTGAAAAAATGCTTTTCAAGGAAGGTTCCTACGTCACTAAGGGACAAGCGCTTTTTATCATTGACCCTAAACTTTATCAGGCACAGGTAGACCGCGCTCGTGCTCAGCTTGACCGTGCCAAGGCCCTGAAAGATAAGGCTACTCGCGACTTGAACCGTATTCGCCCTCTTTATACTCAAAAGGCGGCCTCTCAACTTGATCTTGACAATGCAGAAGCGGCAGTGGAGTGTGCCGAATCCGACGTAGAGATATGCAAGGTCGATCTGTTGGAGGCTCAGATCACTCTTGGATACACTCGTGTGGTGGCTCCAATTTCTGGATATATATCAGAGAGAATGGTGGATGTCGGGGCTCTCGTAGGTCCCGGAGGACGTGCCTTGCTTGCCACGATAGTCAGGAGCGATACCGTTATGGTTGATTTTTCCATGACATCGTTGGAGTATCTGAAAAGTAAGGATCGAAACGTCAATATCAGATGCAATGATGGGGAATGCCTTGACAGGCTTCCATCTTATGTCTCTATCACTCTTGCCGATGGCAGTGAGTATCCCTATCGTGGACTTGTTGATTTCGCAGATCCTGTAGTCGACACTAATAGCGGAAAGTTTTCTGTGCGTGCTGAAATGCCAAATCCTGAGAGTCGGTTGCTTCCTGGAGAAAAGACTAAGGTCAAGGTGCTTCTTGATGTTTTGGAAGGGGCTATGACTGTGCCTGTAGTGGCCGTGCGCGATGAAGATGGGGCGAAATATGTTTTTGTAGTGTCGGCTGATGGCATTGTGGAAAAACGTAATGTTTCGGTAGGTACGCCTGTGGGAAAGAGGATTGTGGTGAAGAGTGGTCTTGCTCCTGGAGAAATGGTTGCTACAGATAAGTTTGATCTTCTATTTGATGGGGAAAAGGTGAGTCCGCTTGGTGCTGAGGGCAAGAATAATTCGAAAAAATCGGCAATGCCGTCGGAGGATAAAAAATGAAAAGGGCTGCTGGTGCGTTGTTGGCTTTGGCGATGTTATTGATGTCAGCCTGTTCTGGGGTGAAAGACCTGAAAGAACCCTATGTGCACAATTATGGTGATTTCTCCAAGATTGACTATGTCGATTCTCTCTGTCTTGCCGACCTTGAATGGTGGAAGTTTTATTCCGATTCCACACTATGTTCTCTGTTGGAGAAGGTTGTAACTAACAATCGCGAACTCCTCAAGTCAGAGGCGAGATTAGAGCAGCTTAGGCAGCTTTATGGTATTTCCAAGACCAATCTGCTTCCTGAGATCGGTTTTGATGTGTCGGCTGAATATGAGATCTCTGATTATGGAGGTAAAGGTGTGTCCAAGAGTCCTACGTATAGTGTAAAGATACAGGTATCGTGGGAAATCAACCTTTGGGGTTCGCAGATATGGGCGAGAAGGCAAGCGGAGGCTGAATTTCATGCCACCGAAGAAGACAGCAGGGCTTTGAAAATGGAACTCATTGCTGAGACAGCTGACGCTTATTACACGTTGATGGCTTTGGAAAACGAACTCTCTATTGTGCGACGCACTATGGAGACTCGAGAGGAATCCGTAAGGATAGCAAAACTTCGTTTTGAAGGAGGTCTTACATCCGAGATGCTCTATAATCAGACACTGGTGGAATATTCATCGGCTGCCGCCATGGTGCCGCAGTTAGAGCAGAAGTGGTTTGAGACACGAGATAGGCTTACATTGCTTATGGGGGAGGTGCCACATGATATAGATCAGATAGGGAAGTTGCCTCAGACTTTCATCGGTCCTGACCAGCTGCCTGCGGGTTTGCCATCCGACTTGTTGAAGCGTCGTCCTGATATCCGTGCCGCCGAGCAGAGGCTTAATGCCGCGCGTGCCAATGTCGGCATGGCTTATGCCGACAGGTTTCCCTCTTTTAGCATAAGTTTACTCCCTGGTTTGGAAAATGATGGACTTGCGAGTTTCTTAAAATCGCCATATGCAGATGTTTTTGGTTCGTTGGCTGGGCCTCTCATCGATTTTGGAAGACGTAAGAAGAAATACAAGGCATCCCTTGCAGCATACGAAGAGGCACGCCTCGACTATGAAGACGTTGTGTTGAAGGCTTTTACGGAAGTCAACACTATCCTTCATATCTATTATCATGTTCAGGAATCGTATAAGCGTACAAAAGAATTGCGCGAGGCTTCTGCACAGTATATGCAACTCGCCTTGCTTCAGTTCCGTTCAGGAATGATCAACTATATTGATGTGCTTGATGCTCAGCGAAGCTACTTTGATGCCCAGATTGCATTTTCAAATGCAATCCGCGATCAATACACAGCTCTCGTCAACATCTACAAGGCCCTCGGTGGCGGTTGGCGCGATAATCCAAAAATCCGCCATTACAGCGACAATTTTGAGGAAGATTGATGAAAATTTAGTCTCAACGTTTTATTTAGGCCCCGACTCATAACTTTTGATGCTTGCTTCAAAAGATCCAGCTCAATGGTCAGGTTCTTCTTTTTAAAGTAGCAGCTGAGACTACGGCTACCACCAATGCGAAGACGGCGATGCCGGCAAAGGAAGAGTGTAGCCCGTAGTGCTTGGCTACAAATCCGATCAGAACGGGCCCAAGCAATATGCCGGAATATCCAAGCGCATTCACAATGCTGATGATATTTTGCACGGCCATCCCTTTTATACTCGATGCAAAAGAGATAAATTGTGGCACTATATTGGCTGCTCCCATCCCGACAAGTGCAAATCCGATTGCTGTAGTGATGATATTCGGAATCAAAATGATAATCATAAAACCTATAGCTACCGATAACGCTCCAAACACCACGACACGTCTTTGTCCCAAGCGGTCTACAATCTTATCTCCAAAAAACCTCATTGCCGTCATCGTTATTGCGAAAGCAGTGTAAAAGAATCCTGCAGATGAAATGTCTACACCTCTGTTCTCGCTAACGAAAATCGCCGACCAACCCATTACAGCCCCTTCAGAAGCATACATAATGAAGCACAGCAATCCTATCACTATCACCATAGGAGGAATAGAGAATCGTTTCCTACCTTCCGATTTGGCTTCAGCCGGTGCATTTGCACTTTTAATATCTTCTTTTTTGAGAAGCCCACGGCAGCATACCATCATGGCTCCAAGAATCAGCACCATGCTGATTGCCACGGCCCATGCTGGAACTATTCCTAAGGAGAAAAGTACACTCATAACTCCTGCGCCGATCAGAGTGCCAAGTGAATAGCCACCATGAAATCCTGACATCAGGTGTTTTCCTGTCTGATGTTCGATAGCAACCCCATTTATATTGGCTGCTACATCTATAAGAATAGTGCATGCTCCAAATATCATAAGCATCCCCGCTGTAAGCCACACATTCACCATAAGACTTATCGCCAACAGTGCTAACGCCATCAGGAAACTGGAGAAGTACACCACTGGTTTTGCACCAAACTTCATACAAAGCCATCCCGAAACAGGCAATGCACATATGGAGCCGAGACCGGAGCAAAGCATAAGAAGTCCAAGGGTTTCCTCATCAAGAGAGAAAGCACTCTTTACGTAAGGCACCAATGGTGCCCAAGCCGCCTCCAGACATCCTATCACAAGAAATGCCACCCGATTTGCTACCAATGGATGTGTATTACTCATATTTACAGTTAAAACTCAGGGATGGAATATAGATTGTTGATGAAGATGCGTAGCAAAGGATCATTAAGTCTATACCCATCTTCTTCTTTTACGATAAGTCCTGATTTAAGCAGGATTCCGAGTGCACTCTGCACTGAGCTTGCCGACGACAAGGAGTGTTTGTTAATAAACTGTCCGCTTGTCGGACTTTTTGCCACTTTATCTTTTGCAATCGCCAAGATCACAGCTTTCTGGCTCGCTGTCACGTTGGAAAGAATCTCTCGATAAATCACCTCATTTGACGCCAGCATTCCTCTTAGCGATCTCTTCACTTCTTCTTCTCCACATATACCTCCATCTGGCGTGTCGGCAAATGCTCCATTCATCGTACGCTGAAGATAGAAGGTGTTTCCATCAAATAACTTGAATATCCATCTAAGCGGTGCATCCTCCAATATCTTATTTCGTTCCGTAAATAACCGTTGGGCAAAATCAACGTAAATATCTTCAGGAATTGCACCAAGGTGCATTATTTCAGCACTATTGAAGAAGGGTCGTTTTGAGGATATGAACATTTCTTGCAGCAAGGTTCTCTCACTTCCTGCAAAGATAAAAGATGCATTTGTCATCCGCTGTATATGCGAACGCAGGAGTGCTTCAACATTCTTCTCAGGATACTTGGATATTTGCTGGAATTCGTCTATTATGACTATGACAGGTCGCTCGCTCCCTTCAAGAAACGCAAATATTTCATCAAGAGTATATTCCGGATTTCTGAGGTCTCCAAGTTGAAGATCGAAGGTCGGAGTTCCGCTAAATGGGTCAAATCCGAAAGTGCCTTTAATTGATTTCAGGGCTGCTAGAAACTTACGAATTCCGGATTCACTCTTTCTGCTCAATTTGTCGAATATTGCTTTTCCAAGAAGGAAAGTGAATTCAGCGAGGGAATTGGTCTGCAGGATATCGAAAAAGAAAGTAAGATACTCCTTCTCGATTTCCTCCGAATCATGGAGAGCCACATAGACGAGTGATGTCTTCCCCATGCGTCGAGGAGAAATTAAAACCACATTCCTGCAGTTTATGACATTGGAGATGAGCGTTTTCTCCTCCTGCTTACGGTCGCAGAAATATGGCCGGCTGATTCTATGTCCCAAAATAAACGGATTGCGAGGTCTTTCCATATATATGATTCATTAATTACTGCAAAATTAACAAATTCTCCACAATTATGCAAATTCAATTATGCTTTTCGCATAATGCTCTTAACATAATAATTCTATTTCGAAAAGTCCAAGGAAATTATACCCAATTTTCTCCACTATCTATTCGGAGTTAATGAAATTTTATTAAAAAATGCTAATAGATAATGTTATAATTATTAAATGAATAATTTGGCAGTATGGTGGTATTTTAAGAAATCATACTGAATAATTCACATTCCTTAACATTTGGTTAAAAATTTCAATCGTATAGAGATTTATCGGAACAATAAATTTAATTATATAAAAGTATGGAAAGAAATATTGAGATTCGTAGAATTAATAAGAAATTGCCAAAAGATGGCAAAACCTTCTATATAATAAATAACGTAATTTTATGATAAGTAAATTGTAAAAATTAATTTATACTAAGCCGCATGGGCAAAATTTATATTAAGACTGGATCCAAGCGCAGCCAAAGCTCTGTTGGTTACTGAATTATCACCGAAGTTTCATCTTTTCGGCCATATACATAGTAGTTCTGGCATCTGTTCTCAACGACATACAGTTTTCTCTAACGGTTCTTTGTTGGATGATCATTATGAAATGGTGACTTCCCCTCACCATATTTTTGAAATATGATATAGAAATTCTTTTAGTCCTTTTTTAACATCTGCAGTGTGAAAATTCCTAAAAGTTCGGAATAAAACAGCCGAAAAGTTCGGAATTTTCACTCTGCTTTTTGTAGGGCAGTGCAATGAACAGTAAAAAATACTATTAAATTTTTTTGTGTTAGATATTTATATAGTGTTTGATAAACTGACAATATTATTGTGATTGTGGCGTTTTGGTAATAGTAAAACATTTTTTTATGAGATTGGTGATTCAGAGGGTCACTGAGGCTTCGGTGACAATTGACGGAGTGCTTTTCAGTGAGATTGGGAAGGGACTTATGGTGCTTGTTGGTGTTGCAGAGGAAGATACTGCAGCCGACGTAGAGTGGCTTGCAGCCAAGACTGCAGCTATGAGGATATTCCCGGATGAGAATGGAGTGATGAATAGGTCGATTGTAGACATGGACGGGGAGGCATTAGCAGTCAGCCAGTTTACCTTGATGGCATCCACGAAGAAAGGCAACCGTCCGAGCTATATCCATGCAGCAGGGCATGAGCTGGCAATTCCGATGTATGAGCTTTATTGCCAGCGCCTATCCCAAATTATGGGGAAGGAAGTAAAGACAGGGCAATTTGGAGCCGACATGAAGGTAGGGCTTGTCAACGATGGTCCCGTTACAATCATAATCGATTCCAAATTGAGAGAGTAAGACTCTTTCAGACGCCCAAAGCAGTGAGTGTCATATGGGCGAACCCTTCGGCATCAAAAAAACACATTCACTCTATTATCAGGGATTTGTCGCTCCGCTTAATATTGATCTGCTCGAAAGTGTTTAGCTGGGTGATTATCTCATCAAGCGGGAGAGTAGGATCAAGACGATAGTATAGATGCAAGCTTGCCGTTTCCTTATTTCGGAATGTGACATCAACTCTATATGTTGCTGATATGGCATTCATGATATCCTCAAGCGAGTCGTCTTCAAACATTACAGGGCTTGTAATTGCCATTATGCTATCTTGAGATTCCCCGGTTGATTCTTGTGGTAGAGCAACTGACAGAGATGTTGCTTCGGGAAATTTTTCGGCAGAAATTTCTTGATTGCGATCTTTGACTGCCACACTGATAGCTATGCCGGCTGCAATCGCTACAATTGATGTGCAAACTATGATGGCAATGGAAGCAGCCCGGCTGCCTTTCCACATAAATGCACCTCGACGGCTGCCTGCGTGTTGGCGAGCGAATTTCTCCCACTCGGCATCTACATCCACTGTTTTGCTTGCTTCGATTGCCGAGTCGGTTTTGCACAAGAGATTGTAGATGTCTCGCGTCTCGGAATCGGCAAGTATTTCCTCGAGTTGAGATGAAGTGTAATTGCCAGGGTTCTCGATGATGTCAAGAACGATGTCGTATTTGTTATCCTTGTTATCCATTCTGTTTAAGTTTTAGTCTGATTGTTTTCAGTGCATTGCTCAAGTGGCGGAACACAGCCGCTTGGCTTATACCCATGATGTTGGCAATTTTTGCAAACTGCATTCCATCTGAGAATCGGAGTTGCATCACTCGCCGGGATTGTGGAGTGAGGTCGGAGCTAATGAGGGAATGAATCTGGGCGATTGTCTCGTCGTCGGGCCAGTCGTCCTCTTCGTATTCTTTGTTCTCGACAAAGTAGCGATTCTCTACGCGCTGATGAATTCCGCAGTCGCGTATATGGGTAAGGCATCGGTTTCTGACGGCTTTCAGAAGATAGGCTTCCCCAACTGTTTGCTCAGATGTGGAGTTAAGCAACGCTGCAAAGACTTCGTGCACCATGTCATGTGCAAGGTCTTCGTCGTGCAGGAGAGCGATAGCCAGTCGATGCATCCTGTCGTAGTTTGCTTTGAAAAGCTGTTCTATGTAGTTTTTGTTTGTCATACACTATTAATACGCATATCATAGTAAAAACTCAACGTTATGTGATAGTTATTTTGTGATTACTTCAGAATTGCAGAAGCAGCTCCACTTTGTTCCCCAACTTCATTTCCGACACTCGTTTTCTTTCCATAGTTAAAAATATAGGTTGCCGAGATGCTTATTTTGCTATGGGTGTCGATCCCATGCAATATAGTATGGCTTGAATACAGTTTTGAATCAAGGTGCTCAATGGCGTCGTTCCATCCTTTATTGAAGAAGTTTGCAGCTGTCAAGCGGAGATTCCAGTGAGCATCAGACCATCCCATTGAAAAATTATAGAAATTTCTTAAGGAATAGGTCTCGGGACTTTGGCTATACAAAACTTTCTGCCGTGACTGAT
>CAYNEZ010000063.1:0-16215 GCA_964396365.1 uncultured Sangeribacter sp. | reverse complement strand
GACCTCCGGGTTATGAATCCGACGCTCTAACCAACTGAGCTATCCCGCCATTTAACATTACTTGCAATCGGAGAAGCTTTCCTCTCATTTGCGAGTGCAAAGTTACTGTTTTTTTTTCATATGACCAAATTTTTCAAGGTATTTTTTCAAAAAAAATTTATAAGCTCAAAAAAGGAACAAATGTTTGTATAATATAAAAAATTTATCTATCTTTGCATAATAATTAAAAATTAGTCATGAATCATTCTTACTTAAACAAAATTATTTGGATATTATTGATCTGCCAAATGACAATTTCTTTTGAAGCTTCATCACAAAAGACAGCTAAAGTAACAGGCAAATATACCTACATCGTCACGGACAATGACAATGTAACGATGAAGGAGGCAAAGATCAGAGCGATAGACTTAGCAAAAGCAGAAGCCATAAAAAAGGAATTTGGCACGCTCGTAGTGTCAGACTTCATTAATTCAGACAGGATGGTAGACGATGATCTTTCATCATATTATATAATGGATACATCTTCATCCGTCAAAGGAGATTGGCTTGGAGATGAAAAAGATCCAGTCGTAACAGTAGAGTGCGTAGATGGCAACATTCTGTTTACTGCAGAAGTATGGGGCACAGCAAGAGAAATAATACGTGCCCAGACGGATCTTTCTTGGCAAGTTCAAAAAATGGTAAATGATGCCAAGATAGAATCTGACCAATTTGAAACGGGAGAGCGTTTTTTTGTGAAATTCAAATCTCCTACGGACGGATATGTTGCTATCTATTTGATAACAGCCGACGACGAGACAGCATGTCTTCTCCCTTACAGGAAAGACACTACCGGGAGATTTAAAGTGAAAGGAAGAACAGAATACGAACTATTCGATAAGTCGGTCGATCCGACAGCTTCATATTACAAATTGAGCACAAACCAATTGCAAGAATACAATCAGCTTGTACTTATATATTCGCCAAACCCCTTCACCAAATGTACGGATGTAAGTAATGATCCACGCCATCCCAACACTCTGAGCCAGAAGGATTTTGCAAAATGGCTATTGAAGAATCAACGAGCTGATAAAGATATGGTAGTCAATCGCAAATGGCTATCAATCCAAGGAAAAGAGTAAAACACTAAACTTAAAGCGATATGAAAAAATTTATTTTAAGTGGATTGGGTGTTGTATCAGCGCTCCTGATAAATGCACAGGACGTACAGATCAACACGCTAATTCTTGACGAAGCAGAAGACACTACTCAAGTCACCACTATCAAAGACATCATTGCCGTTCAGGAATTGGTGTCGTCGAGCAACTCAAACACTGCTCACTATGCAGATGTATGGAAGCGAAATTCTTTCTTTAACCTTGGATACAATATGGGAGGGTCTTTAAAGCCGAAACAAGCTCTGCCGCTGCATGGTTATAATAACGCACCCAATGTCGATAATTTTGATTCTGATTGGGGAGCAATGCTTCAATTAGGTCATTCGTATTGCCTCCATAGGAAACCGATTGCAAATATGGTGCAAATCAATCTTGACTATACATTCATTGATCTAAACTTTAACAAATACAATGAAGAAAAAAACAGTCCGGCATTTGATACAGCTTTAGGGAATTATAATAACAATCCTTTGCCTTGGCTTGCACAAAAATATAGTTTGAGCTATGGGATGTCACTTGGACCATCTGTGACAGTAGCACCTCTCACAATGTTAAATACCCCATCACTTCACTTTTTTAAGATCAATGCATACTATCATATTGGCTATAATATAGGATTGCTTGGAATGTCAGACCATGGCAAAACATCAATCAATATGGATTACTTTAGTTGGGGACATGGCTTAATGAATAGCTATGGAGTTAATCTAAGTTGGAAGATGATAGGAATAGGTTGGGAAGCAAGAAGCGACAGTCCCAAGTACAAAAGTTTGGATACAGCATTTGGATCTGATAGTTATAAATTCAAATCAACATCAAACCGAATTTACTTAACAATAAGATATTAATTTTTTGATAATAACTTAATACTAAAAGATATGAGACAATATATTGTTGCCTTAATGGTGATTTGCCTGGGATTGAGCAATGCATTTTCCCAGACTGTTCAATCAAGTATCGGAGGCAAATGTGGAGAAGACTGCCACTGGTCGTATGATGGATACACACTTACCATCTCCAATACTAATAAGAAAGGTCTAAGTGTAGAAATAGATGACTACAACACTTCAACAAGAAAGGCTCCTTGGGTAAAGAAAAAACTTAACGTACGCCGTGTAAATATTCAAAAAGGTATCAAACGAATAGGTTCATGCGCCTTTGCAAATATGCCAAACCTGCAGGAAGTCATCTTCAACGATCCAAATCTTCAAAGCATCGGTTGGGGTGCATTTTTAAATGACAAACAGCTTCGCACTATTTCACTTCCGGTCAATACAAAAACGATCGAGACCATTGCATTTGCTAATTGCGATGCACTGCCATCTATCCAGATTCCGGATCAGTGTCGTGTAGGAGATCAGGCATTTGCTTCCTGTGATAATCTTAAAAGCGTAGAATTGAGCCCGACAGCAATATTAGGACATTATGTATTTGCCGGAGAGACATCTATTGATGGACTTCCACGCCATACACTTTACACAGGCGAAGTGCGTCGTATGCCCTCATACATAAATAAAAATAATTGCCACGAATATGGCTTTGCTTCATCCGTCATCAGCGGCAACAACGCCGGAAGCCAAGATATCGATTATGATTATCAGACTTCCGTGCTTGACTCTTCAATACCAGTAAGCGAATACACAAGAAACAATACATATGCACTGATTATTGGAAATCAGAACTACCGATTCGTATCTGATGTGCCATATGCTATTCATGATGCCCGAGTATTTGCAGACTATTGCAAGAAGACTTTAGGAATTCCGGTTGAAAATATTCACGTTGCAGAAGACGCAACAAAGCAAATGATCCTTGAAGAGGAGATACAGGATTGGATCGGTTCAATTCCGGAGCCTGAGACCAAGAAGCTCATCGTATATTATGCAGGACATGGAGTTCCTGATGTAAAGAACAAGAACAAAGCTTATCTTCTTCCTACCGACGTAAGAGGCACCAGTCCTCACAGAGGAATAGCATTAGATGAATTCTATCAGAAACTAGGCGATCTTGATTTTCTCCAGACTTCAGTTTTTCTTGATGCATGCTTCAGTGGAGTGAACCGAGAAAACGAAGGCGTAACAGAAGGTCTGCGTGCTGTTGAAATTGATGCAGAAGACACCGCTCTCGGAGGTGGGAATATCGTAGTGTTCTCAGCAGCTCAAGGCAATGAGACAGCACAGGGCTATCCTGAAGAAGGACACGGATTGTTTACCTACTATCTTCTTAAGGAACTCAATGAAAGCAATGGCAACGTGACATTTGGCTATTTAGCAGATCAGATCGCCAACAATGTATCTCAGAAATCTAAGGAACTTAAGATGCGTAAAGATCAGACTCCTACCGCTAATGCTTCTGAAAACATGTCAGACCGCTGGCGTAAATTAAGATTCTGAAACCCTGCTTATCTCATAATTACATCAAATAATTGGAGACTCCCGATCCTTGAGGATTGGGAGTCTTTATAATTGAAGGAGAGTCAAAAAAAATTAAAATGTCAAGGCTTGCAAGTTGAGCGAAATTTTTGTAACTTTGCAAATTGAACGCTTAATACAATTTTACTCGTAGAAAAGTAAAAAACAAACAGAATATGAAACATATACTTACATTGATTTTCTTTTTGGGAAGCACTCTCTCTGCATTAAGTCAGCTCCCACATTGGATGATAACACCCACCAACGACACCCTATATGTAATTGAGGGCACAAAGATCATCAAAGGGGAAGAGAATGGGAAAACGTCACTATGGGATATGGATGGGAAAAAACTTTATTCTACAGAGCATAAAATTAACAAATTTAATTCTAAACTCGCTACAATCCAGGATGCCGGTTCAGGAGCGATAGTTGGATTTATAAATACGTCAGGACGCTTCATTACATTGCCAAACGTAGAGGCATTATACGATCATCCTTTTTTTGAAAATGGAATTTTAGTTGCAAAGAAAGATGACAGAATCGTCATGTATGCAAGAGATGGACATCAACTGTCAACTCCTGAATTTGAGAATGCATATCCTTTCAGTAATGGCTTTGCACTCTATTTTGCCTATGGACAACCTGACAAAAAGAAAAATCCTTATTTCAATTACGTAAAGCCAGATGGCTCACCATTACAATCACTGATAATTCAAGATCAGAATAAAGAAAAGGTAATCGAACCAAAGGATATTCAATTTTTGTCATCATTAGACAATTCTGAAAAAGGATTAGCAATAGTCAAGAATAAATTATATTGGTTCATGGCTTCTGACTACTCTCTCATACCTGTACAAATGGGAGAAGAAACAGAAAAGAAAAGACATCTGACGCTTGATGCCAAACAAGCGCCCAATTTTTCAAATATCAGCGAAGATACTCTAAGAATCTATGCCAACTATGGCAAAGACAAACACCATGTATTTGAATTTGACAAGATGCTAAGATTAATTAATCCTAATTCAAATCAAGCATCAAAAAATCCTAACACAAAGGACGCATCATCTAAAGCAAAGTCAAAAATCAATACATATCAAGACAAGAACTTATATGGATTGATCTATAACGGAAAAGATTCTCTTCCATGCCAATTCGAGCAAGTGGGACATAAGTATGACAACAATGCATTTGCGAAGAGCAAAGGAAAATGGGGAGTCATAAAATTTGATCCTAATGCCCAAGCCAATATAATTATCAATGACGGAGAAGCTATGCCTTTCCGTCACGAGGCCTTTGACACAAAAGTATGTATTTCGCTTCCAGCCTCTTTCCCTGCAGAAGGATTCAATATTGAGACTGAAGAGGAAAATGGCTACAAAATTGACTTTTCTTCTAAGGAATGTAAAAATACAAAAAACGGCAACTCTATAGTCTACGCATGCTCACTGAATGCTCCTAATCAATTGCCAGACTCACTCACTGACATCACATATGGGCCATTCTCTTTATCATATGACAACATTCGACTTCCTAAGAAGGAGATAATAGCTAAAGGATGGTATGAAAAACATTATACCATAGAAATTGAGCAACCAAAGATGACTGTGGATAAAGGGAAAGCTTCTTTTGACTTCACTGTAAACGCCAACAAACTGCCTGATGAATCTGATTATCCCTATGAAGTTGAGATTCAGTCAGAATCTTTACCTGCAATGTGTGAAAAGATATCTGACAACAACTACAAATGCTATTTAGACAATTTAGCAAAAGGATCGTATGCATTTGATGTAATAGTAACCGAAAAAAATTGTCCACCGTGTGTGACCTCTGTTGCAGTGTCATCTACAGGACTGAAAGGTAGTGCAACGGTAAGCATCAAAGAACAGGATGTAAAAAATCAAACTGAAGAAATAGAAGCGTCTGAAAATATAGAAGACACGCCATCAGATGTATAACAGAAAATGACAAATGATTCTTCTGTGAATAGAATTACACAACGTTGAATAAATGATATGACAAAATCATTCATCGCATTATATAATACTGCAGTTCTTTCCGCCATAATATTGTCAATAATGTTTACATGTTCATCTTGCAGCACTGGAATTGAGGGAACCAAGGCTATAAAGATGAGCAAGGAGGACATAAGGCAAATGGCAAAAAGTTCAGAACAGGTATTCGCAGAAAGTCTACAAGGCACTCCCCTATCGACATGGGAAAAAGGGAAGAAATTCCTCGCCATGTCAGACAGGACACTTTATATTTTCGAGCCCAATGAAAATCTGTCTGGTTCTGATGGGCAGGCAATGACCGGAAAAATCATTAGTTATGTAGGGTTGGACAGCTATACCAATCCAGATCTTAAGGATGAGTGTGTGATTCTCTTTTCTGATGGGACCAATATCTTTCGATACAGGACCAAAAAAGAAACTTCTGAAGCCTTGAAGGATATTGAAAGCAGTAAGTTGCCATTACTTGCTGATTTGGATCTTGTAGAGAGCTGGAAGAATAAATTAACGGGATATAAGTTGTGGACAAAGAGCAATCTCTGGTATGACAATTCCGGATATAGACTGCCCGGGTTGAAATATGTCGAAGTGGAAGTTACAGATGTATTGCCATCTGCAGGTGATTTCCCGATGAATGTGAAGATAGCAAGTGGTGATGGAAAAGAGGCATATATGCATATGAATTATACATCTGACATGCATGACAGCCGGAACTTTGCATCGCTTTTCTTCCTGAAGGACCCAAAGGAAAGATATCCTCAAATCAGTGAAGAAAATTGGAAGCTAATTCAGCAAGGGAAAGTAGGGACAGGAATGACAAAAGAGGAATGCAAACTCTCCATAGGGAATCCTGATGAAGTTAGATCAGGCCATTCACATTCTCAGACGATGGACATCTGGCAATACTCAGATGGCACATATCTTTTCTTTACCGACGGACAACTAAACGAATTCAGACAATGACCATCGAATATAACAAAGACCTGACGGAATATACCACTTTCAAGGTTCCGGCGAAAGCAAACATATATGCTGAATATGAAAACGAGAAAGAACTTCTCGAACTCAGCAGAAAGCCGGAATTTATAGAAAATGAATTTTTACATATAGGGAGCGGGTCGAATCTCCTCTTTTTGAATACATTCAAAGGGATAGTGCTTCATTCCAAAATAAAGGGTATCACACAATATAAGAAGGATGAGAAGACAGTCTTTGTGATGGCTGGAGCCGGAGAAAAATGGACAGATCTTGTAGACTGGTGTATTTCCAATGGCATCGCTGGCTTGGAAAACATGGCTGGAATACCCGGAGAGGTAGGTGCGTCAGCAGTGCAAAATGTCGGGGCATATGGAGCCGAGGCTGGCGACTTTATACACTCTGTGGTATGCTTTGATGTCTCAACAAGGAAGAAAGTAATCCTCAAAGCAGATGAATGCAAATTTGGATACCGTGATTCCATTTTCAAGCACCAGGCAAAAGGGAAGTTGATTGTGATGCAAGTAAGCTACAAGCTTCGTATCGGCAACGAGGCCTGCAATCTTGAGTATGCAGCATTAAAGCATTATGCTGAATCGCTTGGAAGAGTTCCGTCAACACGTGAATTGGCTGAGGAAGTGATCAGACTTCGGGACAGCAAACTTCCTAATCCTGCAGAAATAGGAAGTGCGGGGTCATTCTTTAAAAATCCCGAACCAAACAAATATTTCTTTGAGCAAGAAATAATACCGAGAGGCAATGAAATCCCAGTGTTTCCCTCAAAAGAAAAAGGGAAAGTCAAACTTTCAGGAGCATGGCTTATTGACCATGCAGGCCTAAAGGGTTATAAGTTTGGGGGAGCTGAAGTTTGGCCAAAGCAGCCCCTTGTCATTGCAAATACAGGGAATGCTACAGGCCAAGAAGTAGCAGATCTTGCCTCGCATATTATCAAGGAGGTAAAAATCAAATACGGTATTGAACTTCATCCGGAAGTCAATTACATTGATTCATCCATTAAAGTGACATTCTTAGGCACCGGCACATCCAAAGGCATTCCTGAAATTGGATGTACTTGCCATACATGTAGCTCAACTGATCCCAAAGACAAACGATTGAGGGCTTCTGTCTTGGTGGAAACACATGGAATGAAAATTCTTATTGACGCATCTCCGGATTTACGCCAGCAAGCGCTAAGACATGGACTTAGCCAACTTGATGCCATACTCCTTACTCACCAACACTATGACCACGTAGGAGGAATCGATGATGTGCGTCCTTTCTGCGCAGAGAAAGACCTCCCAATTTTCACCAATCGCCAGACAGCAAAAGACCTTCGCACAAGAGTGGACTATTGCTTCCGTGAACACCCCTACCCCGGAGTGCCTAAACTTGATCTTAAAGAAGTGGACTGCGTGCCATTTCTCATCAATGGCCTAAAGATTGTTCCCATAGAGGTCATGCACGGACAATTACCGATATATGGATACAGGATCGGGGGATTTGCATATGTCACGGATGCGAAGACAATAGCAGAGAGCGAAAAAGAAAAACTTCGAGATCTGGATGTACTTGTTCTCAACTGCCTCCGAGTGAAGCAACCTCACTTTGCGCATCTGATACTTCCAGAAGCTCTTGAACTCATTGAGGAACTGAAACCGAAACGTTGCTATCTCACACATGCGTGCCATATGTTAGGACGCCATGAAGAGATCGCATCAATCCTTCCTGCCGGAGTAGAATATGCCTACGACGGAGAATCTATCACCATAGAATGACATAAAAAATCTTATACATCATGAACAACGGAAACTTTTCACTCAAGGCAAGATTAGCCATAATGAGTTTTTTGGAATTTGCAGTTTGGGGAGCCTATCTCACCTCTCTTGGAAACTACTTAGGTCGTGTAGGTCTGGCAAATGATATAAAATGGTTCTATGCAGTGCAGGGCATTGTATCGATTTTTATGCCTGCAATTATCGGGATTATAGCAGACCGCTGGATACATGCACAGCGAATGCTGAGTCTCTGCCATCTTATTGCCGGCCTCTTTATGGGAGCAGCGGGTGTCTATAGCATGATGGCAGGAGATACAGTGCAATTTCATACTTTATTTTGGTTTTATGCTGTTTCAGTGGCCTTCTTCATGCCCACAATAGGACTAAGCAACTCTGTAGCATACTCAGCCCTTACGAAAGCCGGACTTGACACTGTGAAAGAATTTCCACCCATCAGAGTGTTCGGAACGGTAGGCTTCATATGCGCAATGCTATTTGTCAACTTTACACAATATCAGACAAATCACTGCCAGCTCATAACATCTGCAATATTAAGCGGAGCATTGTGCATCTACGCTCTTACTCTTCCTGATTGTCCGACAAACAAGGCTTCGTCAAATTCCATTTCAGACGTGCTTGGACTGAAAGCTTTTTCGCTCTTTAAGCAAAAGAAAATGGCTGTCTTCTTCATTTTCTCAATGCTTCTCGGAGTAAGCCTTCAGATCACAAATGGATATGGCAATATCTTTATAACATCGTTTAAAGACGTAGCAGAATTTGCAAACACATGGGGAGCCCAGAATGCAAATGCCTTGATTTCCTTGTCGCAAATGTCAGAGACATTATGTATATTGCTGATTCCTTTCTTCTTGAAGCGAATTGGCATCAAAGGCATGATGCTGATGTCAATGTTCGCGTGGGTTGGCAGATTTGGATTCTTCGGAATCGGCAATCCGGGTGATCTCGTATGGCTGTTTGTGCTGTCTATGATCGTATACGGCATAGCATTCGATTTCTTCAATGTTTCAGGTTCGCTATACGTGGATCAAGAGACTGATCCGTCGATAAGAAGTTCGGCTCAAGGCCTCTTTATGATCATGACCAATGGTCTGGGTGCTACTATAGGTACGCTTAGCGCAGGGGCCATACTTGAGAAATTTGTATTCACACAACCTGCAGGCTTGCCTCAGATCGACGGATGGCATACGAGCTGGCTAATATTTGCTGCATACGCATTTATAGTCGGTGTGCTCTTTGCCATCATCTTCAAAGAGAACAGAAAAGAAAAAATATCCAAGAGCGAAGCTGCCGATAAGACCGGGCTGGCTGCCGGAGGCATTGTGGATGATAAAGACCAAATCTGAACATGATCCAGTTTTATTCGCCGGAAATTGAATCTACCGGCATTTTGCCGGAAACGGAATCCGGGCATTGTTGCCGTGTGTTGAGGATGAAGGAGGGAGACAAAATTTTTGTCACCGACGGCAAAGGACACCGATTTGAATGCGTTATACTTGATGCTCATCCCAAACATACTTCAATAGAAATTCTCACCATGGAAGAAATCAAACCATGGTGGGGATTTCAACTTGAACTATGTGTGGCTCCATCAAAAAATGCCGACAGAATGGAGTGGCTTGTAGAAAAAGCTGTGGAAATAGGTGTTGATAAAATCACTCTCATGAAATGCCGCAGAAGTGAACGCAAAACTCTCCGCACAGACCGGTTAGAGAAAATCGCAATATCCGCCATGAACCAGTCGTTGAAAACAAATAGGACAGAGATCGTAGGTCCAATAGATTTTCAAAGTATAGTCAAGGATGCATTCACCGGATTCAAGTGTCTTGGATATTGCGACGACAATTATCCTTTGCGAAGCTTTGCAAAGGAATATAAGGGAGGCAATGTAAGGATAATGATTGGCCCGGAAGGTGATTTCACTCCGGATGAGGTGGAAATGGCAGTCGAAAATGGCTATCTCCCAGTAACATTTGGGGGCAGCCGCCTCCGATTGGAGACAGCTGCCCTTTACGCGGCTGTGGCCGCTCATGTAATAGGTGATTAAGACTTACTTGCAGACTGGGAGTCCTTCACGATCATAGGAGTCGGAAGACCGAACACACTTTCGCCGGCAGGAAGCTGACGGCTCATTACGCCCTCAAGGACAGTGGCTCTACTTGATTCGTTCTCGTAGACATACAATCCAAACTTGGTGAGCATGACAGCAAGATGTTCAAACACCGCAGACTGAATACCCTCATATGGAATCCAGGCAGAAGTGCTGGTGAAGCAGTAAACCTGGAATGGGATGCCGGTAGCTGTCTGCTGAAGAGTGTTGACAAAGAGATCATCAACCTGGGATATGTTGGAATTACTTTGCAGCCACATTTTCATGTATGCACGGAACATGCCAAGATTAGTGTCGATGGTTCCATCTGCCAACCCTTCAGGATTGTTGACACAATATTCTTTGCCGGCAGCCTTCTGAGCTTGCTTTTTCTCAATCCAGTCTTTCATCAATGGGATCTCCGAAACCTTTGCAATAAGATCCGGTGTAGCTTCTACCACACTTTCACTGTCAATAAGATACGTCCTCGCAATGCGGCGAGTATTACTTTCCTGCATCGGACGATAGGTAGTAAAAGTTCCGGTTATCAGATTATAAGGAGGAACAGAAGACACCGTCTTATCCCAATTCTGCACCTTGACTTCTGTTAGGGACACCTCAAGCACAGTGCCATTTGCATTTGTGCCATCAACTGCAATCCAGTCTCCAACATGTACAGAATCATTCTCCGACAATTGCACACCAGCTACTACACCAAGTATGGAATCTTTGAACACCAACATCAACACAGAAGCGAAGACTCCTATACCGGCAAGAAGATTTCCCGGCGACTTGTCTACCAAAATTGAAACAGCAATTATCGCGAATAAAATCCATATTATGCCGCAAACAAGCTGCACAAGGCCCTTAAGAGGTAGATGCTTCTTGTTCTCCCGCTGGTCGACATGATTCCATATTATATAAGCAAGTATTGTAAGACAACTTGCCACTATAAAGGAAAGATATATCCATGTGATTCGAGACAGCCAGCTGCTGAGCGCTGAATGCTGTTGCATCGTGAACTGAATGAACACGAGGAAGAACAATGCGGGAATAATCCTTGAGATCTTATGAAAGAACTGGGCTCTTGTCAAATCGGAATATATAGGGTTTTTCCATCGTTTTCCAACTTGGTTGACTATATACAATATCACCAACTGTGTTATATATCCTATACCCCATGAAATTGCGAAAACCAATATGGAATAAATCCATAGCTCAAGCGTAGGATGATGCGACAATCCAAACAGATTGAAAATCCAATCTACGATATTCATGATAATTCGGGCTACCTCATAAGTGCCTTCTTCAGTTCCGAGCATTGTGACTGTCGGGAGCTTATCCCCCACTTCAGATGGGATAGAGCAAAGCATAGGGAAAATGTTCATAAGGGAATCGTATTATTATTTATATGAGTGAAACAATCCAACTAAAAAACAGTTCAACAAGAACGTCATTTGTTGGATAATTCAACATCCAAAATTATTTGCACACCCTAAGATTTGGTGTGCAATATCAAAAAATATAACCATTTTATGTTACAAAATATAAGAATCTAATTGATAAGTATTTAAAATATAGTTAATAATTTTTAACAGTAATTATATGTATTTTTTATGACAAAATTAGGATTGCATGAAATATTTTTGTAACTTTGAGCATTGAAACTAATAAAGAAAACAGAATTACAGTATATATGGAACAGACACTTGTCATTCTAAAACCATCAGCGATAGAACGCGGGCTTATTGGAGAAATCCTCACTCGCATCCAGAATAAGGGGCTCATCATCACAGGCATGAAGATGATGCAGCTTGATGAGCAAATACTGCGTGAGCATTATGCACACCTTGTAGAAAAGCCCTTTTTCCCTTCTATCGTTGAATCAATGACAGCTTCCCCTGTCATTTGTATGGTGCTTAAAGGCGTGGATGCCGTTGAAGTCTTCCGCAAGATGACAGGTGTTACAAATGGAAGGAAAGCAGAACCGGGTACTCTACGTGGAGATTTCTGCATGAGTGGACAGGCAAACATCGTTCACGCATCTGATAGCGTAGAGAATGCGAAGATCGAGATCAACCGATTCTTCAAGCCTGAGGAAGTGTTGGACTATACTCCAGCCAATGTGAAGTTCCTATATGCTGACGACGAAATTTGAATAAAGCGATGATGAAGAAAATTAATACAATCCTTTGCTGCGCATTGCTGTCAGTAGTACCATTCGCATCAACAGCGCAGAAAAAAGGAGCTTCGCATGCAGCAGCGCATAAGCAACTTCTTGCCAATGCAGCTTCATCAAAGGACAAAATCAAGCTTATAGAGCAAAACACATTCATTGATTTACTGGAAAACGATCTTGAGCCGGAGCTTGACATCTATACTGAAGGTTGGAATTCAAAAAGCGTAAATCCATTTAATGAAAAGGATGTGCCTGAATCTCAGGTTATCGATGTGACAGGCTATCGTATGCCCCACAATGGTCCAATAACTTCACCTTATGGTTATCGTCAGCGTTTCCATCGCATGCATAAGGGTGTAGATATCGGCATCAAAATGAACGATACCATCTATGCAGCCTTTGATGGCAAGGTGCGTCTTACTGCATATGAAGGAAAAGGCTATGGAAACTACGTAATCCTCCGTCATCCAAATGGACTTGAGACTGTCTATGGCCACCTTAACAAGCATCTTGTGAAGCCTGACCAGGTGGTGCGTGCCGGTGACCCTATTGGTCTTGGTGGAAGCACCGGAAGAAGCACCGGACCTCATCTTCATTTTGAGACACGCTTCATGGGGTATGCAATCAATCCTTCGGCAATCTTTGACTTTGCCAACCACACTACCCATACTGACCAGTATACCTTCTCAAAGACTACATACACAAAGGCCCGCAACTTTGCGCCATCCAGATCAAAGCGTGAACTTGCTGCAGATGACGAAAACACCTACAAATCAAGCAAAAGCCAAATGGCTTCTTACATTGTAAAGAAAGGTGATACCATCAATAAAATCGCAAAAGCCCACGGTATGTCGGCTACTTCACTCAGGAAACTGAATGGACTGGAATCATCTGACGGAATCAAAATTGGTCAGGAACTGAAACTTAAGTAAGAATAGTGAATAAAGATATAAATCAAGGAGCGTTGTAAAATGATTACAACGCTCCTTGATTTTGTTATATTTTTATTAAATATGTTTTTCACATAAACCTTCCTAAGAGAAAGCTCGTTTTAATGACAAAGACTGAAACCTTAACTAAATATGATTTAACTATGAAAACATTATCTATCATTTGTTACGCTATAGGATGTATCCTCCTGATGATCTCATGCTTCACTGTCAGCATCTCGCTCACATGGTGGCTCGGAGGAATAGCAGTAGCCTTCCTAATTGGAGGTTGCGTTTTCCAATTCAATGTTGTGAAGGAAACTCAACACCATAATCATTATTATTGAATCGTCAGATTAGCCCGATGCAATGTATCGGGCTTTCCTATGTCAATAATATCCAATCCTTCCTGACATACTCCTCCTATTTTCAACTCCGGACTGCCGGAAAGGAAAAAATCCATTATTGGGAATGCACCTTCAAAACAATGGTCGTGCATAACGGAGAACACTTCAGGCGACATTACATATATACCACTAAATGCCAGTATTCTATCGTCAGCCAATAATTGAAGTGAATCTGGCCGGGTTTGTCCCGTCTTCTGATTTATCCATCCTTTAAGTATCATATTTCGATCAAATACAAGCTTTCTATCTGACTTACGATCTGACACAAGAAGGGTTATAGTATTGCCTGACTGTTGATGCTCATCATATAATCCACGTAGGTCAGCATTAGAAAGAATATCCACATTATGAACCAGAAACGGGCGTCGGTCGGTTGTCAGCAATCGTTCGGCATGCAAAATACCACCACCAGTATCAAGTAAACATTCGGATTCATCTGATATTGAAATTTCTTTGACAGGCAAAGATTGTTCATTAAGAAACGCAATAATCTGGTCGGCAAAATGATGGACATTCACTGTCACTTCATCGAATCCTTGCTCTGCAAGACGCTCGATGACACGTCGCAACATAGGGATTCCTCCAACAGGGACCAATGCCTTCGGATGATTTTCGGTCCAAGGTCTGAGTCTTGTGCCTAATCCCGCACACAATATCATTGTTTTCATATCTACATTTTCTGTTGATTTTTACATAAGAACTAATGAGGAAGAAGCGTTATCTTTTCATTCCGGATGTTCACGGTGGATGACCCGCACTTCCACTTCAGGAAATAACTCGCGCACATGAGTCGCCGTATGCTCAGCACTGTAGACAGAGCGGTGTTGCCCCCCAGTACAACCAAAGCCAATCTGAAGATGTGTGAAACCACGGGAAAGATATCTTTCTATAGCAGGATCTGTCAATGTCCATACTCCATGCAAAAAGGGTTGTACCTCTCCTCTACTTTCAAGGTATTCAATGACCGGAGCATCTTTCCCCGTCAAGTCTTTGTACATTTTATATATTCCAGGATTATGTAGAGCCCTACAATCAAAAATAAACCCTCCACCATTTCCACTCAAATCTTGTGGATAACCTTTTTTATATGAGAATGAATAAATCTCAACCACGAGATTGCCACATGAATCAATTTTGTTATATGCAGGATCATCGACCAAGACTTGGGAAACCTTTTTCAACTCCGGATAATTTTCGAGCACACCATTATTAATCAGTGTCTTTAAATTTGCAAGTGCCCCCGGGATGGATGCAAGGAAATGAGACTTATGCTGGACAAGACCCCTGAACCCGTAAGCGCCCAAAACCTGAAGCGTGCGAAACAATACCAACTCATCAAGAATAGAAAGCATACTTGAAATCTTTTCAGAGTCTCCATCACAATAACACATACAATAGAACTCCAACATCTCATTCCTGAACTTGTCGGAGAAACCTGCCCTTGCTTGCCAAAGAAATGACACCACATCATAGAGTACGGGTCCAAATCTTCCTCCTTGAAAATCAATAAATACCGGACCATCAGGAGTGACCATCACATTCCGGCTTTGGCAATCTCGCATCATAAATCCAAAAAAATCTTCAGGAATACTCATCAGTCTTCCCGCAAGTCTTTCGAAATCATCTTCAAGCCGATCCTCATCGAATAGAGTGTTGGTAGGCTTAAGATACTCATATTTGAAATAATTGAGATCCCACATTGCCTGACGGCAACTAAAATCCTTGTTCATACAGTCTGAAATCCAGATATTCTTAGGAGTCTTTTGGAGCGCAACAAGTCTTTGTAAAGTATCTTTCACTAATTTTTCGCAATCAGGATCTCCCAAAAGTGAAAAAAGCGACTTATCACCCAAATCTTCTTGTAGATAACAATGGAAATCTGGAGAGACTGCCAATATTTTCGGGACAGCGTGTCCACACTTAGAAAAATCTTCAGCAAGCCTTATGAAACACTTTCCTTCTTCTGCATCATGCACGAACGTACCTATGCATGTAACTGAAGAAGCAGACATTCTAAAATATAATCTATCTGAACCACTCCCTGCGATAGGAGTCATTCTTAAATTCTTAATTTTATAATATGAGTCGAATAGAATCCTAAGGGAATTTTCGGCGCTCAACGTATTGGAAGTAGTCATCACACTAATAAAATTTTATTGTTGAAAACGAACTATGGGGATTATCAAACACAAAATTAATCAAAAATACATGATTTTTTGCAAAAAGATTTGGAATAGTTGATAGAATTTCTTAATTTTGTGTG
>CAYNEZ010000062.1:0-16341 GCA_964396365.1 uncultured Sangeribacter sp. | reverse complement strand
GGAAGGAATCATCAGAATTCATTGCAAAGCCGCACCATGACGATGGTGTGGCTTTGTCTTTAGTAAACAAGAAATATTATGGGTGGCAGTTCGAATCAAATTAGACGTAGAGTAGAGAATGAAGTGGAGGTCTGTATCAGAGATATCCGCATCAATTCAGTGTTAGTCGCCGTAAGCGGAGGAGCTGACAGCGTGGCTCTACTTACGGCATTTTGTCGGGTTGCCCCTCGTCTTAATATACGCGTAGAAGCCATAAACTGCAACTTTCATCTTCGTGGCGAGGAAAGTGACCGTGATTCTATGTTTACAGCAAATCTATGCAAGCAGCTTGGAATAAAACTTCATGCCCTTGATTATGATGTGGAAGATTATCTACGTAACCATCCAGGATTAAGCACTGAGATGGCATGCCGCGAACTTAGGTATGCCGACTTCTTCAGGGTTATGGAGGAGGAGGGATTTGATCGGGTTGCCGTAGCACACAATGCCGACGATGATATCGAGACGATGATGCTCAATCTGCTACGTGGAAGTGGAAGCAGAGGACTGAAAGGAATGGATAAGGACAATGGGAAAGTCATCCGTCCTCTTCTTGGCGTAAGCAGAAAAGAAATAGAAAAATATATCAAGGACATTGGTTCTGGATATATAATAGATTCCAGTAATCTTTCAAGCGAATATCGACGAAACTTCATCCGCAGGGATATATTGCCTCTTTTAGAAAGTAGATGGATAGGGGCAAGGAAATCATTATACAAGACTGTCGGCATAATGAAGGAGGAAGCTGTAATTATTGAAGACTTCTATAGGAAGCAACTCCAAAGCTTAATGACGGATAAAAATACTCTGCTTGTCTATTCTGAAGGTGTTACTTTAGGGACTGTTATCAGATTTTTAGAACCATTTGGAGGAAACACAGAAATTGCTGATGAGATTATGTCATCTATAGGCAAAGAATTCAAGCAACGAATCTGGAAACTATCCGATCAATTTGAAGCCCGACTCGAACGCGACCACCTTATAATAGCAGATATAAAAGAGAAAGAGACAGTTCCAAGATTCGTATGGACTCCTTTGTTAATGAATCAATACACTATGGAGGAAATAAAAGGGAATCGGAATCATAACATTGTTTATCTTCCATCAGATTCTTCTGCCTACACCATAAGACCGGCAAGAAAAGGCGACCGTATGTCGCCGCTTGGGATGCGTGGCAGTCGACTTGTCAGCGATATCATTGGCGATGCAAAACTCAATAGGAATCAAAAGTCAATGGTGCGAGTCCTGGAAAGGAATTCTGACGGTGAGATAATTTGGGTTGTGGGTCTTAAGCGCAGTCGCCACGATCTGATCTGCGAAAATTCCACATTATGTTACAAACTATCCTGCCTCACTTCTGAACCAACCTCCGACTGGTAGTGTTTTAATAATAAGCGCACTCCGTGCGTGTCACAGAGCGTGTTAAGTGACCTCAAATAGAAAATAAAACTAAAAAACACACTTATGAAAAGAGTATTGATAATGGGTGCATCATCGGGAATCGGATTGGCTGTTGCTGAGGCTTTGGCTTCCCGCGGAGTAAAGATAGGAGTGGCAGCAAGACACACTACCGCTTTGAGAGCCCTGAAAGAAAAGTATCCTGATTACGTAGAATATGAGTCCATTGATATAAATCATAACGATGGACCGAAGAAACTTGAAGAACTCATCGATAAACTCGGTGGTATGGACATATATTTCCATGTAGCGGGCATCGGCTACTCAAATCCTACTCTCGACCCCCATCGCGAAGCTGAAGTAATTGCCACAAACGCTGCCGGATTTGCACGTATGGTGAGTGCAGCATATGGATATTTCCGCGACAACGCACGCAAGGGTCAGATTGTGGCGCTCACAAGTGTAGCCGGGACTAATGGCATTGGCGATATGGCAGCTTACTCGGCTTCAAAGAAGTGTGCCCAGACATATCTGGTAGCACTTGAGCAACTTGCCCGAAAAGAGAGCGTAGACATCACTTTTACTGACATTCGTCCCGGATGGATCCGTACTCCCTTACTTGACGACAAGAAGGAATATCCAATGGAAATGTCGCTCGAATACGTCGTTCCTCAGATTATTCGTGCTATCGTAAAGCATCCAAGAATTGAATATGTAGATGCTCGCTGGGGAGCACTTTGCACAGCTTGGAAAGCTATTCCGGACGCACTTTGGACCAGGATGACAATTCCTTTCACTGAAAAAGAAAAGGATACATCGACGACTGAAGAACAAGGATCCGAGGATCAAGAACAAATGCCGGAAAGCTAACAAAAAAATATAAAAAAAGAGGAGTGCCCAAACAGCATTCCTCTTTGCATATATGCGATAAATATATTAATTTTGCAACTGTAAACATATATACCTCTACATCATGAAAATCGCAAGAATGCTTTTTATCGCTGTCATGTTGATGATAGCAGTTCCTAATGCCTGGGGCATTGAATATATGCGTGAAATAACTGTTGCCGCCGATGGTAGCGGAGATTTTAAGACCATTACTGAAGCGCTGGAAGCAATACGTGCCTACATGGACTATCGTGTTACAGTTAATATCAAGCCTGGCGAATATCACGAAAAAGTGATAATACCCTCTTGGCTTGAGAATGTGGATTTCATCGGGGAAGATCCAGAAAATACCATTATTACCTACAACGACTATGCGAAGCTCGACAACATGGGCACTTTCCGCACCTACACCATGCGTGTAGACGGTTGCAACATAACTTTCAAAAACATTACAATCCGCAACAATGCCGGACGCGTGGGTCAAGCAGTGTCTCTGCATACAGAAGGAACCGGTCTGAAATTCGAGAACTGCCGATTCTTAGGAGATCAAGATACTCTTTTTCTTGCTGGCCATGACTCAAACCTGGAATTTGACAATTGCTATATAGAGGGGACTACCGACTTCATTTTTGGTCCCGCAACAGCATATTTTGAAAACTGCCAGATACATAGTAAAGCAGACTCCTACATCACAGCAGCTTCCACACCGGAAGATGTGGAGGTCGGGTTCGTATTCAAAAACTGCCGTCTGACTGCCGATCCTGAAGTAAAGAAAGTATATTTGGGCCGTCCTTGGCGTCCTTATGCATTCACAGCCTTCATAGACTGCGAATTGGGCGACCATATCACTCCTGCGGGATGGGACAACTGGCGTAATCCCGACAACGAAAAGACCGCACGCTACTTCGAGCAGGGCAGCAGGGGCCCCGGTGCCAATCTCAAGGATAGAGTCAATTGGAGCCATCAATTAACCCACAAAGAAATTGAAAAACTAAAAAAGAATGTATTCAAAAACTGATATAAAAAAAGTCGGATTTCATCTGTTGGAATCCGACTTTAATTTATAATTTTGACATTGAATTAGTCCCAATCATCTGTCCTGAAAGGCACGAGAGGCAAATAATTCCCTGCATGAACATTCCCTGGCATAAAATCTCCCCAACCGTAACGCACAGCTACAGGCTCAGCTACATCCTTGCTTGACACGACAAATTCATTTGTTCGCCAATCGAGCCATACAGAATCAGCCGGATGGAACACCTTGTCACTTCCTGCCACTTCAAATCCTTCAATCTGATAATTTCGGCAAATACCATAGCTTGGAGAATCTATAGCGACCCAAACGGCTCCATCCTGAATACGATGGCCTTTATAGCGAGGACATTCAATCGGGAATACATTATTTCCATAAGTTTTGTTAAGAGCCAATTCTGCAAGACGTTTTCCCGGAGTAGCCTTATCTGCAGGATGGATATTGTGACGTTCGTATGGTTTTACAAGATCGTTGGTACAGATGATGCCTGAGTTGGGTATAATTTCTACAGCCTTCCATTGAGCCTCACGTAATAGAGGAGATTTCCCATCTTGCTCTGGAGAATCATACTCATATGGAGCTATTTCTACAGTATAGAAAGGGATATCCCCTTCCCCTAACTCCTTACGCCAATGTTCTACCATATTGGCAAGACGAGGGGCATAGTTTTCATGTTCACCCACATTAGAACAACCCTGATACCAAATTATGCCCTTATATGTATAATCTTTCGCAGGGTTGAACATTGCATTGTACATCAATAGCGGACGAACGTAGTGAGTCATCTTTTCAATATCATCCGGATTAAGCGACACATCTGAGTATGTCTCAAGAATCTCTCGAGGTGTCCAACTTTCCACTCTTGCACCCCCGTAAGCACATCTGACGATACCAACCGGAACATCAAGAACATCATTTAGACGCTTTGCAAAATTCCAGCCCACAGCACTGTATTCAGAAGCAGTGTCGGGACCTGGAACAGTCCACGAAGCATCGATTGTCTCAAGGGGTTCATAGCTTTGTTTGAGTGGAACAGTATAGAAACGTATTTTGTTGGCACGTTCACGGGCGGAAGCCACTTCATCATAGCCACCGTCAACGCAGCAACCCCAGAAACCTTTCAACGGCATCTCCATGTTCGACTGTCCTGAAGCAAGCCACACCTCCCCTATTAGCACATTATTAAGAGTCAGTGGTGTGCCATCAGAAATAGTAATGGAATATGGAGTATATCCCCCCGCTGGAGTATCAATGGCAATCTGCCACTTCCCCTTGGAATCAGATTTTGTAGTATAAGGCTTATTGCTCCATGAAGGAGTCACAGTAACACTCGCGTTAGCGTCAGCAGTGCCATATAGGCGTGCCTTACCGTTTTGCTGAAGAACCATATTGTCCGTGATCATTGACCCCGGAGTGACCTTCGCTTGAAGTGGTAGAAAAGCGACCGCTAAAAGCGGACATAAAAGGAGGTATCTTTTCATAATATTATATGTTTTTTTTGACAAAGCAAAGTTAATGATTTATTTTGAAAAATTCAATTTTTTTCTTAACTTTGCAAGCTTATATTTTTCTAAATGACCACTCGAACTGAAACAGAATCAGAAGAAGCCCCGAATAAAAAGACATTGGTCTCAAAATGGGTATATCGCATAGCAGGAATAGCCATAGCGTGCTTTCTTGTGTTGCTACTCATGACCGGGTGCAACAGTGGAGGGGAAAATACAACTGAAAAAGAAACTCACAGTGTCAAAAGTCACAATAATGGCCAACTGACTGGCACCATCAATGGTCATGAGTGGATCGACTTAGGACTTCCGAGCGGGCTGAAATGGGCCACCTGCAATGTCGGAGCCTCCCTTCCCGAAGAATTAGGTGACTATTATTCCTGGGGAGAAACAGAACCCAAAAGTGAATATACATCTATCAACAGCCTGACGAATAAAGTATCTTTCCGGAAGCTAAGGAATTCCGGGATAATTGATAATTCAGGAATATTGACGAAAGAGCATGATGTAGCCAGCGTCAACTGGGGAGAACCATGGCGAATGCCCACGATTGAAGATTTTAGTGAATTAATCGACGAATGCACATGGAATTTCGCATCATTTAATGGAGTCAACGGCTACTTGGTGACCGGTCCTAACAATAAAAACATTTTCCTTCCTGCCGCCGGCTTCATACAAAACACTACCGAAGTGAATATTGGAGACTTCGGCGACTACTGGAGCTCCTCAATAGTCGAAGATCTAAGTGGTATTGCCCACAGCCTCGGCTATAGCTCAAAATCTCACGGCCGCCGCCGCTACGCCCGCTACGCCGGTCGCACCATCCGCCCCGTTACCGACTGATCCCCCTCGTCCATTCATTCATTATGGATTTAGTGGGCCAAATACTGTTCAGAGATGGCAAATAGTCGATTTGAGAAGTTGCAAGTTTTCTTAAGAAACCATAATGATCATACGTCCACATCATTCACACGCATATAGAGAGTGCAATTTGATATATTCTGCAACTTTACTTGGGAGAAATGGGATAAGATTTGTAGCGCAATGCGTGTGTTGCGAAAATGAGGATTTAAGGAGATGACGGATTTCAGTTGAAGATATGGGCATCTGGGGAGCATCTTGAAGAAAAACCATATTTTTCTTCAAGGTGTTAAGATCTAAGGGTGAAGAACCAAGTACAGGATCTGATAGGTTTTCACCGGGACGGGGATAGACGATTACACCAAATTCTGAGAGAATTTCTTTGGGGTTACGCCAACGGTCGAAGGTAGCCCAATTATCTCCTCCTATTATTAATCGAAAGTCATTTTCAGGATATGCTTTCTTAAGTTCTGTCAGTGTCTTGTAGGTATAGGAGGGAATAGGAAGATTAAATTCAAAGTTGCTGACGCGGATACCGGGGATACCCTCGACGGCAAGACGCGCCATCTCGAGACGCTGCTCGTCGGTAGCGACGTAGCCCTGCGGCTTGAGGGGATTCAAGGGAGAGACCATCAGCCACACTTCATCCAAGTCGGTGTGGTCGAGGACGTATTTTGCCAAGTTTATATGCCCCTCGTGAATGGGATCGAAGGAGCCGCCGAAGACTCCAACTTTCATTTCTTTTTTCGTACTGAATAGCCGAAATGGCCGATATATTCGCCAAGAGCGTAGTATTGGCCGTGGTTGTAGACGAGCATTCCGGCTTTTTCGAGTTCGAGTTTGCCTGTTTCCTCGTTTATATAGCGTGAATCAGCGCGGACATTCAGGACATCGGCGATAAACATGTCGTGGCTACCAAGATGAGTGACACTCTTTACGCGGCACTCTATACTGAGGGGGGATTCCTCAATTGTAGGGGATTTTACCATCTCGCCGGGAATGGGATGAAGCCCGGTTTCTTTCCATTTGTCGTAGTCACGACCGGAACGGACACCGGCCCAGTCGGTGGCCCGCGCCATATCGACGGTAGTCAGGTTGATGGTAAACTCCATGTTCTTCATAAGGAGCGCATGGGAATGGCGCTCGGGACGTACGGATATATAACACATAGCGGGGTCGGAACATATTGTTCCAACCCACGCTACTGTTATCATATTCCACTCTTCCGAGGTGGCACCACATGTGGCAAGCACTGCCGGAAGAGGATAAATCATTGTCCCTGGTCTCCAGGAAAGCTTCATCTCAATGATAAATTATAAATGATCAATGATCAATTAATTTTAGACGTTGAGGTCTTTGAGTACCTGGTCGATGTGAGCGTCGGCTTTCTTGACCACTTCTTCATACTGATCCTTGTCGGCGAGGTCCTCGCGAACTTCTACATAGAACTTGATCTTTGGCTCTGTGCCGGAAGGACGGATGGATACCTTGTCGCCTGCTTCGGTGAAGAACTGAAGCACGTTGCTTGTAGTAGGCATATCCATCTTTGTGAGCTCGCCAGTCTTGAGGTTCTTGCAGTTAAGGTCGAGATAGTCTTTCACCATAACTACATCGCTGCCCGCAATCTGCTTGGGAGGATTCTCACGGAAGTTTTTCATCATAGCTACGATCTCTTCTGCACCACTCTTGCCCGGACGTACAACACTAACGCCACGTTCGCGGCTGAAGCCAATCTCGAAGTAGATTTGCTTGAGAAGTTCATAGAGGTCCATACCCTTGTCAGCTGCCCAAGCTGCAATCTCACACATAAGAGGCACTGCTGAAATAGAGTCCTTATCACGCACAAAAGTTTCAGCCAAGAAGCCATAACTTTCCTCGCCACCACCTATGTAGCGACCTGTACCTTCCTGCTCACGCATCACGTTTGCAATCCACTTGAAACCTGTGAATACGTCAAACATACGCACGTTGTTCTTGTCAGCAATACGCTTTACTGCTTCAGTAGAAACGATAGTCTTAACTACATATTCGTTCCCCTTCATGAGACCAAGCTCATTGTTGCGGGTCATGAGATAGTAGAGGAAGATCATAAGGATCTGGTTGCCGTTGACGAGCTGGTATTCACCCTTGCTGTCGCGTACTACGAGACCTACACGGTCAGCGTCAGGGTCAGAAGCAAGCACGAGGCTTGCACCTACCTCACGAGCCTTAGCGATACCCATAGCCATAGCCTCAGGGTTCTCTGGGTTAGGAGAAACAACTGTCGGGAAGTCGCCAGACTGAACGTCCTGCTCAGGAACGTGGATCACATTCTCAAAGCCCCACATCTTGAGGGCATCAAACATCAGCATAGAGCCTGTGCCATGGATCGGAGTGTAGACGATCTTCATGTCGGCATGGCGCTTGTCGGCTTCAGGAGAAAGCGACAATCCATGGATCTGCTTCAAGTAGGGTTCGTCGACATCCTTGCCGATGATCTGGATAAGGTCCTTGTTAGGAGTAAACTTAATCTGATCTACGGAAGTGATCTTATTAACGTATGCGATAGTCTCAACATCGTGTGGGGCAATCATCTGGGCGCCATCGCTCCAGTATGCCTTATAGCCATTGTATTCCTTCGGGTTGTGGCTTGCAGTGACCATAACACCGCTCTGGCATCCGAGATGACGGATAGCGTAGCTCACCTCAGGAGTAGGACGGCAAGCGTCGAAGAGATATACCTTGATACCATTGGCTGAGAAGATATCAGCTGCGAGTTCGGCAAACTTGCGTGAGTTGTTGCGCACGTCATGGCCGATAGCTACTGAAATCTGAGGAAGATCTTTGAAGCAGTCTTTGAGGTAGTTGGCAAGGCCCTGGGTAGCAGCACCTACAGTGTAGATGTTCATACGGTTGGAGCCTGGGCCCATGATGCCACGCAGACCACCTGTACCGAATTCGAGGTCCTTATAGAAAGCCTCGATAAGGTCGGTCTTATCTTCTGCATCAAGGAGCTGCTTTACAGCAGCGCGAGTTTCTTCATCGTACTGAGGGCCAAGCCACTGTTCGGCTTTGGCCACTACTGATTTCATCAGTTCTTCGTTGTTCATATTGAGGGTTATATTTAAGTTAATTCACAATGCATAACTCATAATGCATATTTTTATGCATCTCTATTAATTTAAACGCAAATATAGTAAAATTAGATGATAATGGCAAGACATTTTTAAATATTATTTGCCTTTGTGGTGAATATTCGTTAACTTTGCATATTGAAACGAGGCTATTGTGCGTTTTACGTTGTGGATTACACGTTTCTCGGATTGGCTTCGTGATACATTATTATCCAAATAAATCATAGATCGACCATGATATACTCAATGACAGGCTTCGGCCGCGGCACAGCTACAGCACCTACTAAGAAAATCACCGTCGAGATCAAAAGCCTCAACTCGAAGCAACTTGACCTCAGCATGAGGGTACCCGGATATTTCCGGGAGCTTGAGGTAGAGGTACGCAATACGCTCCTTCAGAAATTGGAACGTGGTAAAGTAGATCTCTCTGTGATGGTAGAGAACACTGCGCCTGAAGCTCCCGCAAGTGTGAACACTGAAGTGCTCAGTGCATATAAAAGTCAAATAGAGCAGGCAGCTGACCAACTTGGAGTGTCTGTGCCTTGTGATTGGTTTTCGATTCTTATGAGAATGCCTGAATCCATGAAGACCCAACTGCAAACACTCGATGAAGCCGACATAAAGGCGTTCCGCGATGCTTGCGATGAAGCGGTTCAGAAACTGACAGACTTCCGAGAGATGGAGGGAAGAAAACTCTATAATTTTTTTGAGGAGAAGACTGACAATATTATAACCTTGCTTGAAAAGGTAGAGCCTTTCGAAAAAGAGCGTATCTCGAAAATCCGTGAACGTCTCGAGACTCAACTATCGCGCCTTAATACTATTGAATACGACAAAGGGCGACTTGAACAAGAACTCATTTTCTATATCGAAAAGCTTGACGTGGCAGAAGAGAAACTAAGGCTCCGTAGCCACATCAATTATTTCCGCGAGACAATGGGAGGAAAGGATGAGAAGCCGGCATGCGGACAAGGAAAGAAACTTGGATTCATAGCTCAAGAGATGGGAAGAGAAATCAACACCCTCGGTTCAAAGTCTAACGACGCTGAGATGCAGAAGATCGTAGTGATGATGAAAGACGAACTTGAGCAAATCAAAGAACAAGTACTGAATGTATTGTAATTTAGAATTTTGAATTTAGATTTATTCTGATGAAGAAAGGAAAGATAATTGTGCTTTCTGCTCCGAGTGGAACCGGAAAGTCATCAATCATAAAGAAACTACTTGACTATCCTGAACTAAATCTTGGGTTTTCTGTGTCAGCAACATCACGGTCTCCTCGCGGGGAAGAGCAGCATGGAGTAGAATACTACTTCATATCGCATGAGGAATTTAAACATAAGGCTGCTGCCGGCGACTTTGTGGAGTGGGAGGAAGTTTATCCCGGCACATGCTACGGAACCCTCAAGAGCGAAGTGCAAAGGGTGACTGAGGCTGGCAAAAACTTGATAATGGATATTGACGTAAAGGGGGGAATCAATGTCAAGAAATGCTATGGCGAACAGGCCATCACAATATTTATCCTTCCTCCGAGCAAGGAGGAACTGGAAAGAAGATTGAGAGGACGTGGCACTGATGCTGAAGATGTCATCCGTAAGCGACTGGATAAAGCAGACTTTGAACTTAGCTTTGCGCCTGAATTTGATGTTAGAGTTGTGAATGATGATCTGAATAAAGCAGTAAATGAAGTCAAAGAAATCATCATTGGATCTGAAGATAAGAAATAAAATCAAATAAACAGAAACAAAATGGCTAATAAAAAAGCGTCGGTTGTCCGACGCTTTTTTATTTTATGAGTTCTAATCGTTTTGGGCATAATAGCTTTTACCCATACCATAACCGCCGTAGCTACCTCCCCCTTCGGTGCCATTGAGAAGAAGACACATATTACGGTATTCCTTACTGCGATAGACATTTTCAAGCTCCGAAAGGAGTCCTCTTTCGAAGAGGCCTACACGAAGAACGAAGATGGTATTGGTGCAGACTGTACTGAAAATTCTTCCATCTGCAATCATCTGGATCGGTGGACAGTCAATGAAGATCACATCATATTCCTCACGAAGCTGCTCGATCATAGGAGCCAAGCGACCGTTTTCGAGAAGTTCGGTAGGATTAGGTGGAGTCTTTCCTCCAGTGAGGACATCAAGATTTTCATGCAGGCGTCCCTTAACAATTGTTTGGGCTGGAGTAGCCTTTCCAAGCAAACATTGAGCGAGCCCGGCATCAGGATTGCCCACAAAAATTGACGAGGAATTGCGTCTCATATCGCCATCAATCACAAGCACTTTTTTGCCACGGATTGCGAGCGACATCGCAAGATTGATGGTGATAAAGCTCTTACCGGAACCTGGATTGAAACTTGTCAGCATCACGACAGGACATTTAGCCTCACCGTCAAGCATGAAATTGAGGTTTGTACGTACCACCCTGAACGCCTCGTTGATAATATTTCGATTGCCGGGATTGACCACCATCATATGGTCCTTATCATCATACTTTCTGGAATTGACCTTAGGAATTTCGCCAAGGAAAGGAATACTGAGTCCGTTTAGATCATTCTTATCACGAACTTTAGTGTTTGAAACTTCACGCACATAAATAGTGCCGACAGGAATTGCAAGACCCAAAATGAACGACATGATCAAGACTGCCATGGCATTAGGAGAAGTAGGCTCTGAGTCTCCATTCGGACGAGCTATGATGCGCGTATTATACGGAGTGAAAGCCTGATTAAGCTGGTTTTCCTCTTTTTTCTGCAGTAGATAAAGATAAAGCGACTCCTTTACCTTTTGCTGGCGTTCTACACTTAGGAGATATCGGGCTTGCTCCGGATTGGAGGCGAGTTTCTTCTCGAAAGAAAGTTTCTCCTTGTTAATAGTAGATATCTCTTGAGAAATTATCTTAATCTGATTATCAAGCGATGCAAGAATAGCATTTCTGGAATCCTCAATCTGTGCTTCTATCGACTGAACAAGCGGGTTTTCTACAGAGGATGCGTCCACCATAGAATTGCGGTTGCGCACCATAGAATTATGTGCTGTGATCTGAGCATCAAGCACCTGATTCTGCATACCAAGATTAGTAGGAAGAGTCTTTGAAGGATTATCATTTTTTTCTATGAAATCTTTCAAGTATTTTGCAAGCTGTAGGTCGTTGTTAAGACTAAGAATTGCAGAACGTGCATTTTGCTCTTCATTCAGGCTGATGGTAGCACTTGCTACAAGATCAGGAATCTGATTTTCCGACTTGAAATCAGAAATATCAGAATCGACATCGCTCAGTTCCTTCGACAAAGAAGTGAGTCTGTCATCAATAAAGTCAGACGAAGCAAGAGCCACTTCATTTTTGCTCAGGATCCAGTCTTCATTATAGACTTGAATCATAGTGTTGAGCACATCCTCAGCACGACGGGGGGAGCCATCTACAACAGAAAGGTCGATTACAGATGCTTCCTTACGGAGTTCGTTTACACTTAGCTTCGCAAGCCAAGCCTTCACTGCTCCCTTAAGAGAAGCTCGATGAATATATATGGTGTAATCCTTATCATCATCCTCTTCTTTATCTTTTCCAAAGAAAGGAGTCTTTTCAATTTTGATCTTACCCAATGGAGTCATAACTGACTCTCCAAACTTGAAAGGACGACTCTGCTCAAAAGATGCTTTCTTATCCTTCACCTTGAATTTGCTGAGGAAGATCTGTCCATTCTCATCAATCTTAATTTTAAACGAGCCTCCAATGTTTTGAGATAGAGTCTCGAAAGTGACAGTAATAGGCTGACCTGATCCATAAAGCACAGTGCTTCGCAACCCTTTTTTCATAAAATAGCTTGTCTGAAGGCCAAGTCTCTCCACTACTTGAGCCATGAGGTCGGGAGACTCAAAGTAAGCCATCTCATTGTAAAGATTGTTGGTGGCATTGCCGATTCCAAGATCGGCAAACATAGCAAGAGCAGAAGTAGATCCTGATTCACCATCTTCCTTAATTTCCACCTGCGCTTCTCGAGTGTATCCAAGAGGTTTCCAAGCCAAGTAAAGGACCGCGAGACCAATGCAAATCATAAGGGAAAGAAGAATCCACTTCCACTGACGAACAATAGCGAGAAACAACTCTCTGGGAGTCAGTTTCTGCTCGCCAATTGCATTGGCTTTTGATGTCTTATCGATGTTGGGTTCCATATATAAATATAGTCAATTTCTTTTTACTAAGTAGCTAATGAAAATTAATGCATATATAAATGTGAGATATTTTTGAGGCAGTCGGCCTGCGGAGTAAAGAAGCTTAGCGAGCTAAGCGACTGATCGCAAATGCCGGAATGTCCCAAAATAGCCGCATTTATATAGGCAAAATGGTTGCGAGTGTATTTGTACATATATCGTTTAATCTTTGTTAGCTACTTAACGTATAAAATGATGAATAAAGTATACAGGAAGCCCCCTAAGGGGAATGTTTTTGCAAAATTAGTAAAAAAAAATGAGATAGGCAAGTGATGCAATGCGTCAGGTTTAAGAGAATTTCTCGTGTGGCTGATAGATCAGTCGGAGTGACGCGAGGCAAGATAGTCGTTCAGGATGATGGTTGCAGCTATTTCGTCGACTAATTCCTTATCACGCCGTGCCATACGCCTAAGCCCGCCATCCAACATGGCTTTGTGAGCGAGAGTAGAAGTGAAACGCTCGTCATATCTCTCTACCGGCATATCAGGCATCTCACGACGAAGGTGCTTTAGAAAAGGATCTATATAGCGAGTGCTTTCTGATGGAGATCCATCCATTTGCTTTGGAAGGCCTACTATGACCTTATCCACTTGTTCCTTACTGCAGTAGTCTTTTAGAAAAGATATGAGGTCGCAGGCTCTGACAGTCGTCAGTCCATTTGCGCATATGCGAAGAGTATCTGTCACGGCTATTCCGCAACGCTTTCTTCCATAGTCAATAGCGAGAAGTCTTCCCAAAATTTATATTTTTTATTTAAAAAGCCTTAACTGGTAAAAAAGAATGGCCACACTCTTTTTCAAAGTGTGGCCACAATTCATTATTTGCAATAATCACTAATTTTTGATTATTTCTTGTTAGCGAAGAAACGCTGATAAAGACCATAGAAGCCCTGACCATGGCGTGCTTCATCCTTAGCCATTTCATGAACAGTGTCATGGATAGCGTCGAGGTTAGCAGCCTTAGCGTTCTTTGCGATACGCATCTTGTCTTCATTTGCACCTGCTTCTGCATGCATGCGCTTTTCAAGGTTTGTCTTAGTGTCCCAAACCATATCACCAAGGAGTTCAGCGAACTTAGCAGCATGCTCAGCCTCTTCAAAAGCGTAACGCTTGAATGCGTCAGCTATTTCTGGATAACCTTCACGATCAGCCTGACGAGACATAGCGAGATACATACCTACCTCTGTGCACTCACCCATAAAGTGATTGTTGAGGTCTTTCTTCATTTCGTCGTCAACGTCCTTTGCAACGCCAACTACATGTTCAGTCACGAACTTCAGAAGTTCACTTTGATCGAGTTCTTTAAACTTAGATGCTGGAGCGCCACACTGCGGGCATTTTTCGGGAGCGTTTTCGCCTTCTGCTACATATCCGCAGACGGTGCAGATCCATTCTTTAGCCATATTGATTTCTTTGTTTTTTAGATTTAACTTGGATTATATACTTGCCTTCACCTTGTGTAGGCAAAAATAAAACAAAGATATAGGGATGATAGTTTAATTTTTTGAAAAAATTTATTAGAGAAAATACAAAATGAAAACTATATGGCAAAATTATCAAGGACGGGAGAGTTCGTAGAAAGCTATTGCAGAAGCGGCTGCAACATTAAGAGAGTCAACTCCATGACACATCGGGATTTTGACAACGTAGTCAGAAGAGTCGATTATTTCTATTGGCAAGCCCTCCCCTTCTGTCCCCATCACTATGGCAAGTTTTGGTTCCTGCTTAAGAATAGGATCTCCGATATCGACTGAATTATGTCGAAGTGCCATTGCCACGGTCTTGAAACCATAGGCCCTCAGTTGGGAAATATCTCCATCCAATCGCGTCCAAGGAATAAGAAACACAGACCCCATTGACACGCGGACCGCCCGACGGTTAAGCGGGTCGCATGCTGTCGGAGTTAGGAAGATGGCATCCATCCCGAGAGCGGCTGCAGAGCGGAAAATAGCACCAATATTTGTTGTGTCGCTGACATCATCAATTACAACTACTCTTTTTGAATTCGCACAAAGCTCCTCAACTGAATGAAGCATAGGACGACGCATGGCACAAAGGACACCGCGTGTGAGAGTATAACCTGTAATGTTGGAAAGCACTTCCCGTGATCCAGTATAGACAGGAATATCAGGAATGCGGGAAACAATATCGGAAGCATCTCCCTTAATATGCCGCCTCTCACAAAGAATTGCTACTGGAACCATCCCAACATCAAGGGCTACCCTAATTACCTTTGGACTTTCTGCAATAAAGAGCCCATCATCCGGATTAAGAGAATTGCGAAGCTGAGATTCTGTCAGCCTCGCAAATACCTTTATCCTTGGATCATCTACAGACGTAATCTCTATCGGATCCATCACATAAGCTTCTTATAGCGAATCCGATGAGGTGTCTCTGCATCAATACCATCGCGTTTCCTACGGAATTCCTCATAGTCAGAATAGCCACCTTCATAGAAAGTGATCTTCGAATCTCCCTCGAAAGCGAGGATATGGGTAGCTATACGGTCAAGAAACCAACGGTCGTGACTGATTACCACTGCACACCCGGCAAAGTTCTCCAGACCTTCCTCAAGAGCACGAAGGGTATTGACATCGATATCATTGGTAGGCTCATCGAGAAGAAGCACATTGCCTTCCTCTTTTAGTGCCATAGCGAGATGGAGACGGTTACGCTCTCCACCTGAAAGGACACCGATTTTCTTTTCCTGGTCTGCTCCTGTAAAATTGAACTTCGAAAGATAAGCACGTGCATTCATATCTCGGCCTCCCATACGGAAAGATTCTACACCTTGAGATATCACCTCATATACACTTTTCTCAGGGTCAAGATCCTTATGTGACTGATCCACGTAAGCAATCTTCACAGTCTCGCCTACCTCAAAGTCTCCGGCATCTTGCTTTTCAAGCCCCATGATGAGGCGGAAAAGAGTTGTCTTACCGGCACCGTTGGGTCCTATCACGCCTACGATACCGTTTGGAGGAAGCATGAAGTTAAGGTCATCAAATAAATTTTTCTCACCGAATGCCTTAGCCACATGGTTGGCAAGAATCACCTTGTTGCCAAGACGCGGACCGTTGGGGATAAAGATCTCGAGTTTCTCCTCACGCTGTTTCTGGTCTTCATTAAGCAAGCGGTCGTAGCTTGCAAGACGCGCTTTCCCTTTTGCCTGGCGAGCCTTAGGAGCCATACGCACCCATTCGAGCTCTCGCTCCAGAGTCTTGCGGCGCTTGCTTGCCTGTTTTTCCTCCTGCGCCATGCGCTTGGTCTTCTGATCGAGCCACGAAGAAT
>CAYNEZ010000061.1:0-16413 GCA_964396365.1 uncultured Sangeribacter sp. | reverse complement strand
GGAGAAAAGCTCTTAACAAACCTGCTTTCGTATCGCTCAACATCACTGCTGAGATTGACCCTGAGGATGAAAATCATATCACAGTCAACGTAAATGGAGCAAAATCTCTTGACGAGATCTGTGAGAATCCCACTATCACGGTATATGTAGTTGAGGATAATATAGCTGCACGAAACCAGGCAGGCGCATCAAGCAGCTATACTCACTATCACGTGAACCGTGCCGTCAACTCTGTATGGGGCGATGAGCTTCAATTTGAGGGAGATGAATATGAATACACCTGCGAGTTCAACCTCTCACATCTCTGGGTGCGTGATAACCTCCAGATTGTAGCTATGATCGGTAACTACAACTCTCTCAACGCAGCAGACTGCGCTGTAATAAACGCTTCCAATCTTCCTTTCTCTAAGTTTGATGCATCAGCTGTAGGAAGCATTAAAAGCGAAAGCAATGAAAAAGCTGAGATCTACTCTGTAGCCGGTATGCGCATGACTGACACCAACCTTGCTCCCGGTGTCTATATCCGTAAGCAAAACAATAAATCTGAGAAATTCGTAGTAAAATAACTACCATACATAGTTTAGTAAAATAATAGGAGGATGCGTAAGGAAACTTCGTTACGCACCCTCCTATTATTTAATTCCTTATGATTTATTACCCATAAATTAGATTTTTTTTGTAAATTTGCAAAATATTTAGAATATCAAAATTTCAAAATTATTTATGAGCAAATTAGTCTCAAAAAAATATCTTATTCCGTTCGTACTCATCACGAGCCTTTTCTTCATGTGGGGATTTGCCCGGGCCATCCTCGATGTGCTTAACAAGCATTTTCAGGAAATGCTCCATATATCCATCGGCCAGTCAGCCCTTATTCAGGCCACAACTTACCTTGGATATTTCCTTATGGCACTTCCTGCCGGAATCCTTATCACGCGTGTAGGCTATAGAAAAGGAGTGGTGACAGGTCTTTTACTTTTTGCTCTTGGTGCGTTGCTCTTTATCCCCGGCGAGAGCATGATGTCGTTTGGAATGTTTTTGTTTGCCCTGTTTATAATAGGATGCGGACTTGTGATCCTTGAGACTGCTGCCAATCCATATGCCACTGAACTTGGAGAGAAAGAGACAGCCGCAAGCCGATTAAACCTTGCACAGTCTTTCAATGGCCTTGGATGCATACTTGCCCCTGTAATAGTAGGAGGGTTTCTCTTCTCCACTCCAGAGAGCAGTGTGTCAGTACCTTACGGCATCATGGGAGTAGCAGTGCTTTTGGCAGCCCTTGTCTTTTCACGTGTAAAACTTCCGGAAATCATCCATAATGAGGATGAAACAGTGTCCGCTGACGAAAATGAAGGACTCGGAACGACAATAAAAGGACTATGGGGTAATTCTACATTCCGCTTCGGAGTAATAGCCCTCTTCTTCTACGAAATAGCTGAAATTTCCATCAACAGTCTCTTCATCAACTACGCCACAGCTGACGGATGGATGGATAAAACGACTGCATCTGTGGTACTGTCGTTCGGCGCCCTCGGACTCTTCATGCTCGCCCGAATCGTGGGCAGTTGGGTGATGAGTAAAGTGGCATCAGAGAAGGTGCTTGTGGTATGCGCATTGATGACTGTAATCGGAGCATTGCTCGTGACTATAGATTGCGGTTTGCTTTCACGCGCCGGAGTCTTCATGTGTTATGCTTTTGAAGCCATAATGTTCCCTACCATCTTCGCCATAACAATAGTCGGAGCACAAGGAAAGAACGTCAAGATTGCCTCCTCGTTTCTTATGATGACCCCTATCGGAGGAGCAGTGGGAACATTGCTTATGGGGCAGATGGCCGACATCACTTCCATGTCGACAGCATTCATTATTCCTGCCATCGGCTATGCTTTCGTACTAATCTACGCACTAAGTGTCTTGAAAAGAATAAAGAAATGAAACTTACCTGTATCGGACATATAACCCTCGACAAAGTAATTACACCCCGTTTCACCGCATACATGCCAGGGGGAACCGCATATTATTTCGCAAATGCCTTGAAGAATATCGATCTTGAGGATTTTCGCCTTGTGACATCGCTCGCGGCAAGCGAAATGCATGAAGTGGATAAACTTCGCAATGATGGCATCGACGTTGAAGCTATAGTATCCAAAAATTCTGTATATTTCGAGAATAAGTATGGTGAGGATATGAACGAGCGCACACAGCGGGTGCTCGCTAAGGCAGATCCTTTCACTAAAGAAAATCTGAAAGATGTGGAGGCAAACATTATCCATCTCGGAACTCTACTCACAGATGATTTTGATAAGGAGACCATCAAATATCTGTCTACAAAAGGCACTGTCTCAGTAGATGTACAAGGGTATCTGCGCAAGGTGGAAGGGGAACATGTCGTGGCGGTCGACTACGATGATAAGCTGGAGGCTCTACCCTACATCGGGATCCTTAAAGCCAATGAGATGGAGATGGAGACGCTGACAGGCACCTCTGATCCATATGAGGCAGCGAAAATGCTTGCCGGCTGGGGAGTAAAGGAAGTGGTGCTTACTCTCGGCGACAAGGGATCGCTGATATATGCTGAGGGAAATTTCCATAAGATTCCGGCATATCCTGCTAAAGACCTCGTAGATGCTACAGGATGTGGCGACACATATATGGCGGGCTATCTGTATAAGAGAAGCAGAGGGGCTTCTTATGAGGAAGCAGGCGCTTTTGCGGCCGCCATGTGCAGCATCAAGCTTGGATCAAAAGGTCCTTTCTCAGGCAATATTGAAGATGTGGAAGCCTTAATCAATGCCTAACTCAACTTTCGCTTGCGAAAATTGAAGGCTATATGGTTATGAGGTTTAGGTAGACCTTTAAATTAAGTTTACGTAATTTAATATTATAAACATGAATTCTAATCTTAAGCTATTTTTTACTATGGCGATTGGAGTAGCCATGATGTTTTCAGGGTGCTCCAATGATGAACCCATAGAAAATATTTCTTTTGTGGAGGAAGGCAATGTTAAGCCTGCTCAAAAAGCGGAAAGCACTCAGCCGACTGCAATACTCGGCTCTGGAGGCTCGATATCTTCTCTTATTTCCCAGACATTTACCAATATTGTAGATGTTGCGAAAGCGAAACACGTAATAGTGGCTTGCAGCGATCTTGATGCATATAAGGAGGAAATACAGACAGCTTATATGAAGGGATCTGTAATTACTGTGACAGATCCGGATGCCACCAAGCTTGATGCATGGTGCGAAGCCAACGGAATGGTGTATGCAGGGGATCCAACTTCTAAAGATGCTTGTGCTCTTGTGAGCTTTAATCGCAAAGCATCTTCAATAAGCATTAAGAAAAGAAAGGATACGGATGACATTGATGATGAAGAAGTTCCTTTAGTTATATTCACAGGATGGCTTGACAAGATGCTTACCCCTAACCTGATGGGACCTGACTATAGGAGCCGTGAAATCAAGAAGCGTTTCACGCCTCAGCACGTAAGCCAAGTATTCCCTATCAATCTTCCTAAAGAAGATATGAAATGGGGACTGCCCGAGACTGCTTCCCTCAGCACGACAGCTGAATTTAATTGCGAGATCTACCCGATCCATTCATTTGCCGACAATTCCTTTACCGGCGATATATATGCTATAGAGGCTGAACTTATCATCCACAATGGCAACCTCTACAACGGACGTTGGCAATACACGCAAGGTAAGTCGCTCTATGAGGCCTGCGGATTCTATCTCAATCAGTTTAGATTCGAGGCAGGACTTTTCAAGAAAGAGGCGGACATATTGTGGGGAGCTAAAACTCAGATTATGGGTGGACCGGCACCTGCAACCACGGATGCTTCGGTTGCTTATCAAAGTGGTTTTGAATGGAATTTTGATGGTTGGCTCACTGGAGGAAACGGACTCGAATCGTCCACTCCTACTCCTCTGCAACAGGGAGTATGGACTTGGAGCAACTTGAAAGAGAATTTTGCAGGATTAAATATTTCTAATGAATCAACATCGATATGGCCAGAATGGAAGTTTGAAATTGATGGATGTCCTACTAAAAAAGAGGATGCAGTGCCGGAAATAGCATCTGGAGATCTCACATTCCGCTGCTCTTGGATATGGGGAGTGCCTGAGGCAAAAGACAATTCTACCGACCGTTATTATATGAACGCCTCTCTTGTTGAACCTGTCTATTGTTGGCACCGCTCTTCAGGATCAAGCTCAAAAATCTTTATCAAGTATTTGATGCCTCAAAATACGCCTACTGTATGCTTCATGCTCATACCTCCATCGCGAACAGAAGGGCAACGCATCTGATACTATCTCACCATAAAAAAGCATGCATCGGGGTGGATGCATGCTTTTTTTATACACTTTTCAAAAAATCAATTTTACTTCGCAAGATAGTTTTTCATAATCGGCAAAATGAGGAATTCATGCTACCTTCGCCTGCAACCCCCTAAGCAATCACTGTTCTAATGTCAGGGCGTTATGTGGCAGCTTGTAGCTGGGTAGGCGAATGCCGTTGAAGAGTGGTGTACCGTCCGGAGATTTTTCTATTGTGAAGGAAGATTCCGGCGCAGTGTGGATGGTCACTTTATCGAAGAGTGGGGCTCCAACCCAATATTCAGGAAGTCCGGGGCATACAGGATAGAAACCCATTGCAGAGAAGACATACCATGCCGACATCTGACCGGCATCGTCATTGCCAGCGAGACCGCCGGGGATATCCTTATATTCAGTGTCCATGATATGCTTGATCCATTTTGCAGCCTTATCCGGACGACCGACAGCATCATATAGATACACTATCTGATGGCAAGGCTCATTGCCATGCCAATATCTTTTCAACTCAAAGAGAGAATCCAGTTTTGCCTCCACCATCTCCTTTCCACCCAACATCTCAATCAAACCTTCAGGATCGTGGGGCACATACCATGTATAGTGACAAGGTGCTCCCTCTGTGATGAAAGAATTGAATGTGAAAGGATTTATGCTGTCTGCCCAAGTTCCGTCAGCATAGCGACCATTGGCATATCCCAGTTTCGGATCAATCACATTCCTATAGTTTTTCGACCTTTTCTCAAGAATCTCAGCATCCTCTGTGTGTCCCAAATGGCGTGCAAGTCGCGACAAAGCAAAGTCATCGAAAGCATACTCAAGTGTGCGTGAAGTCTGCTCATTCTTATGAAATGCATCTTCCACTCCATCTTCAAGAGGAATATATCCATAGTTCAGATAAGACTTAAGCGCACGGCGACCTTTACCATCGACATACTCCTGATGCGTAGCAGGGCTTTCAAAAGCATTCTTACGCAGATAAGCATATGCCTCTTCTACTGGAAAATCAGTGACACCCTTAGCCACGGCATCCGCAATTGCAGCCGAACTATGATCACCGATCATGGCGGCGGTATAACTCCCCCAACACGGGAATATCGGCATCCAACCACCCTGACGTGCCTTCAGCACAAGCGAATACATCATGTCGGCACTCCGTTTTGGATCAAGTATAGTTATAAGTGGATGCTCAGCGCGATAAGTATCCCACATCGAATAGTCATCGTAATAATCGTGACCAGGCTCCATATTAAGCACTTCTCCCGTCCCGGCAAAAGACACGTAGCTTCCATCCACATCGCTCACAACACGAGGAAGAAGAGACGCACGATATAGACTCCCATAAAATTTTCCCTTATCCTCATCAGACCCTCCTTCAACTTCAATTTTTCCGAGATGAGATTCCCATATTTGAGACACTTCTTTACGCACTGCTTCAAAATCCAAATCCCGCAACTCACTTTCAAGATTCAATCTTGCACCATCGAGGGAAGTAAAGCTATTGCCAACCCTAAAAATTACAGGAACATCCTTCTTCCTTTTGAATGAGAGATATGCCCCTATGCCGGATGCTCCGTCAGCTTTGACAGAACCTTCGTATATGTCATCCCCACGGAAGACTCCCGAAGACACAACATCAATATCTTCAGGATATTGAACTATAAACCATCCTGAAAAACCAGTAGGTTCTCCCCATCCTTGATAAATACGGTGGACAGGATTACAGCCCCTTATCTCATGTTTAAGCGTATCAATCTCTATCCATCCTGCACCTTCATCGGTATTGGGATTGACCACAAGATGCCCTATGCCATCGGCATCATACGTAAAACGGAATAGGCCTGAACGGGAAAGGCCTGTCATCTCCGCTTTCACTCCTTCTTCAGGAAGTGAAACTGAATAATAGTCGGGTCGTGCAATTTCTGAATCACGGTCAAGGCGTGTGGCACGCGACAATGGGGAAGTGCGTAGTTTTCCCCCGAGTGCGGCAAGAGACACACTGCCATAGTCTTGAGTGCAACCACCCGATATCCAATGGCTCGCACGGAAACCTTGTAAGTCTGTATCGGCATAATAATATGGAGCAATACATTTTTCTTCCGTGTCGCGGGTCTGAGGAGTCCAGAGGGTCATGCCATGCGGTACGCAGACTGCAGGCACAGTCTGACCGTGCTCCTCTGAGCCTTTTCCGAATAGTCCGGCTGTCATAGTGGTAGCCTCAGCAGTACCTACTCGAGTATCAACATACCCAAGCAGCGAAGATACAGCCAATAAGAGAGATATCATAAAAGCTTTTTTATAAATCATATAAGACTTATAAATTTTATAAATCTTATAAATCCTATAATAAATATATTAGTCTTTTCCTGTCAAGAGCGACTTAAGGTCGTGGAGCACTGTCAGCGACTGTAGTGGTGTGAGGTTGTCTATGTCAAGGGTAAGAATACGGTCACGTATCTGGCTCAAAAGCGGATCATCGAGTTGGAAGAAACTGAGCTGATAGCCATCACGCTGACCTGCTATTTCCCCGAGCTTTCCTTTCGCCACGCTGTCGACTCCCTTACTTCCTTCACTACGAGATGCCGCTTCAAGACGCTCTAACACCTGATCGGCTCGTTTAACTATTGACGGAGGCATACCTGCCAACTTCGCCACATGAATACCAAAAGAGTGCTCCGAACCTCCCTTAACAAGTTTGCGAAGGAACACCACCTTTCCTTTGATTTCCTTCACCGATACACTCCAATTATGAATTCGCTTGAAAGACTTCTCCATCTCATTGAGTTCATGATAATGGGTAGCAAAGAGAGTTTTTGGAGTATAACGGCCATTTTCGTGTATATGCTCCACTATTGACCAGGCTATGGAGATACCGTCGTAGGTAGAAGTGCCACGACCAAGTTCATCAAAGAGTATCAGCGACCTGCCGCTCATATTGTTGAGGATAGACGCAGCCTCGCTCATCTCCACCATAAATGTGGATTCTCCCGATGCTATATTGTCGCTGGCCCCGACACGGGTAAAAATCTTATCTACAATACCGATACGGGCAGATTCTGCAGGCACAAACGATCCCATCTGCGCCATTATCACTATAAGCGCAGTCTGACGCAGCAAAGCCGACTTACCGCTCATATTAGGTCCGGTGATCATCAATATCTGGTTGTGGTCGCAATCAAGACGCACGGTATTCGATATATAGGGCTCCCCGGGCGGAAGACGCTTCTCAATCACAGGATGTCGCCCCTCTATTATTTCAAGGGAAGTAGAATCATCCACTATAGGACGCACATAGCCATTGGCAGCTGCCACATCTGCCATGCTCAACAAGAAGTCGATCTCTGCTGCAGCATTGGCACTTTTCTGCATAGGAGCACAAGCCTGAGCAAGATGATCAAGAAGTTTTCCATATATCTCACTCTCAAGCTGACCTATACGGTCAGAAGCCGTCAATATCTTCTGTTCGAAATCCTTAAGTTCTTCGGTGATATATCGCTCGGCATTGACAAGAGTCTGCTTTCTTATCCATTCAGCAGGCACTTTGTCCTTATGCGTATTTCGCACCTCAATATAATAGCCGAACACATTGTTGTAGCTTATCTTCAGCGATGTGATACCGGTGCGTTCTATCTCACGGGCACATATGGCGTCAAGAGCAGCCCGAGCGTTGTCGTGAAGACCACGGTATTCATCAAGTTCCTTCGACACTCCGGAAGCTATTGATCCTCCCTTATTGAACACAGCCGGAGCATCGGGCGCAATAGTAGCTTTAATAAGTCCTATATATTGCTCAAGTGGTTGCATTTCCTCTACAATCTTCACTATCTCTGGAGAGTCAGCACCGGCAAGCGACTTCTTAAGGCGCATACATCCTTCCATCGACGTAGCAAGAGAAAGAAGGTCGCGAGGTTGGGCACGCCGGTTGGAGGTCTTTCCAATCATACGCTGCATATCCCCTATGGCCTGCAGGCAATTGCGGGTATATTCACGGCGATCTGTATCGCGGAAGAAAAAATCAACCATGGCATGCCTCTCATTGATCTTCTCCACATCAAGAAGAGGAAAACTGAGATTTGAGGCGAGGAGACGCGCTCCCATTGGTGTCACAGTATGATTCAATACTCCAAAGAGAGTAAGACCCTTTGCACCTCCTGCAGAAATGGTAAGCTCAAGATTACGCAATGTAAAAGGATCCATTCTCAGAAAACGATTACTGTCTATGCGTGAGAGCACCGTAATATGGGAGGTATTGGTATGGCCTGTAATGTCAAGATAATAAAGAAGACTGCCGGCGGCTATGAGCGCAAGCGGCATATCATCGAGTCCGAATCCCTTGAGAGTGGAAGTCTGAAACTGCTTGAGAAGCCTTTCCCGGGCGGAATCCTCTGTATAGACCCAATCTTCCATATCAAATACTGGACATTTCCACGTGATAAGTTCTCCGCATAGTTCGCGTGTGCCACTCATGCGCAGGAGTTCCTTGGGAGCGAAAGCTGAAAGGAGTTTATCTATTTCAACAGGATCAGTCTCTGCAGCAAGAAACTCGCCTGTCGTGATGTCAAGAAATGCTATGCCAGCCCTTACAGGCTTCCCTTTTCCTGTTCGTTGGAAATGAATTCCGGCAAGATAGTTGTTTTCAGTTCCCTCCATCGATGCATCGTTGGTGTTGACACCGGGAGTGACAAGCTCAGTGATGCCACGCTTCACAAGCTTTTTAGTCAACTTAGGATCTTCGAGCTGCTCACAGATAGCCACTCGCTTTCCAGCCCTCACGAGTTTAGGTAGATAAGTATCGAGTGCATGATGGGGGAATCCGGCAAGCTCCACCGACTGAGCAGAACCATTGGCACGCCGGGTGAGAGTGATGCCGAGAATAGAGCTCGCCTCTATTGCGTCGTCGGAGAAAGTTTCGTAAAAGTCACCCACGCGGAAGAGCAGTATGGCATCGGGATGCTTTTTCTTCATCTCAAAGTACTGCTTCATCAGAGGAGTCTCTACTATTTTTGCCATTATAGTTGTCTGTATTTATATTTGTCAAACTGACAAATTGTCAACAATTTTATGAATTGTGAATTATGCATTACTCAAGGGGAAATAGGCTGAGCATCCAGGTAGACATAGCTACGTAGATGAGAAGACCAACTACGTCGTTCATAATCTGGATGAAGGGTCCGGTGGCAAGGGCTGGATTGATCTTCATTTTCTCAAGGGTAAGAGGCACGAATGTGCCAAAGACTGTAGCGAATATCACCACACAGAAAAGCGAAGCTGCAACGGCAAATGAGACTGCATACATATGTGGCTGCGTAAAGAGAACGTATATCAGCACCACTCCACTAATCACCACAGCATTGAGAAGAGCCACCATAACTTCACGTCCTATCTGCTTCCAGGCATCTTTTATTTCCAATCGTCCGTTGGCAAGACCTTGCACCACAATAGCGGATGCTTGCACACCGACATTACCACCCGTACCTCCGATGAGGGGAATGAAAATAGCCAGTGCTGTGACTGCAGCTATCTGAGCCTCAAAACCGGTAAGGATAACTGAATTTATAATACCACCTATTATACCTATGAGCAACCAAGGGATTCGGGCCTTTGTCTGTGCAAAGACAGAGTCATCCACATCGACATCGGAGGAGATACCTGATGCCAACTGATAATCACGTTCTGACTGTTCGCGCACCTCGTCCATGATGTCATCGACAGTGATCTGTCCGGCAAGACGTCCGATGGAGTCTACTACCGGCATAGCCACAAGGTCGTATTTCTCAAAGTCGATTGCCACCTCATCAATAGGCGTGTCGGTATGCACCTTGACAGGATCTGTCTGCATCACATGCTTTATCTTCGACACAGATGGATCGGTGATCATCTTTTTAAGTGGAAGGATACCTTTGAGGCGATTGTCATCGTCGATTACATATACATAATAAATTTCGTCGAGGTCGGCAGCCTGACGCCGCATCTCCTTGAGGCATTCGGGCATCGACCAGTTTTCATTTACTGCGATGTATTCGGTGCCCATAAGACCACCGGCAGTGTCTTCATCATACTGGAGCAAGTCGACGATATCGCCAGCCTGCTCCATATCGTCGATGTGCTGTATGACTTCCTCTCGGTCTTCCTCATCAAGTTCCTGAATAAGGTCGACAGCGTCGTCGGTGTCAAGTTCGTCGATAAACTCGCCGATTTGCTCCGGCTCCATATGCTCGATGAGTTTTTTACGGTCTTCTTCATCGAGTTCCATCAGCACATCAGCCTTCTTTTCCTTATCATCAATAAGGTTGAAGAGCCATTCTGCCTGCTTTATGTGGAGCTTACGCAGGAGTTCAGCAATGTCTGCCGGGTGGAGATCGGCTATTTCATGGCGAATGCCGGCAGCATCATCGCTGTCGGCCATATTTTCGATTCTTTCGATGTCTTCTTCAGTGAAATCCTTCATAGATGACAAAGATAATCATTTTTTTTCAATAATTGGGAATTTAAAATTTAGAATTGAGATTTTTTTCGAGAATTTTGAATTTAGACTTGCGTTAGTTTGGGCGTAGACAATTGAGATTTGGCTTCAGCCTTAGAAATAGATTTCTTCGGGTGTGGGTTGGAGGTTGTCTATGAACATCACGTAGTAGATTGGCATATAAGTCACTTTACCTATGGTCTTGACTTGCCTTTCGTTTGAGAGCACTACTCCGCAGAGTATATTGTACTCTGGATTCTCCAAAAGTCTTGTCAGGGCACTATGCACAGTGTAGTCTTTCCCAGATTTTACCTCCAGTGGCATCAAGGAAATCCGATCATGATTATCTATTAGAAAATCCACCTCTCCTTTCTGACGATTATCATAATAAAAAAGTCTATGGCCGTGTGCTTTCAGTTCCTGAGCTACCACGCTCTCATATACAGATCCAAGATTGATACTTCTGTAATCATTCAACACCGGTTGAATATTATTACCGTAAAGACGTGCCGTAAGCAATCCTACATCATTCAGGTAAAGTTTCAATAGATTTTTCCTTACGGATTCAGCCAAAGGATAACGAGGATTGGTAATAGCATTGACACTCACTGCTGTACCTGAGGAAATTAGATACTCAAATTCTTCTTGATAATTGTCAAATCTATCCCCTTTCTTATCCCTGATATCTTTAGCTACTATTCGTTTCTTCTTATTCTCCATCTGGGATGGAATCATGTCATAAATACGACGTATCGCCAATGACTTTCCACTATCCTTTTCATATTTAGAAGCATCATCCCCATAGAGAATCCTAATGGCATCTTGAATTTCCCTAATCCTAATGATATTGCGGGTTGCCAGGTATTCGTTTACGGCGTCTGGCATGCCGCCTACAAGCAGATAACGTTTGAATAGACCCAGAAAATGATTGTGAAGCTCCTCGCTTAAGCCTTCCCCTTTTTCAAATTTTTCCCGTATAGCTAAAATAGCTCCTTCCCCAACTCCATTTGCATAAAGGAATTCCTCAAAATCCAGCTGAAACATTTCCTTACGTATGATACTCCCTACCGGGATGGATGTCGTAGAACGTAATGTCAAACCCAAAAGACTACCGCTTGCTATGTATCTGAAACGATGATCCTCACGCATAAATTTTAATAATGTTAAGTAATGAGGATACTGTTGGATTTCATCAAGAAATATTAAGGTATCTGAAAAATCACCAAGTTTTTTCCCGTATATACTACCGAGAGTAAGGTAGAATTCATCTAATGTATGTACATTCTTAAACAACTGCTGGCCCTCATCATCCTCCACAAAGTTTATCTCTATGAAATTCTTATAATGAGCATTACCGACGTTACGGATTATATATGATTTGCCAATTTGGCGCGCTCCCTCTACTATTAAAATCTTATCTGAATTCGAAGTAATGTGATCTTCTATATCTTTCGCAATTTTTCTTCTCAACATATCATTTTACATTTAGAGTGCAAATATACTAAATTATAATGATATACACAAATACAACTACACTTTTCAAAGAATTTTACCGATATAAAACTACACTTTTCAAAGAATTTAGTCCCCTTAAAACTACACTTTTCCAAAAATAAGTATATTAACAAGGATATTCGGCCTGCTTTATGTTGAGATTGTGCAGGAGTTCAGCAATGTCTGCCGGTGGAGGTCGGCTATTTCATGGCTAATGCCGACAGTGTCATCGCTATCGGCCATATTAAGACCCCATCTCATAAAATTTCAGAGTCACTCGCCCAAAACCGCCCCAGTGGCTCTGAAATTTTATGAGATGGGGTCTAAAAAAGTCCTTAGGGTCTTTAAGAGACCTTCAGGACTTTTAATTAATAGTTATTGTAATGATTACCAAGGAACGCGGCTTATGTATTTATAGACATAGGTCTGCACTCCGTAGGAATTGCTCCATTGCATCCATAGGGTATCTGAATCGCTAAACCAGTAGTTCATTGTAGAAGGGCTGCCATATTCGTACTGGATGTTGATTTGAAGCGATGATGAGCCGCTCACAGAACGCTGACACCAATAGGCAAGCCTTTCTGTCTCCTGATAACCATGATCATAATAGAAATAAGTTCCACGCCCATCACCGTTAAAGTACATATAATTGACCTCGTCACCTCTTACAAAATTTGAGTTGACCTGATATAGTTGCCAGCACCCTATGAGATCTCTGTCGTAGAATGTATCGTTCCAACCACCCGGTGGCTCCGGATCCCAATAGTTGATATCGCCACAAGAGGGAAGCAACAACATAAGCATTGCAAGCAAAGGAAGACAAAGTAAATATTTTTTCATAAATGTTCTTATTAATTATTTTATTATGAATATTTAACATAGACCATCCATAATTGGTTTATAAAAATTTTATAAAATGTAAGATTCTTTTATAAAAATTTGTTTTTTATAAAAATATTTTATAATTTTGAAACCGGATGATTTCATACCATAGAAAACCATAAAATTATAAGAATCATGAAAAAAATTACTTGGATTATTTTCTTAATTTTTTCTGCTTTCGTATTTTCCACATCTTGTTCTAATAATGAAGAAAATATTACCGAAAGTGGAAAATCACATTTGATAAAGGATGGTAAAATATATATAGACTCCTACGCTTCAAAAGGCATGACATATTCCCCTATTGCTGAGAAATCTTTGCCCGAGTGCATACGAAGCAGATTTGACAAGCGCCCTGAGGAGATTAAAACTATGGTGTTTTTTGAGGGTGAGTATAATGGAAGCCTTGCTTATTGGTCTCATTCTATTTGGAGTTCCTGCAATTATCCCCTACTTTTTTCAATAGATGGAAAATTTGAAGAAGACATCCCAAGTATTGGATGGGGTGAGATAGACTATACCAAACTCACATGCATTTATTTTGGAGAAAAATATGCCTTATATCATATGCCTATATAATAGAGGAATAAAGAATTAGAAAGTCGAACTTATTTTCCATATAGCCATACCTGCACTCACAGCCACATTAAGGCTGTGCTTGACTCCATGCATAGGTATCTCAAGGATGACATCTGCCATATCTACTATTGCTTGATTCACTCCCGACACTTCATTGCCTACCACAAGAAGATACTTTTCTCCTTCTTCAGCATGAAACTTCATAAGGTCGATGCTACCATGTGCCTGTTCAAGCACACATATTTTCCAACCCTCTTCTTTCATACGGGCACATTCCTTCACTGCATCTTCCACATAGCGCCAGCTTACAGAGTCTTCAGCACCAAGTGCTGTCTTGGTAATTTCCTTATGAGGAGGGATTCCGGTGATACCTGCCATTATCACCTCCCCAACAAGAAATGCGTCTGAAGTGCGAAGTATAGACCCGACGTTTTGCATCGAACGCACATTGTCGAGCAACACTGCAAAAGGAAGTTTCTCCACTTCGCGATATTCCTCCACACTGCAATTAGTCAGCTCTGCTATTGTTTTCTTTTTCATAATTAAGATAATGCGAGCATTCGCTCTATAGGCTTTACCGCTTTCTTTGCGATTTCAGGGTCTACAATGATTTCAGGCTTTCCATCGCGAAGACAATCGCGGAGCTTCTCCAGGGTAATCATCTTCATATAGTCGCATTCATTGCACTGGCATTCCGCATCATCAGCCGGGGCCGGAATGAATGTCTTCTCCGGACATTCGCGCTGCATGTCGAAAAGAATGCCACTTTCTGTCACCACTATATATTCCTTAGCCTCATCAGTCCGGGCAAAATCAAGAAGAGCTGCGGTGCTGCCCACCTTATCAGCGATCAGCTGCAGCGGACGACGACATTCAGGATGCACAAGCACCTTGGCACCGGGATGATTATTCTTAAGTTCGGCTATTCCTTGCAGAGAGAAGCGATCGTGGACATGGCAAGCTCCATTCCATAGAAGCATAGAGCGTCCTGTCACCGAATTTATATATTCCCCAAGATTATGATCCGGACCGAATATAATCTTTTCTTCTTCCGGAAGCGACTCCACTATCTTACGCGCATTGCCGGAAGTCACCACAATGTCGGTAAGAGCCTTCACAGCTGCTGATGTATTGACATAGCTTATCACAGTGTGATCAGGATGCTCTCCTACAAACTTTCCAAACTCTACTGGATCGCAGCTGTCAGCAAGTGAGCATCCGGCATTCGGATCAGGAATCAGCACTGTGCGGTCGGGGCAAAGAATTTTAGCTGTCTCACCCATGAAGTGCACACCACACATGACTATGACATCGGCATCCGTCTCAGCTGCCTTGCGTGCGAGCGCCAAGGAATCGCCTATGAAGTCGGCCATTTCCTTTATCTCGTCGCGCTGGTAATAATGAGCCATTATCACCGCGTTCTTTTCTTTCTTAAGTGCCGTTATCTCGTCGGCGAGCAGTTTCTTGCGGAGAGTATCAGAGGTGGAAGTTTTCGACTCCATTTTTTATTATTCTATGTTTTTAATAAAAATTTAAAATAAAAAAATCAACAACAACAATAATGGGTGTAGATAAATGACGATTACTTTTAAACGGAATATTTGGAATTCTCGGTTATCGAACAATTATATACGTTTATCTACAGGTTATGAAATCGCAACTTTATGAAATATCAAAGGTATGCTGACTTTTTCTACACACTGTAGATAACTGCAAAGTTAATAAATTTTCAAATATATTGTGTAGAAAAATGGGTAAATTTTGAAGAAAACACTACGGAATGAGTGAAGAAAATATGATGAAAAGTATGCTCTATGGTCAAAGTACCTCGGCTTATGGGTTCCTTGACATCTGTTTTTCAACAATTATATAAGGGTTTTCTACAGGTTTTCTACGTTTATCTACAAGTTTTCTACAGGTAAAATTGTCTTTAGAATCCTTAATGACATTAAAGCTAGTAAGGACTTATGCTGGTAAATCACAAAAAAGCTCTTTATTTTTGAAAAAGATTTGTGTAATCGGCGAAAAATGATTAATTTTGCAACGCAAAAGAAACGCATTATAAGAGATGTGTGATTTAAAGCAATTCATTATAGCCCTTCCTACTCTTGGCGAAGGCCATCATGAGTATGAGATGAAGGTGGACAAAGACTTCTTTACGTCGCGGGAAAATGACGACGTGAAAGAGGCCGATGTCACTGCATATGTAGACGTCGATGTGCGTCACGGTGTATATGAAATAGGTATCACCTGCCAAGGATGGATAGATATCCCTTGCGACCGTTGCCTTGATCCGATGCGCCTTGATGTGGATGAAGACTATGATGTCACAGTCCGCTACGGAGAAGACTATGATGAAAATGACGACACCATCACCATACCTGAAAGCGAAGTGAATTTCGATTTGTCACCTCTTATATATGACACTATTTTGCTAAGCATCCCGTTGAGACATATTCATCCTGATGGTGAATGTAATCCCGAGATGAATGAAATAATGAAGAAACATTCTTCTGAAAGCAAAGAACTGGAAGAAGAAGACATATAAAAGGAATATAAACAATAACCGATGGCGGTCGCTATTCTTTTCTGCAAAAGGTAGGGGAAAAGTGGCTGTCCAATAAATTTTGAATAAAAATGGCACATCCTAAACGTAGACAATC
>CAYNEZ010000060.1:0-16453 GCA_964396365.1 uncultured Sangeribacter sp. | reverse complement strand
TGGCGCAAAATTAATACAAAAAATCCGAACTGCCAAATATTCAATGATTTTTTTAAGTTTTGTAGAGTCAACCGGCAAGCGCAAAATTACATAATCCTTTTGCAAAATTACAATTTGTGTGTTATTATAGGAATTATATACAATAATGATGACCTTTGCCATTTTTTCTGTTTTAATTTTGCATAGAATTATGAAATTGATTAAATTTGCATTTTTAAAGGTAAAAATGATTATGAAGGTACTGAAATTCGGAGGTTCTTCTGTGGGTTCTCAAGAGGGCCTTGCGAATCTCAAAAAAATAGTTGAAGGGCAGGATTGTCCATGTGTAGTAGTGGTAAGCGCGTTAGGAGGAGTGACCGACTTGCTTCTGAATACCTCGCTGAAAGCCGCAGCCGGTGATTCTTCATATCTTGAGGGAGTTGCCAAGCTTTATAGCCGTCATCATGACCTTATCAGAAGCATCATTACCGATCGCCCGGAAGAACTGATCGAAGAAGTCGATACGCTGCTTGCAGAGATTGCTTCTATCTATCATGGCCTTTCCTTGATTAAGGATCTTAGCGAGAAGACGCGTGCTCTGATTGTTAGCTACGGAGAGCGTTTAAGCTCAAAGATTGTAGCACGACTCATTTCGGGCTCCATGCTGCACGATTCGCGAAATTTTATCAAGACGGAGAATAAACACAATAGGCAGCTCCTTGCTTCTGTACTGACTAATGAGTTAGTGGCTGAAGAATTCGGTTCGGAGGTTGAGGGGATCCATATAGTACCCGGATTTATCTCGACTGATGCCACTTCCGGGGAAGTGACCAATCTCGGGCGAGGAGGGAGCGACTACACGGCATCCATAATAGCGGCTGCCCTTGATGCGGAGGTTCTTGAAATTTGGACTGATGTAGACGGATTCATGACTGCCGATCCACGCGTCATACCAACAGCCTATACCATCAATTCCCTCACTTATCTTGAGGCGATGGAGCTCTCAAACTTCGGGGCAAAAGTGATTTATCCTCCTACAATCTATCCTGTCTGTGTCAAGAACATTCCGATTCTTGTCAAGAATACATTCCATCCGGATGCTGCCGGATCGATAATACGTGAGCGTATTGCTGATGACAGCAAACCGATCAAGGGCATTTCAAGCATCAGCGGTACGTCGCTTATCACAGTTACAGGTCTGTCAATGGTAGGAGTCATCGGTGTCAATCGCCGCATTTTCTCTGCTCTTGCCGACAATGGCATATCTGTATTCCTTGTGTCGCAGGCATCTTCCGAAAATTCTACATCTGTAGGTGTGAGGGATGCAGACGCAGCTGAGGCAGTGCGTGTGCTCGACAAGGAATTTGAAAAGGAGATTGCTACCGGTGCGATGAATCCTATGTATGTCGAGAAAGGTCTTGCTACGGTTGCTATCGTAGGTGAGAATATGAAACACACTCCCGGCATCGCGGGCAAGTTGTTTGGAACACTTGGACGAAGCGGTATCAGTGTCATTGCTTGCGCTCAGGGTGCAAGTGAGACCAACATCTCATTTGTGGTTGATGGACGCTTCTTGCGAAAGTCGCTAAATGTGATTCATGACTCATTTTTCCTTAGTGAATATAAAGAACTTAACCTTTTTATATGTGGCATAGGCACTGTAGGTGGTATGCTCATCGAACAGATAGCTTCCCAGAAGGAGGAGCTGATGAAAACCCATCGTCTGAAGCTGAATGTAGTAGGCATAGCTTCAAGCCGCAAGGCTATCTTCTCTCGGGAAGGCATTGACCTTAAGAATTATCGAGAGCTACTGGAAAAAGATGGCATTGCAAGCAATCCTGAAATTTTGCGCGATGAGGTGATAGGCATGAATATCTTTAATAGTGTCTTTGTGGATTGTACGGCGTCGAAAGATATCGCTGAGCTGTATCAGTCATTCCTTGAGCACAATATCAGTGTGGTGGCAGCCAACAAGGTGGCCGCTTCAAGCACATTTGATCGTTATCGCAGTCTTAAGGATACAGCACTAAGCAGAGGTGTGAAATTTCTTTATGAAACCAACGTCGGAGCAGGTCTTCCTATTATCGGTACGATCAACGACCTTCGCTCTTCCGGCGACCGGATACTGAAAATCGAGGCAGTGCTGAGTGGTACGCTCAATTACATTTTCAATGCAATTTCTTCGGAGGTGCCATTCTCTGAGACTGTTCGTCTTGCAAAAGAATTGGGCTATAGCGAGCCGGATCCTCGTATTGACCTCAGTGGGATTGACGTGATGCGAAAGCTCGTGATCCTAACACGTGAGGGTGGATATAAGGTAGAACAGGATGAAGTGGAGAGGAATCTTTTCATTCCAGAGGAACTTCTTGAAGGCCCGATTGAGGAATTCTGGAAGCATCTGCCCGAACTTGATGCTGAGTTTGAAGAGAAGCGTAAGCTACTCGAATCGGAGGGGAAGCGTTGGCGTTTCGTGGCAAAAATGGAAATGGGTAAAATGAGTGTAGGACTGAAAGCTGTAGATTCAAGTCACCCATTTTATGATCTGGAAGGATCAAACAACATAGTCATGCTCACTACAGAACGATATAAGAAATATCCAATGCTTATCCAGGGGTATGGAGCCGGAGCGGGCGTGACAGCTGCCGGAGTCTTTGCAAACATCATCTCAACAGCCAATAACTGATGAAGCATCTCATAATTTTGGGCGATGGCATGAGCGACTATCCTGTCGTTGGTCTCGGGGGGAAGACTCCTCTCGAATATGCATCTACGCCTGCCTTTGACCGTCTTGCTGCAATGGGGCGGTCAGGACTTCTTGTCACAATTCCGGATGGACTCCAGCCAGGTAGCGAAGTCGCAAATGCTACAATCTTAGGCTATGACATGACGAAAGTCTATGAGGGTCGTGGCCCACTGGAAGCTGCCAGTATAGGGTATGATCTTGCTCCTGATGAGATGGCAATGCGCTGCAATATCATCTCTCTTGCTGATGGCAAGATTCTGAATCATCATGGAGGTCATCTTTCAAGTCAAGAAGGGAAAGAACTCATTGAATTCCTTGATAAGGAATTAGGATCTGAAAATGTGAAGTTTATCCCGGGGATACAATATCGGCATCTTCTGGTGATAAAAGGGGGAAGCAAATATATTGAGTGTGCTCCTCCCCATGACCATCCCGGGGAATTTTGGGAGAATCTGCTCGTAAGTCCGATGGAGGACGCCCCAACAGAAGAAGGACGATTGACTCCACAGGAAACAGCCGATCTTATCAACGGTCTCATATTGAGGTCGCAGAAACTTTTAGCCGATCATCCTTTTAATGAGGGCAGGAAGACTCCAGCAAATTCCATATGGCCTTGGAGTGGTGGGTATCGTCCTGCTATGCTGACTCTTCAGGAAATGTTCCCGTCAATAAAATCAGGTGCTGTGATTACAGCTGTTGACCTTATAAGAGGTATAGGCAGATATGCCGGACTTACCCCCATCGATGTAGAAGGGGCTACCGGGCTTGCCAACACTAATTATGAAGGGAAAGCAGCTGCCGCAATTTCTGCATTAAAAGGTTCTGATTTTGTCTTTCTGCATGTTGAGGCTTCAGACGAAGCGGGACATGACGGCGACTTGGATCTTAAGATCAAGACTATAGAGAATCTTGACCGTAGGATTGTAGGTCCGATACTTGATGAGGTTTCCCAGTGGGAAGAGCCTGTGGCTATAGCGCTTATGCCGGATCATGCCACTCCCGTTGAATTGCGTGTTCATAAAGGAGAACCCGTTCCCTTCACAATCTGGCATAAGGGCATAGTTGCTGACGAAGTCAAGGCCTTCTCAGAAGCATCTTGCGCCAAAGGCTCCTATGGCCTACTGAAACTCGGAGAATTCATGCAGGAGTTCATGAAAATAAAATAACATGGTTTCGAAATCATTTGCTTATTATATAAGTTAGGATTATATAAGTTAGGAGACCTGATAATTATGTAAAAACCGCAGGCTTTGACCCGGGGGAGAAATCGCAAATTGCAGTAGCCTCGGAGATGCGATTTGTGGTTAAAGTTGAATTATCGAAACTTAAGTAGCTCACAAAAATTAAACGATATATGAAAACCAAGCAGCTTGAAAGATCTTGATATGATAACTGCGGCTAATCTTGGCCATCTTGGCATTGTCGTTCAGTCGCTTAGCTCGTTAAGCTCCTTCACTCCGCAGCCAACCTGACTCAAGATTATCTCGCATTTATCGTATCATTGATTTTTGCGAGCTACTTAAATTGAATTATCTTATGAAATATTACAGCACTAACCATACAGTCTCGGAAGTGACCCTCCGCGATGCAGTAGTAAAGGGCCTGGCCGCCGATCGTGGTCTCTTCATGCCCGAAAGAATAGAGAAATTACCAAAGGAGTTTTTCGATAATATCGACAAACTATCGCTGCAGGATATAGCCGTAAGAGTTGCAGATGCTTTCTTCGGAGAGGATGTGGAGCCAAAGGCCTTGGAAAAAATAGTCAGAGATACACTTTCTTTCGATACTCCCGTAGTGGAAGTAGAGAAGGATATTTATAGTCTTGAGCTTTTCCATGGCCCAACGTTGGCTTTCAAAGATGTGGGGGCTCGTTTTATGGCTCGTCTGCTGCAATATTTTATCAGCAAGGATACTGACGGCAGACCAGTCAATGTATTGGTCGCTACAAGTGGAGACACAGGATCTGCCGTCGCTAACGGGTTTCTTGGCGTGGAGGGAATCCATGTCTATGTCCTCTACCCGAAAGGAAAGGTCAGTCCTATTCAAGAATGCCAATTCACTACTCTTGGCAAGAATATTACAGCCATAGAGGTTGACGGAAACTTCGATGATTGCCAGAGAATTGTGAAGAGTGCTTTCCTTGACGATGAACTGAATGAAAAAATGCTCCTTACATCGGCAAATTCGATTAATGTTGCTCGTTTTCTGCCACAGGCATTCTATTACTTCAGTGGCTATGCTCAACTGAAAGCTATGGGAAAGGGAGAGGACGTTGTGGTGTGTGTACCAAGCGGAAATTTTGGAAATATCACTGCCGGACTTATTGCCCATAGGATGGGACTTCCTATAAAACGGTTTATTGCAGCAAATAATGCCAATGATATTTTCTATGAATATCTTCAGACAGGGGAATACAATCCGAAGGCAAGTATACAGACAATAGCAAATGCGATGGATGTAGGGGATCCCAGCAATTTTGCCCGAATTATTGACCTATATGCAGGAAAGCATGAAGTGATATCTTCTTTGATAAGCGGCACAACTTTCAGTGACAGTCAGATAGCAGAAGCCATGAAGATATGCTTTGACAAAACCGGATATGTGCTTGACCCTCATGGGGCTTGTGGCTATCTGGCATTGAAGCAGCTGTTGGCGAATGGAGAGACCGGACTCTTCCTTGAGACGGCTCATCCTGCAAAATTTCGTGATACTGTTACGGAAATTATCGGTAAGGATATTGAGATTCCCTTGCGTTTGCAAGATTTCATGAAAGGGGAGAAGCAATTGGTGGCAATGACTAATGACTTTTCAGATTTCAAGAATTATCTTGTGAACGTATAAGCCGAAACCACTTCATTTCCTTCTGAAATATACAAATAAACCCAAGGGCTTTTTTCTGCCTTTGGGTTTATTTTATGAGATGGGGTCTTAATGTTATTCTAATCTCATTTTACCATCACTTTGCGTATAGTGCCGTCAGATTCTATAACAATGTTCAAGCCTGGTTGTATGGAACTGATCCGTAATCCTTGAGGCGTATAAATTCCAGCTGGCACAAGAGATATTCTATCGCTGACCTGGTCAGCTCCATTGTTTGTAAGATTGTTCAATTTACATTCCAACAGCAGGAATTCATGGTAGCCTCCGCCATTTGTCTTGTCTACAAATGAAATGATGTAGTTACCGGCTTCCGGAACAGTGAATGTAAATTCATGCTCCTCTTCCTTAGAAACATCTGCAGATGTATTTCCGTTGGCATCGACTTTTGTTGTGAATATCTCGGAATTTGCAATGGCATTGTTAGAGCCTACGGGGAGTACAGATACATTATAACTTGGTGATCCCTTCCATGCAGCCATTGCGAAAGTGAGTTTGTATTCACCCGGTTCTAATATCAGACGGTAATTGTTTTGGGTGCCGTATTCTGCACGGTCGTTGCGCCAGTAGAGAGCCTTGCCCTGATAACCCTTGAAATCTTTGAATGTCCGGGCTCCCATTCCATATGTCTCGGGATATTTGTGTATTTCGTCGTTTTCTTGTACGCATTGCCAGCCTTCAGGTATACTTCCGTTTGCCACATCTGTAAAATCGAGTTTGTAGATTGATGAAGTGTCTACAAATATCGGCTGAATTGTGACATTGTCGTCGGGCATTGTGAATGAAATCTCACCTGTATCTCCTATTGCTATAGTTGCAGACATGGAATAGAACACGGAATTCACGATCTTTAGTTCCTTGAGGGCATATCCTTCATCGGGATTTACTGTCAGAGTCACTTTCTGACCCTCAACAGCTTCAGAAATATCCGCTGAAACTCTTCCATTGTCAGCATCCCTTACAGTGACGAGATATTTCTCTTCCGGTGTGCCTTTCGGCATATATATTATCTGGTCGATAGTAGGGGCTGTGGCACCTGTATTTGTGATAATAAGCGTATTTATGCCATCAGATAGAGAGGCGGGAACCTTGATTTTTTTCCACTCGTTCTTTTTTACTTTGTCAAGGGTCAATTTGGTTACGTCACCATTTACTGAAACCTGCAATTCTCCTGATTTTGAAGTGTTGCAGTAGCGGATAATGACATCATAGTCGCCACCCTCATTAAGTTTGAGTTCATGACGCAAAGACGCTTGTTGGTTGGTGCCCATTTCTACATATCCCAAACCTGCAAATTCAGAATAATCTTGAGCCCACCATCCGGAGTGGGTGAGAGCAACACTTTTCACGCTCTTGTAGTCCATATTCTCTGCCTCAATTATCACAGGGCCATTGAATGGTTGCGGCTGTTTCGGTGTGGGAAGAGAATAATCAGATGGAATGGCATCCGTCATTCCGCTGCGGTCAGCATTTCCTTTGCATATAACTGTAAGATCAAGAGGTCCGAGATGGCTTACTTTGAGAGTATAGCTCTTCTCAGCCTCGTTGTACTCATCATCGACTATTGCTGAATAATTTCCGTGTTTTTTAAGTTCGAATGATGGTGCAGAGGTCATGCCTTCTATACGGATGATGTCGTTCTTTACAGTAATGGTGTCATTTCTGTAATTATTCAGATAGAAGTCGATATGATCCTCATATTCGCGTATCACTCCGCTTGAAAGAACGTTGTATGTCAATTCCAATGTGTCACATGTGTTGTAGGAGAGAGGTATCCTGGCAGTAGCTGATTTTTTGCCGTTGATATTTGAATAGGGAGTATATGTCACGAGTTGGTTGCGGAAACGGTTTACATAAAGGTCACCCAAAGAGACTTCGGGATACTGTTTGTTAAAATCAGCTGTCTTCATGCTTGTCGACGACCATCGTGAAGAACGTTTTGACTTTTTCACTTGTATAGGTATCTGCATTGCTGTCTCGTCTGCAGGGTCAAGCATGACAGGTATGGTGCCGTAACGTCCGCTTTTCTTGAAGTAGCAAAGGTTGTCCATCCAAGTACCCTTGTTCTTGTTAAAAGGGTCGGTTTGCTTGTAAAGTCCGTCATACAAATCTCCCCATGAAGCATATTTATCTTCGTCGTTGCCGCTGGTCACATCGTTGATGATAGCAATCTTAGTTTTCCCTACAACTTCAGTTCTGCTTGGAATATACATGGATCCATCAATGATTTTTCCGAACATGTCAAGCCATATGCCGTTGAAGTTAGGAAACCTTCCCCAGTTGCGGCGTGTGTATCCGTTGACGGTAGAATTGTTGAGGTTCTGAAAGTCTTCTGTCCAGATAAGTTCAGGGCCATCCCAAACGGCACCACCGTTAACGCAGGTCTGTTCCATAATTGTGCCTATACCAGCTGCCCCCGGATACGGCTTACCGTTATTGTCTCCAAAGAGTTCGCTGAGGGCTCCGTTCCATCCGCAATTGTCGTAGCGCACACCATAGTTTTTGGCGAGACCGGCTACATAGGGGCCCCATGTCACACTCTCGTTATTATAGAAACAGCTGCTTGTAGTGTATTTATATAGCCATAGGATTGCTTCCGGATAATCCTTACATGCCTTGTAAAGATTTTGATTTCGTTTCATCATACCCAACGGATTAAGAGGGTGACTCCAAATATTTCCGCAAAAGCTTACTGTAAGAAATCCTCCGTAGTTGTGCGACATCTCTACGAGTTTTGCAAATAAGTCGATACGTGATTGCTGGGTGCTGCTGCTTTTGTCGCCAGCTTCGTCAAATCCCCAGAATTGCTCTGCATAATTCCATCCGAGGAAGTTTGGATAGGTCTTAAAGAAATATTCAAAAGTCTCAAGGTCATCGTCCTGAATATGAGTGTGGCCGCCACTGGCTGGTTGGCAAGTAAACCAAAGTCCGTTTTGTTGGCATACGGAGGCCCAAGATTTATAGGTCCGTACTGCATAGCGAGGCATGCGGTACATGTTGGTTGCCTTATCGTATTGGCAGGAAAGAGAAAGATTCATGCATACATATGGCTTTATCTCATCAGGAATTAGATCTATGATTTTCTGGGGATCAGCTGAATTCCATACATCTATGTGGATCAACCACAAAGGATTCCTGTTGTCAATAGGCCGTCGCTCCTGAGCCGGCAACGCAACGAAGAATAATGATAGGAGCAAGAAAAATAAAATTCGTTTCATTATGATTTTTCAGATTTCTATTTTGAGACTAAGAAGATATAAAGCGGACCTTCGTCTGCACGAGGTCCGCATAAAATTAAGTCGTTCGGTTCTTATTTGACAACTTTTATAGCTTTATCGGCATTGCGGAGGATATATATGCCACCCTTTGCCGGATTCTCAATATGTCGGCCGTTCATATCATAATATGCACCATTGTCAGTTGAGATGCTTACACTGTCTATCCCTGAGCCTGCCGGAAGTTTGATAGTGAAATCGTTTTCGGTAAACATTTCAGCTCCAAACCAGTCATACCCAAAATATTCTTTATATACAGGCACAGAGAGATATATCTGTGAGGGAGTAAATGTGATGGTTCCATCTTTAAGATTGCCGAAAGCTTCAGGCATTTCTTCTGCGATCATATCAAAGGGGAAACCTTCGTCGAAATATACTGAGGGTTCGCATCCGAGAGAAATCTCACCGCTTGTGTCACCCTTCACAATGAAGCCTGTAGGCATATTGTAGATGTAGCATAATTCGGGAGAGCTGCAGTCAATATATGTATATACCGGGAACTCATTCAGGTATTCAAAGATTGCAGCATAGGGGTGTGACGGACCATACATATTGACGAGTCGGTAGAGGCCAGGAGTGGTGTTGGATTCTTGGATCTCTACTTCGTATTCCGCAGGACCATCGTGTGCTATTCCTGCATTGTCAAGGTTCATGGTGAATACTTCTCTTAAGAAATCTTCCGACACTGTAGCCTGTCCGAGCGATGTCCAGTTCCATGATTCGTTCGGCATGTTGTAGACAGTGCAGGTGGCAGATGAAAGGATTTCATCGTTTTCGCTATACGCTACAGCACCGAGGGTATAGACACCCGGGCCATCCATCGGGACAGCCATAATGTCTCCAGCCATCCAGTTCATGATCATTAAGTTTTCATCCTTATTGATGATGCGGTCGATGATAGTGTCATAATCATAGGTCTCGAAGTTGATTATATTACCATCTCCTTTTACTATAGCATAGCTTATGCCCCACACTTCTTCATCTGCCTCAACTTTGAGGAGACCCATTCCCATATCGCCACCGATCACACAGCTGGATGGAATCGAGAAAGTCTGCTTTACATTGAGTTTGATTTCCACCTCTCCCATGAATATCAATCCTTCGAATTCACCTTGCGACTCATCATAAAAGCATAGATTGAGTGTCATGCTCATTGGATTGGGGGTGTATTGATTTAGCATCCGGTATGATTCCATATCATAGAGCACAGCAAAATCACATATGGCAAACGGTCCCGGATAGTAAGCATCGTATTCACCAAGAGAGATTGGCGGAAGCTGTTGACTGTAGACAGTTACTTCGTCGCCATATACATCTACATAAAGTGGTTCTGGTAACACGTCGGCCACTGTATTTGTGGAGAGTAGACCGTCAAAACGATATTGCAAGTGTGTGGCATCATTTTCATCGGTACGGATGAAAGTCGGAACATCGGTTGCAGTCCCTGTATATATGAATTCTTCCGAGGGGAAAGTGACAGTAGAGGTGCCAAGATCGCTCCATTCTCCCCATTGGGTGTCTGGAGTCGGGGTGATTTTTTTAGCACTCTCCATCTTTGGCAGCTTTGAAATATTGATTTCTTGAGAAGCCGGCTCATATGAAGATATGAGAGCTTTAGGAGACGGGAGGGTAGCGAAAGCTGAAAAAGCTAAGGCTACACAAGTTGCTGAAAGTAAAAATTTTTTCATAAATCACTTCTTTACATTAAGATTTTTTTGAGATAGAATTTAACACATGGTGTCATTTGCAAAGTTACAAAAAAATTATTGAAAAGCAAAGAAATGTTTATTTTATTGTCAGTTTTTATACCATATGACAGAATTTCTATTTTTTCGGCATTTTGTTAAGTCTTTTGGAGCGTTTCTTCAACCTTTAGGGATATGGATTGTTTTTAAAGTAAAATTAATCTTAATACGATAGAAATAACTCACGGATTGTAATTATTTAACTGATTTTACTATGAAAAAGACGATTCTACTGCTTTTCGCTTTCGTAGCGGCACTTACAGGAATGGCTCAGGTGCAGATTCCTTATCAGGAACTCCCTTATACCGTACATTATCATTGGGGACTTGTGGACGTGAACATCGGTCATGGAAAGGTGACTCTTTCTTCGCAAGGCGACCAATTTAATGCGACTCTCGATGGCAACACAATACCCTGGGAAGGGCGAATCTTTTGCGTCAGTGATACTCTAAACGCAACAATGTCGCCAGGCACTCCATATAGTCGCGAGACCGTTGATTATGAAAATGGTTGGTATCTCAAACCAAAGGTAATGGAATACCGTAGCAATGGTTTTGTGGCTTCGAATCCTGCAAACTATAAAAATATTCAGGGGCAAGGACAGCTTGATGCCGATGCTCAGACTATGGAGGCAGTGACAGTAACAGCCGATATGCTCGGGATGTTCTATTATTTCCATGAAATTGATTTCGCGAGCATGTCGCCAGGCCAGCAAGTGACAATCCCTATCAATGGCGGATACGCACAATCCGTAACTGTGACATATAATGGCGAATCTTCATTCGGAGGATATTCCACTTATTCCGTTTCTTTCGAATATACTTATCAAGGGGCTGCCACTGGATACGCAGTTCAAGCGCAAGTAGACCAAACCAGCCGCATCCCTATTCTCCTCGCAGCAGAATTGGCAATAGGCCATGTAGAAATGATCTATGAATAATTGAGAATTAGAATTAAGAATAATACAAATATAGAAAGTGCGGCTTGCCTACATTAAGCAAGCCGCATATTTTTTATGCTGCCAAGTGTGGAATTAAAAACGCACCGAGTAAGGAATAAAAAGTATCTGTTGATGATTGAGGATATGAAATTATGAGTTTCATAAAGAAACTCATAAAATTACAAACGCCACCCTGGAATGGGAGGCGTTTTGTGTGGGTATGGGTTTGGTGAGTATTACTTGCCAAAAAGTCCGCCGAGCATACCGCCGGCTTTTTCCTTTAGTCCGTCGAGAACGTTGCCCTTGAGGCTGTCAAGGTTAACGTTGTTAAGCAGACCGTCGGCATGGAGTTTTGAGACGATTTCGGTTATGTTGAGGTTCTTGAGATCGAAACCTTTGAGTGCACTTGTCACTTTAGCGATGTCGAAGTTATCGCCGAAGTTTTCCTTTAGGTGGGCGATGATTTGCTGGATGTCCATGATCGAATGATTTTTGAGTTAATAATTATTGTTTATAGCTTTTAAACGCCTGCGATACGGGATGGTTCATTTTTTATTTTAATTTCGGTTTCAGTTCATCTGGCGTCTCGTTGGTATACATTTCCACTGGAGCTGTCTCTTTTGTGAAGAAGTCTGTAATGATCTCCGGGGTTAACGTGATTGAAGGCCTAAAATCCTCGCTTGCCATGTAGTCTAAAATGGCATTGCGCATCCGCTTCGCAACCACACGCTTGTCAAGATTGCTATTGATATCCATCGTTGTCATGAAAAGCTTACCGTTCAAGACATTTGCTTCTACTACCATACCGAGCTTGCGGCTCAGATGCCATGTATCAATGGGCTGAATTGGCGATTGATATTCCGCTGGAAGTTCAAGCAGGTTCATCACCTGCGCTTTGTTGAGCAATTCCCACCAGTTGAGGTTGCTCCAATCATCTGTCGGGAAGCCATGGGCGAAAAGCGGATGTTCAGTGTCTATGTATGCTCCTGTAGTGTGTGGGGCCCGCATTTTAAACCAGCTTGTGTTCCAGAACACAGGCAGATAATTCTGCACAATATCCTTGCCAAGTGTCACCTTTCCAGCGGCTGTCAGAAGCACATTGCCCCCTTTATTCAATATCTCTATCGCCTTAGAATCAAGTGTGTCCGTAACAAAAATATTTTCAGGCACTTCTACAACCGATTCCTCAGGATATATCCAATATTCCCAACTATTATGTCCCTTGTCGCCGACTTTGATCGAAAGTGTGTATTTCTTTGGTTCTGTAACTTTTTGTATAGGAAGCGCGAATTTTCCAATCTGATTATTCTTGCCAACAGGTATTTGTGTATTACCAAAGATTCCAACAGCGACAGTACGCCCATCGCTATCTGTCACATTGTAGGTGACTTTTGTCTCTCCTAAATCGTCAGATGTAGCATTGATTATCTCTACTGGAATTCTGACAGAATCTGTATCTGTAAATACAAATTTTGGGAAGCGGGCAAGTGGCACTACAGGGCTGCAGAACTCTCTCCACTCTTCGCCATCAACATATCCCTTCTCCTTCCAAAATACATTGAGGACTCCCTCAAGTGCTGTACCCTGACCGCTATAATCATTGAGTGCAAGCAACTGGAATCCTGTGTAATCAGGGGTTCTGAGGTTGCGCTCTATTTCATATTTATAGCATAGAGTCTGGAGTTTTCCGCTTGAATTGAGAAATTTCCGATCCATTCCCTTCATGCCGTTTTTCTCCAGCAGATCGCGAAATATCTCGAAGTTCTTTGCTTTGTATGGTCCGGTGTACTGGACAGTTTCCTCAAGATCCGGGAAAGCACACCATTGACCCTGCTCGTGGGCAATGATAGGAGAGTTGTTTACCTGGTTTGACTCTGTCGGTTTAAAGTTTCGTGGCATAGCGATATCGTTGGAATAGTCATCGTCGCTTGAAGGCATGTGATTTTTCCATTCCAGTCCGCGTCCTCCACCCTTAACATGATAGTCGCTGCCTCCATCCCATGCCCAGCCACCACCTACTGATGCTCCGCAGTAGATCTTTGTTGGGTCATAGTCTTTCATCGTCTCTACCCACATATTTGTGTAGGGAACCCAATTTCCTGCCGGTTCATTGCCAGCGGCCATCATGACGAATGATGGATGATTACCATAAGCATCTAAGATGGCTTTGCCTTCGTCGATGAGATACTGATCTATTGCCATACCGCTACGGAGTTTTACTCCATGGTTAGGCCAGGACGGACCTTCCGGCTGAAGGTATATGCCAGCCTTGTCAGCAGCCGTAAAAGCTGCCTCTGGCGGACAGTAGCTGTGGAAGCGCATCATGTTAATGCCATATTCCTTGCATTTGGCGAATACTTTAGCCCAAGACTCTTCATCGGTAGGCGCATAACCCGTGAGAGGAAAACAGCAATTCTCAACAGTGCCACGCACATACATCGGGCGCCCATTGATTAGGATATCCCTGCCAGAAACTGAGATATCGCGCATGCCAAAAGATGTTGTGGCTGAATCGTCTCCAAAGTTTACGGTGACATTATAGAGAGGGGTGTTAAACTCATCCCATATTTTTATATTGTCCTCAAAGTCAACCGTAAAAGAAAGCGTATCGCCAGTTATAGTCCATTTTCTGATGTTGAAGACTTCAGATCCGTCATCAGATACCACTCTGGCGTTTATGTTTTTGATCTTTTTTGCTTGTCCACCCTTGAGCACTTTGATGGTGGCTTTCTTCCCTTTGACGTCCGGATAAACTCTGACATTCCTTATATATGCATCTTTGGGGGTTGCTTTGAGATATATGTCTCCAGTGATGCCATTCCAGTTCCCTTGGGTCTGGTCGGTAACACTATGTGAATCCTGACCTACGCAGACATTCTCAATACCGTTGTAGACGGTCAGCTCAATTTCGTTATTCTTCCCGGCATTTATATATTTGGTGATATCATATTCATGAGGCGTAGACAGCGACATCTGATGTCCTATGTCTTCTCCATTTATCCTTAGAGTGGTCTCAATATGAGGCCTCTCCAGATGAATGATAACTCGCTTACCTTCCCAATCAGAAGGAATCTTTACTTTTTTCTTGTAGTAAGCCTTGCCTACATATTCTTTGTCGGGCGTAAGGAAGAAGGGAAACTTAATGTTTCCCGGTTCGCGATATGGTTTGTATAGGTCACTGTAATAATACGACATATCGTAGAGCGACCCAGTCCATTTCGTGTCGGTGTCTACGTCATGCCCTTTGCCGTTTGCCAGCATAGATCCAGGCAATGTAATCTTGTCATTGTAAACCGGTTTCTCACCATATCCAAATTGCCAAGTGCCGGAAAGATCTATCTTGTTGTCGGATGCTCCGAATGCGAATGAAGCATAAAGCAGAGCTGCGGGTAATATGAATTTTTTCATTGTTCTGATGGTATTATTGTGATGGCTTTTACTTCCTCTCCCGGTGTTGTGTCTGCTTCTTCAGGGAAATAGACAGGCATATTGGGTTGTAAGGGAAGAATGCGGAGTTCAAGTTTTTTTGCGTCAGCCGGCAGACGCCATAGACCGAAGAGCATCTGGCGTCCGTTATAGAAATTGTCTGCGATCAGTTTGCCGTCGCAGTATAACCTCGCGACGTCTCCTCTATAGTCGATGCGAAGAAGAATGTTTTCACGCTTATTAGCTTCCGGAATGTTAGTGATAGAGTAGACTGCAGCTTGTTCGAAATCAGCATCTTCGGGAGATTCGGCTGCCTTGTTAACTCCTTTGGTGATTGTGCGAGGAGTACCGGAAGACTTAATTTTTTCAATCAATGGTCGCTCTGAAGGGACAGCTATCTTTCTCATTTCAGGGAGGAAAAGATGGGATGCCTGGTCAGGAGTGAGCAGATATATATTTTCATATACCGGTTTTTCAAATCCGAAAGCTTTCAGGTTTTTCAGCACTTTCTTTCCGACTGCGATTTCTGTGTTGATGCCTGGAATCTGCTCAAGATATATATTGCCGTTGCGCTTGGCGATCAATTGAGCAGTTGCGTATCTTAATCCGTCGATATTTACAGGGAAAATACAAGTTGTTCCTGCCGGGATGGTGATGGGTTTTGATGGGAACTTCACGCCGCAGACATCAAATTGAATTCCTTTTTTATCTGAAAGGTCTTGAAGTCGCTCATAATTGTTGATGAAGACAAAACCGCTATTGCCATTAGATCGGTAAGACCATCTCAAATGTGAATCATCTCCCTTCTCAATATCCTCTGGCATAGGAAAGAAGGCTTCCATCGGGGCAAGAATGCTGCCATAGTCTTTCATGAACAGATGTAGTTTCCTAAGATCATAGTAATGGGGATATGGCTGTCCGAACTCTCCGAGTGGAGCTTGAAAGTCGTAGTTCTTTACGGGTAGGTCGTTGTAATTAGTCGCTTTCGTTCGTTGCGTCTCGTTGAGATATATGTCGCTTTCAGGATTTGTGCCACCATGATACATGTAGTAGCCAAGCAGGTTGCTGCCGCTGCCGAGTTTCACGACAGCGAGGGAGTATGCGTCTTCCGGGTAAATCCATGGTCGACGGTGGTAAGCACCCATCATTCCTCCGCCAAGCTCACATGTGAAGTAGGGATACTGTTCGTCTCCTTCTGTGAGTTTTTCCTTTTGGTCTTTTAGTTGCTCACTTGCAATTGCGGTGCTACTCCTGAATCCCTTGAAGTTGAAAGCCTTGTAATAGTTGCCGGCAGTAGGCTCGATTGAACGTTCCCAAAACCCGTCGGCATAATCGCCATAAAGGGGTATCATTTCGCCGTATGGTACCGGTGTCTTCAGTTCCGGCCAACCGGTACGCGTATAAAATGGGAGGTCAAAACCAATTTCTTTGGCAATATTTTTCAGTGTCATAAGATACGATCCATGTC